>JANWKP010000270.1 GCA_025451315.1 Nitrososphaerales archaeon | reverse complement strand
TCAACCTGAGGTAGGTATCCCTCATAATGATGGTAATCCAAAATGGTTAGCTAAAGGTGTTGTGGTATCTAAACGAACACTGTTAGTTTACACAAAGGTATAGGCCATCTTTTACACAACTCTTAACGGAAGCAATGTTCTATTATCTAAAAATGGAGCTGGATCCGAAAGTATCATCTTATAGAAAGATATTATCAAAGAGAGAAATGATTTTGGATTTTTTATCGACAAGGCATTTATTTAAACTTTGATTTAGATTCATCTGGTTATGGATAGAAGCTATCAAGCACGAAAATAGACAAATATTTAATATATCTCTATCCATTTCCAAGCAAAGGAATATGTTTGTTGCTAGGAGATTCCTCAATGCTCAATGGTATAGTAAAGATGCCTGAGAAACACTGTATATCGACGGACGGTAGAACCCGGAACCCAATGTCTTGTAGGTTCCTAATACTAAAACTAAAACACCATATCAATTCCTTTTTTTGGTAAAGAAGAGAAAAACTTAATGGAAAGAACAATTCAATATATCAAGGATAGAACAGAATTCTTCGAAGACTACTTTCCTCGCAAAAAGAATTGTAAACTAAAGCATGTAAGAAACTGGTTAACCTTCATGTTGATTATCATTACAGTGAATTCACGATGCTTAAGAGAACAAATCCGAAAAGCCATTATAGCATTTGATAGGAGAATTGATTTTCTTTCTTAGACCTGGTCATAGTACGTAGTCCATTTAAATCTAGTATATAAATACTGTATTCAGTAATAGTCGTTATTCCTGGAGTTAAGTTCTTCGGGAATAGGGTTCTAACAGTTATAACAAAGTAATTTGAAATAATTGAAGTTCGATTTTAACAAATACAGAAAAAAATGATTGATATTTAAATTAATTAGAAGAATTCAATTCTAGTACTCTTCTAAAACCACTCTGTAATAGGATTACCATTTTCATCTTTTAAGGTAGCATCTGCTTCCACAAATACTAAATCACCGGGCAAAAATGCTAGATTATCTTGTTCATCTATGGAGTCAGATAATGCAAATAATTCAGCATTGTTTCCCTTCTCTAGGAATTCATGAGTTACATAACAATTATCAGTTAAAGTTTGAAGATAGGATTTAAAGTTTGAAAATTGTTTTATTTCTGCTTTTATTAGTATTTCATACGGTGCCTGCCTGCGGAAGATTTTTGGGGGGTTAAGTAATCCAGAATCCAAGTCGGGGTCGATGGTCACATCCTTGTCAAAAAATAAATCGAATTTGAATGGTTGAAGTTTCTGTGAATATTCCTTCCATATTCCTTTTTCATTTTGCTTGGCTGATTTACCTTTTTCTTCCAATATCTTTATTTCATTAAATGACATGGAGTTATAAAAGTCGGGAAAAGTCCATCCATTCTCTACTAGCCATTGATTAATATTTATACCCGTAGTATCATCATTTGCAGTAACTACTATATCAGCCACTGCTCTTCCGTACCTGTCAAAAAGATCGTTGGGAGAATCAACATATGAAAATGCAAATGCATTAACAAACAATGCATCTTCATCTCCTTGTGACAGTGTTTTCAAAAATTCTACCAATTTAAACGTGGCTTTTCCACCACCGAATTGTCTAAATTCCTTGTTGAGAGATTTAAATTTCTCCTTTTGTATATCATTTAATCCCGTAGGAGCTGTTGGTCGAAAATGTAATTCTGGAGCATCAATACCCTGTAATCTAATGGTCATTCTTCCTTGAGAATCAATCACCTTCTTTCCTCCGACTTTTGCGTTCTTAAACAAAGTCAAATTATCTTGCCAATCTGACTGATCATTTTTTCTAAACCTGATAGCATTAACTTGCATTGTTATTTTTACAGTATCTGCATCAGATTGACCTCCCATATAGTAGAATTGTTTGAGATTTATTCTTCCGCGAATTTCGACTCTACCTTCAAATACATCTTTTTGTGACGAAGTTAATGTGTTCGCTGCATTACTTGCCGAACCTATTTTTAATTCGAGATTACTCATAT
This sequence comes from Nitrososphaerales archaeon, assembly GCA_025451315.1. Lineage (GTDB taxonomy): Archaea > Thermoproteota > Nitrososphaeria > Nitrososphaerales > Nitrososphaeraceae > TH1177. Next base: position 8,762 of record JANWKP010000270.1, on the reverse strand, counting down.
TTCATCTTAATATGACTAATATTTAAATTTAGTGTGTTTATGCCAATACATGACAATTATTATCAGTGTCTAGTTGCATAGGATTTAACTGAAATTCAATAGGGAAAATGGCATATTCAAACCTCCAGATTACAATTAGAGGACATAAGTTGATGCTTTAGAGAAACAGTTCCAAAGAAAGAGAAAAGGAATAGAATCATTCTTGAATATTAAAAAAACAAACCTAGTTGATAAATGAAAATATTAAACAATGAGAATATATTTTACTAGGAGAAAAGAAAGAAAAGTAAAATATCGAATAGTATGGTATATACATGGTCCGATCCCCAACTCATAGATAATAAATACCTAGTAAGGATTAAGAAAAGAAGTGATAGTTATAATCCAGAATTTATTATATATTTGATATGTAGAAATTCCAATCTGTATGATGACGAATCCTATAATTTGTTTAATAATCTAAAAGAGATTGAGGATCAAGTTGAAGATTAGTTTGAGCAAGACTTGGTCCCTAAGGCGACCAATACGAAATCAATAAAGTAGTACATTTTCTCTATCAGTTTGTTTTCGTGTAAATAAAATGCCTAACATAAAATATTTTAAAGATCTTTTAAAAGTTTTCCGGCGCTAAATGACCTAAACATGAATCCACATGCAGAATTAAATTGAAAGTAATGGTGATAAACGTCGATAGCTAAGGATAAAGTTGGTCTGATGTAGTTAAATGTTTAGTGTTGCTATCTGGCACTTTTTACAGATGGTAATCCATACCAGTATTTGTATTGCCCGAACCTACCTCGTAACACAGACATCCATCCATATTTCGCAATCCATGGAATGAAACTGGATATTGTTTTCTTAATGGATCAATGTCTGTGGTTAGAGAAGTATAAGGTTTGTAGATTAGATTCTCTGACTCATGAGATTGCGCATACCTTGACATGGAAAACTGAACATGATATCTTACAGGGTATGGAAGGTTTTCAACTTTGTTCCACCATTCAATTCCTGTAAAGTGTTTGAATGGCTCAAATTTTACTTCATTAAAAACGTTGGTGAGATAATTCTTCATTTGTTCGTTTACACTCCCGTTCATGTTATCCGCGCTCAAATCAAAGGATTCAGATTCTCCCGTATCATTATCTCGTAATCTATAGGATACAGTTCGTTTATTTGAGTCTAGTACAATTTCGAGTTGATAAGAATGGTGTACCTTAGGTAAATACTTTTTTAAAACTATACTGATTATGCCCATTGAAAATAGCCTTAAAGTCTACTTTATCATCGAATTGGCAAAAAAGATCTAGTTCAAGTGGTACTGGTTTGATTCTATCATGCTGTTTAAAGTTTTTATCTATAAATAATTCCAGCATGTAGATCATCCAGGAATTGGCAGGTATTTAGTTCTCAAGATTGTCTTTTATTGTCAAAATGTCTGAAGTGGCAATTACATCATCAGGATATGCATTGTTGAGCTGCTTCAAAGTACACGATGAGCCGGCCCAAAAAGTGATTCTGAGGTATGGACATGAAAATGGATAATGTCACTCCTAATTAATCTTTGATATGTATGTTCTAATTCTCGTAACAGTCAGCTTGCAAGGGGCCGTATATTGTAGTAATGATCGTTATTTAGAGAAAAGTCGATAAAAACATCCTGTAAAAAATACCTATCTTATGACCTAAAGGAAGATGTGTTTTGATCAAATTTGTCTAGATCGCTTGAGAGGATACAGTGAAAGGGTATTTTCTATCTCGTGCCGGAAACGGGCTCAAAAGGCAGTTACCAATATTTGAACAGTCATTTTGAATCTTGAGTCAAATATTACAATCCTAAATTTTATAATAATATGAAGAATTAAACTTCAATTTGGAAACTATACGGTTTGCTATAAAAACAATTTTTTACGAAATAAAAGAAATGACAATTAGTAAAGATAAATATATAAAAATCTTTTTTTACTTGGGATATTGAAGAACATGGCTACTTAATTCAATAATGCTTGCTTCTACCATTTTATAATCAGAATTTATTCAGTCTTACTGAGTATAGGGTTAATGGAAAAAATTATCAAATATCCTCTATAAGGCACCAGTAGCTTAGATTATTTGAAACGCACTTTTTTGTTTCCTACGAGTCCATACCATAGCATAAAAATGAATTCAACAAACTACATTATTTCAAATTCTAGAACAAGTTCTACATTAACTGTTGTAAAACATTCTAATCTCCGTAATGTTTTTATTCGTTAGTAAAAATCTACAAACAATGTATGACGTACCTGGATTTTCTGATAACGTGAATGAGGATATTAAGAATGCATGGAATGAGGCTGTAAAATCAAATTACAATTCATCTGATTCTAATCCTGATCCCAAATATTTCCCACTTGATCCAAATGATATACGTGAATCTTCCGATGCAAAAGTATTTTGGTTTGCTGACCCTCAAGAACCACAACATTGCTTTGATGAAAGAATTGCCCAGCAATTATCGGACTTTGGGATAGAAGGCAGGAAACTCCTTCATAATGAATATTGTGAATATACTATAGTAAAGAGGCAAGATTCATCAGGTAAACTCCGTCCAAAACGTGTCAATGTGACCACGGAGTTCAAAGCATACTGGGAATGTGTAGCCAGGAGGGATCCAAATCTGTTAAGAAAGATACTTAAAGAAATATTGGGGATTCAACCATCTTGGCAGGATTTGTATGGGGTAGACGATCCTTTCGTTTTAACTGAACAAATGAGAGCAGCGAAATTCTCTAGACTTGATAAAATAAATACAGACAATGCATTATTTATGAGTCATCCAATTAATGGCCTTTCTGATCTCATATATATCGTAGGTTTTGGATCCAAACCCTATGCTGTAAAAAGAAACGGACAAATAGAAAAAGCGTCCCGAGAGGAGATTTTTACAGCAAAAAGAGTACGATCTTTGGCATGCAGACACGCAGATCCTGCTGCATCAATGGCGGCGTATGGCGCAGTATTTGGAGGAAATCAAGTTGCATTTAAGAATCCACTTGGGATGTATATTCAGTCCTTTAATACAGATGCATTATCATTTCAAGGAGAACCTCTACCCGAAAAATGGATTAGAAGGAGTAGAGCGAATTTTTCTAGTGAAGGACAAAATGAGTGGTGTCAAAGGTTAGTGATAGGACCGTCGGATGAAGAGCCATATTTCTTAGATGATATAAAAATAGAGACTGGTGAATTTAAAGAGCCGGTAGTAGGCGGCTTTCAAATTCTAAAATCTATAGAAGTAGGTCCCTTGATTACTACAGGTAACCCTAAATCTTTATTGTCCTCAGATTATCTTATATTGGATATAACAGGTATTAATACAGCGATCAAATGCAATAAAGCTGAAGTATGTTCTGAAATACAGCAACTAAAAGAACAGTATGAGAAATCGAAATTACATACAAGTCCCTAAAGTAAAAGGATGATTGAATTCTTTTGAGTTTTGAAACTAAATTACAAGAAGGAATTTACTACGATAAAGGTATAAAACCTGGTAACCATTTATGCATGACTTTCTTAAGCGTGAGAGATCAAATTGATGCTCCTATTCTAGGAAAGTATCTGAGTGAATTATGGACCATGTATGATGAATTAAAAAAAGGAAAGATCAGGGATCTGCCAAACCATATTGTTCCCTCTAATCATCTTACAATTCTTATCGGATTTGGAATTAATTTGTTTAAGAAAAAATTAAGAAATGCAAAAAGATCAGCCCCAGATCAGTTAGAAAAATATTCTACTTTCAAGAAACCACTCCCCACTGGAGGTGGCCCTATTTTGCAAGGAGCGGGACTAATGTATGATGATGATATCAAAACAAACCCAGCAACAGAAGATATCTTAATTCAATTTATCGCTGATAGTCAGCTAGCAGTAGATCGTTGTGTGGTGGAAACTTGGAAATTCCTAAATGATAAGTCATTCTATTCTAACGAAGAGTCACCACTTGTTTTGGGTAATTCGTATACAGGATTCCAAAGAGATGATTTTCGTAGCTGGATTGACTTCCATGATGGAATCTCTAACATGGAAAGCGGGACAGCTCGACTAGAATCAATGAGGATTAAAGAAACTAATATAGATCAAGAAAAGTGGACGCAGAATGGTACCTACATTTCTTTCATGAGGATCAGAACTGATTTATCCATATGGAGAAAACTATCCACTGTAGAACAAGAACTTGCAGTTGGAAGGAATAAATTAACTGGTTGTCCCATAATTAGTATTACTGAAAGTGGTCTTCCAGTTGTCATAGATGGGTGTCCAGTTCCCGGCACATCTGAAGTAACAGAAACAGGCAATGAACACTTCAAAGATATATCTGAAGGAGTTATCAAAGGCGACAAGCTGCCTGAAAGTCATATACATAAAGCAAATATGAAGCGAAGCAATGATACCTTTTTAAGGGATTCAAACCGTATTTTCAGACAAGGATATGAATTTTTTGAACCTATTGACATATCCCCAGGCTTTAGAGTGGGACTGAATTTTGTAAGTTTTCAAGACACGCCTAGGCGGTTGAATGATATCTTGACTAGTACTAATTGGCTCGGAAAAGCTAATTTTGGAGGAAGCATCGAGAGTTCAGCTGAAATGAAACGTTTCCTCACTATTAGAGCAGCCGGTTATTACTTCGTCCCTCCTTATTCAAAAGTAGATAAATTTCCTGGTTCAAGCATATTTTTAGAATAAGGTGATGTTTGGTACTGATATAGATACAATAAATATAAGTAATTTTTTACTGCTGAGAAGGAAATTATCAACCTTAAGTGAAGAGCCTAATAGTATGATATGAATCTTAAATCTAGGCCTTATAGATTGTTTGATGTTCATCTGTAATGGACCTAAGAATTCTCACTTTTTTCAAATTTGTCAATCTATGGAGATGCTAGTCGCCATATGATTAACATGACACAAAACATGCCTATTTTTGGATGCTATGTAATAGTAAGAGAACGCTGTGTGGCATTCTAAAATAAAATCTTGCCCATAGAATTCTTTATATATTTCCAATCTCGACTGAGAATATGTGTAGATTTAGTTTAGAGAAATACGATCCACCAGATAAGACAAAGAGTCCTACTTCACTCAGACCAGAAGTAAGTAGAGAACTTGATTCAAGAAGAGCAAAAATTAGTACTGATCCTTTCATTGAGAATATATTAAATTTGATATCCTCTACTAATATTGAAAAATATGTTACCACTTTAAGTAATTTCAATAACAGACATAGTAAGTCAGAAAATATACATAAAGTGGCTAAACGGTTAAAAGATGAGTTAACTGATTTAGGATATGTTGATACAAGCTTTCACGAATATTCGCAAGATGGATATAATTTAAAAAACGTAATTTGCAATAAAAAGGGATCAGCTGATGATATTATTCTTTTATGTGGACATTATGACACAATATTGAAACAAAATCTGGAAGATATTGTATCAAGAGCCCCAGGTGCAAATGATAACGCAAGTGGTGTTGCAGCGCTTCTTGAGATCGCTCGGATCGTATCTACACTGAATATAAAGCGTGGTATTCAATTTGCCTTTTTTTCTGGAGAAGAACAAGGTTTATGGGGTTCAACCCACTATGCTCAACATGTCAAAGAAAATAATACAAATCTTCACGCTGTAGTAAACATGGACATGTGTGGCGAAACAGGATTTCTCTCTTCTAACAAGATAGCTAACATAGACGTTGATGATGGCCAAACAGGAGCCGTGTCGTCAAATAATGAAGCATCAATGAACTTGGGTTTAAAAATGGAATCGCTTGCGGATACTTATACAGAAATAGATACAGTTTTTGACCCAATTGATGCTAGCGATTACATGCCATTTGAGGCAAGAGGCTACGTTTGTATAGGCGCTTATGATGGTTCAGCCCTCCCAAATAACCCTCATTATCATAGTGATACAGATGTTTTGGCCAATCTAAATATTAATTTCCTTACTGAAGTAACAAAAATGGTCCTAGCTTTTGCATTGAGTGAAGCAAAATAGGATTTAAAGTCTTCCGAACAGATTCGGAGACTGATTTTATACAACATTATCAAATGTGACATGTGATCGACAGAACGTATAAACTAATTTGCAGTTGTAATTAATGAATTGCTTGAGAGCTATATCTTTTTCGATATCGAAAGATTTTAGTTTTTCTTATTTTTTAGGACGTCTAGAATTTCTTGATGATCTTAACATAATAAAACATGTTAAGAATTCAATGATACATGGAATGTAATTCGATCTTTGAGCAGTTTTTAGATTTACTTAAATTAAGGATAAATATTGTATATCGACTTCTACGTCAGGGGTGCAAAAGATGAGTTAACCATGTCCAGTAATTCGATTTGTTGATCAGAGATAATAAAGTAGTAAGGATGCAATCTGGTAGAAAGAACAAACAAATATTAGTATTATTATGTTTGCCAGTTACTCTAATTTTGAATGGATGTTATGATTAGATTGAATACTTATTTCTTGGTGCGTGGAAATGGCAAAATATCACAAAGTTTAACTAGTAGAAACATTATTGGAAACTATGGTATTTAAAATAAACAGGGCAGAATTTAGTAGTAAAGAAGAATTTATTAAGTCTGGCAGACGTTGCGGAGCACCAAATCCAAGTGATCTTCAAAGAGATAGGGTTAGAAGGGAAATTGCATCCTTAAGACAATCAATTAAAGGTAGGGTTGAATCTGTTACTATAAACGTACAATTTCATCATATTACCAGAGGAAGCGAAGGTGCTATTACTGAAGAACAAAGGAAAAAACAAATGGATGTCCTTAATCAGGCTTACTCACGCAAAGGTATCAAATTTACATACAAACCAGAGTCCGTTGTTACCGTAAACAAACCAGCATGGTTTAGCATGGGGATGGGAAGTATTGCAGAAAGTGAGGCTAAAACAGAATTGCAGTTGGCTCCAGAAAACAACTTGAATATTTATACAGCAGAACTTCAGAGCGGCCTCTTAGGTTGGGCCACATTTCCCTTTGACATGGCTGGCAATCCTAAAAGGGATGGGGTTGTGGTGCTTTATAGTACTTTTCCAGGAGGCGATGCAGCACCGTATAACGAAGGACAAACTCTCACTCACGAAGTTGGTCATTGGTTGGGCCTCTATCATACCTTCCAAGGCGGATGTGGAGGGATGGGAGATGAATTAGATGATACTCCAAGTCACGAGGGTCCGGTTTTTGGGTGTCCAGGAGATGGCAGCAATGGTGCTTGTAATCCGGGAGAAAAAGCCCCTATCCATAACTATATGAACTATACTGATGACGGATGTATGAATGAGTTTACTGATGGGCAATTTGAAAGGATATTTGATCAGATACTAACATATCGATCTGGACTTTTAATTGGACCTGACGCAATTATAATGGAAAATACTCCCTAGTTGGTCACAATACACCAGATTTCTCATTTTTTTTGTTTTGAGGATTTAGGACTTTTGTTAATTGATACCCGCAAATGAAACATAAAAAATAAGTAGACATCTATAAAATTATCGAATTGTAGCTCTTGCAACCTTACAGATTTATTGTTGATGTTAATCTAAATAAAAAAATATAATCAGATTTTAAATCGTAACATATATAATATTCGACAAACTTATGGTTAATTTAACAACAGACAAATGTCTGCCTCTGTCTATAATGTTAATTATTACAGTAACGCTTGTAATTTTAGAGATATAACTTATTTTAATATTTTTCAATAGTATCAATAAGTATTAGTAGGGATATAGAAATATATACACATTTTGCTAGATCTACCTCATTCAGAATGTTAATAATAGAGTGTTTTACACCATTATTAATAGTCAATCAAAGATAAGATTTTTGACATTAGTCATTAAAAATGTCAAATAAGGGCATTTCTCATGATTGAAAATCGATAGCTCAGAGGAATTTTGATAAACTTCTACTTGGTAGAAGGTAGAAATCGATAGTTTAGTAATATAGTCATTATGTCGACCGGCCCTTGTGATTGTCAATTTATAATATGTCATGCAACTTTCTTCTGGACACAGTATGAGATGACATTTTTATCAACATCTCCTTTACCATGTTTTGAAACCTAGTGGTTGAGGTACATTCATTATAAATTCTTTAGATGGCTGAGAACACAGTTTCAGCAATCCATCATTGTCCGTACATTCTTCTTTAATTTTTGTCAATTTACGTATACTTGATCTGTAACCTTGATTCCTTTATCCTTGACCTGTTTTTTAAGGAGAAACGATAGTGTTGTTCCTTATCTTTATATCGGCTGTGATCACTTTGTCATCTGGATACTTCAAATTCCTGTTTGTATCATGGATCCGTCTACTAGCACAGTTAATACCATCTTTTTATTATGATAATCCTAAACATGATTAGCTAGTATCCTTAACATCTTGATTTCATGTAATTTTTTCATCTGTTCCTCATTAAACAAGGATTTTCTTAGTCTTTATGTCGACAGCAAAATGGATCTGGAGATAGACTTTCCTTTTCTGATCTGTTTATTCCATTTGAAATCATCCATATACTGACCTTTACTTGTTAACTTGATTCTAACCTGTCCACATTATGAGATTATTAGGTCATCATCTTCACATTCGTTCCATTCTCGATAAAAGCCTGATTGAAAGGTAAATACAATATGTCAAAGACTGAGCTGAATGTTTCGATGATTTCACTCCTTGAATATAAGGAACTATACTAAAGCATGTTA
>JANWKP010000269.1 GCA_025451315.1 Nitrososphaerales archaeon | reverse complement strand
TATTTCCACATCTGGTGAACAAACGCAGCAAAAACCACTTGTAGGGCTGACAAATGTGCAACCATTTGAACAGAACAGTCTCGACCAAGGACAATCAGACCAAGACCAAGGACAATCAGACCAAGACCAAGGACAATCAGACCAAGACCAAGGACAATCAGACCAAGACCAAGGAGAATCAGAGCAAGACAATCAACAATAGCCAAACAAAACTTTCTCGTTGACGCTCGACAATCATAATTTCTATATTTTAATTTTTGCATTGGGAACATTGATTTGGTTAATTTCATAGTTAGCGAGGTGAACCAACACTAAGTAACATATCGAATCTTTTTCTCATCCAAATTTATTTTCCCCAATAAATCCTCTCAATATTTCCAAATTCTCTTTGTCCAAAGCAATACTTTCTGTTACTACCTCTCCATCATCTTGGTAGGCTGATTTGTCTTGGTGTTTCTTACCCAAGTCGGTCACAGTAATATCAACCTCATCCACTGTTATTTACTAAAACTAAAGTGATTAGCGAATAGATATATTTTTCCTCTTTATCCCAGTCAACAAAGGTTAGACAGAATCAATGCTAACTTTTGGAACAATTATGTGGGAAAAGCCCAAAGGCGAGGGCCTTTGGGCGACTAGGAAAAGAATCACTAAGAAAAGAGTGCTCAAAAGCAGTAGACCAACATCAAATGAGTTAAAGAAGAATTTAACTAGCCTCTAATGCATCCCAGGCTCTAATGGTCCCAAAATTAAGAATGAGCAAGAAGAGCGCGGAATACATTCCTAAAAATAGCTCATTGCTAATCGCCTCAATTATAGAAATACAACTTTTGGCGTAAAATAACCATTAGTTTCAAAAATGGTTAAAAAATGGATTTATTTAGTGGGAAGCGAAGTTGGAGGTCCACCGGTTATTTGGATTGGGTTATCTTTATGACCTTTAGAGGCAGTGAAGTTATCTTGCTTTATCATTTTAGAATCTGAGGGAATAGACGATGGGTAGGCGATAGTCATCACATCTTCAGAAGATCTTCTGTCATTAAGGGTCGCATACACTTCTTGTTGTTCAATCAAACCAATTGGATAAGTCATCGCAGCTAATCCTAAACCAAGGACTATAGGAATTAATGAATATATTTTATTCACATTCTCTATTTTAGATTACATGTATAATAATATTCCAGTAGTGAATAAGCTAATGAGAATTCGTTTTCCTGGAGGTTTGTTTGATAATTTGGTACCCGTTAACTTCATGTTATTTAAGTTGCTTTTCCAAAATTGAAATGCTACTTTGTCTACATCCAGAGAAACTAAATTCAGGATGATAAATCATCCTATAAAACTACCAATAAATCGCCATTCTCTACACTGTATAAAAAGGTTATACCGTCGAAATATTCCTAGAAAGACTATTGACCTCATTCCAGTATTTTTCAAAAAGGATTTCCTGAACAAGTACTTGGTGTTCCTTATTGGAGAAGGAGGCAATCAATTTGCTTTCATCATCTTCATACTTTATCTGTATTACATATTTGCTGTCAGATATCATTACCATTTCATTAAATTTGCCAAGCTTTTCTGTAAAACCTATCTCTATAAAATCAGCACTATCTGATTCTTTGTTGATGTGTTTAAATTGGTCCAAAATATTTTCATTAGCACTATCAACTAAAATTCGCAATACTGCTCTTTTGTCTGAAAGTCTTATACAATTGTTGAGGAATTGTGATTGGTTAGTTACTTTACAAAGTATTGGGGATGAAGAAAATATCAGTAACTCTTTTCTTGTTTGATCGATGATGGAGGCGATTTCATTGTAAATTTCCTCCTGATTGGACAGTATTTTGCTATAGTTTAGCTTGTATTGATATTCTATTTCCTTTAGTCTACTTTCTAGTGGCATAGCTATTTTCCATAGCCTATCGAATAGCCCTTGCTGGCTTATTACTAATGACTTTGAATTGCTAAAATATGCTTGTGATGGTGGCTCGTCTTCTTTTTGAAAGATTTGAACCATATATGCGCGTTCATCAAATATCGCAAAATCGCTTCTTATGCTGTCGACATGTCTTATTTCGTGATTTTTAAGTGACTTTATTAATTCTTTATTTTCCTTCGTCACTTCAACGATTAACCTAAACTTTACTTTCCTTTCTCTTGCCATTTTCTCAGCTAGGTTCAAGCCAACTCGAAAGAAATTCCATATAAAGTCAAGCATCGTTTTATCCCATACTACATCAAACGCTTTTTCGATATTGGTTAGGGCCACTAATCCTAATTCACTCATCCTTTCTGGTTCGAAGATTACTTCAGTAACCTTAGGATGGCGGCCATTTGATTCCTTTAATTGTCTATAAGTCGATTCATCCAATTATCTTCACTAGTTAACTTATTTGGCAGTGTACTATGAATTAGGGAAGTATCTGTTGACCTGAACATATTTAAAGATCTAAAACACTTGTAACAAATTTCGATATAAAGATTTTGCAATCATTTGCAAACAATTACAATTGACACCTTGTACATTATTATATATTTATACAAATCAAACAGAATTATTATGTGTCGCTTCGGGATACAAAAGTAAGAAGAGCCCAAAGGCCGAAGCCTTTGGACGACAAGGTAAAGGATAATTGACGACGAGATAGAAGCCTTTTACCCTTTACCGGCGATAAAGTAACCTTGTCGATGCTCAAATGACGAGTAAGAGCATCAGTTACTCTACCGATACATATCGGTCAGAATATGTGTAACTTTACTTCAGAGAGCGGAGTAATAAATCTTAAGTTGGAAAGTTATTATCAGGCTATTTAAGATTCAAAATAGAATTAGTTCTGGCGTTCAAATTAATATATTATCTTGAAAAGTATCACGAAATAGTCTTTGCTTTGCAACATTGTGGTAGTCTGATGAATTAGAATCCAATGTATTGGAGATGAAATAAACAATTATATGTAACTAATATTATTTTAATTCTTGACGACGAGATGATAACGATAGTTCTTTGTTTTAAGTACAGGATTTTGGAAACAGAAGGTAGTAAATTATCTAAAATAAAATGTAACCAAGACGCAATATTCCAATCCCAGTTGCAACTTAGAGGTGGAATACATTAGATGTCTATTGGTATATCTAATAATGATGTTACTAATACTAAAGAAGAAGAAATGGGTATAGTGGCTAATGAATATACATACAATAATACTCTTAGTTTAAGTGCGACTGAGGATATTAAGGAAGAAATTCCATCGATTCAAATTAATTCTGACTATAATATAGTTTTTGAAACTATTAAGGGAGGCAGCATTAATGGTATCGTATTTAAGAATCTTGATAATCGTAAATTAATTGACTGGGAAAAGACACAGAGCAAAATTAAATCAAGCTTGAAAGAATTGAATCTTCCTGGCTTGACGATAAATGAAGCTTGCAGAATACTAAATAATAATTACAACAAGATTACTAGGTTTATCAGTGATTTAAGAAGCAAGGACAATGATGAAGTAAAGGCGACTAATGTTCAACAGAAGAAGCAGAAAATCAAGGTATTCAAGTATTATTCAGAAAAGGACCAGTTGTTATATGAATCAGTAGTCTTGGGAAGAACTCCTTATTTTGTGTTTTCCGTAAATGGTCAAGCAAATATTATTGAATCAATTGAGGAAGGCACAAGAACGTTAATTCCTTTTGGGTCAGATGACGGAGCTGCTAAAGCATATGAATTTGATGATATTGAAAGTCTAAATGAATTACTAAATAAGGTAAAGAATAAGTCAATTACCGATCTCTACCGAAATACTAAATTCATTGTTAAGAAGTATATAGATCAAAAACCTAGAATATTAAATATAATTACAACAGATTTAATATTTACGTATTTCCAGGACCGTTTTCCTACTACTCATTATCTTTTCTTTGTCGGTGACAACGGAGTAGGTAAGAGTGTTATAGGGAACTTGTTTGAATTAATAGGTTATAGAGCGGTTAAAATGACAGATCCTTCTACAGCCAATATCTACAGGCTATTGGGAAAGGTGCAGCCTGCTCAGTGCACTTTGATAATGGATGAAGTTGAGAAGATAGATAATAATCAGGACATGATGAATATACTAAAAACTGGATACACTATTGAAGGCAAAGTCCCCAAGATAAATACCAATACATATGAACAAGAGTTTTTTAATACTTATTCATTCAAGGTTTTCTTATCAGAGAGATTGCCCAGTAACTATATTGCAAAGGGAGTATTAGATCGAACTTTTTCAATTACCTGTCTAATTGGCTACCCGAAGTTCAATCTCAAAGATGTATTAGTAAATCCCGGGAAACAGGGAAACCGATTTGTAAAAGAATTATATCAAGAAATAGATGATCTGAGGAAACTGTTGTTCGCTTATCGCCTACTCAATGCTTATACCAATATAGCAGATATCGATATGGGCCTTAAGAATAGAGATAAAGAATTATGCGAAGGGTTGGCACTATTTTTTGGTTCAGAAATACAGGACGAAGTAGAAGATACGTTTCAATACTTTATAGATTCAAAATACAACCAGAAGAGAAATACATTCGAGGCCCATTTGCTAGGCATCTTGCTTTACAGGCTACAAGAGTCCAAGGATGGTCGAAGTGTTTCCGTACAGGATTTGTGGAATGCTATTGAACGTTCTACGAATTGCGTATCTATTAGACAGGATCAGATATATCTCCAAGACTTTGGATTTAATCTTTATTATAATCAGCTGACGGCCAAGTGCAAAGTATTTGGAGCGGAGACAAAGCACACAGCAGTGGAAATGTATTATATCTTAAAGAAATGGAGAAACTTATACAGCATAATAAGCAATATCAACAGAGACCAGTAATCAAGTGTTCAATAAACGATCGTTCGAAAAATGAAGGTAGTGAAGGCTCTGAAGCATGCTCCATGTCTTTGGTTGACAATCGTAATGAGGGTCCCATGCAGTACGAACCTTCCAATCATTAAATTACCGTTTTTACGACTAAATATGTCTATTCCAGTTGACTCTATTGAGAAGAACATACATTTCATACTAGCTCATTTTAAAGGTCAGGAATACAGCACCCATTTTTTAAGGACAATCATGACCCATAAAACCAGTGTCCAGGTAATGGTATATTCGATGGAAGAAATGATGAAACATTTTGAGGAATCTAACTATGTTGACTGTAGAATTAATGGATATCCCTTCCATGATAAAAGAGATAAAAATACTAAGCTTTATCCAAGCTTTATCTTCATAGATTTGGATCTTTCTGTATTTGAAAAGTATAAGGATCCAAAACAGAAGCTCGATCAGATTCTCAAACAAACATTGAAGAATATTAAAGATGAAATTGATGGTCATCCAACAGTTCTTTGGACCGGAGGGGGATATCATATTTATCAACCGATTGATCTTTCCATCCATAAAGATAGTCATAAATTCACCTTAGAATCAATTGATGAATTTCGAGACTTCATACCAATTATAAGAACTGATTTGACTACTGATTTTATTAGGTTTGCAGCAAAGTACCTGACTAATGGTAAAGGAGATCCGAAACATAACCCATCAATATTTTCATGTCTTATTCGTATACCGGGAACTATCAATTCCAAATATGGACAAGAGGTCAAAATAATTCAAAAATGGGATAGTAAAGAAGCCGATGCGATTCCACTACTACGTCCTTTCTGGGATCATTTAATACAAATGAAGATAGAACTTGATGAAACCAGGAGAAATACTCCAAACAAAGTCCCAATCATTGGTAGCGAGAATATAAAGTGGATTGAGAATTTACTTCAAACTCCCATTCCGGATCACAGATATTTCTGCGTATGGCACATATTGATACCTTATCTTAAGAATATCAAAGGACTTTCAGAAAATGAAGTAATTTCCATAATAACCGAATGGTTAGATAAATGTAATAAAACAAACAAGATTATGTGGAAATACCCTCAAAGAATTAAGGATCAACTAAGATATGATAAAGGTTTTCCACCTATCAGTTTCGAAAACCTGAAGAGTGAGAATTTTGAACTATACAACCGTGTATCCAATTAATCTACGTTGTTGAAGTCGATAATTTTGATTACTCGGTTTAATTTAGAAAGATTAATTTCTATACGCTTAGTCTTAAATAAGATGGAAATTGCGAACGAATTTGAATAGAAAATACCTTTGATTTGTTACACTGACATGGATATCAAACAAAAAGACCAGCATCAAAAGAGATATTCAAAATTCCGCAGTTCCTCTAGTAATGAACTAACTAATAATACTAATCTCTAATAGGCTGAATGAATAATATGTAACTAGCCTTATCAGATGAATAGACTATGTTGGCTCTGTTACATCTTCTATGTATGGATCAGTTAATTGAGACACAAGTTCCCCAAAGATGCGAATTAGTTCGTCTGTAAATTTAATATAATCCGACCATAAATCATTACTATTTACTCTTATGCTAGATCCATTTTTGAATTCATATGTCTCGTCGTTCCAAACATAAGTATGATAGTTCTCCTCTTCATTTGTGTTCACCTTTTCAGTTATGAAATCACCATTATTATGTATCGAATTCCTGAATTTAACAACTATTTCAATGAAATTCTGTAAGTTGTTATCCATAAACTTTAATTCTCTAACTAGCATCTCGAATTGAGTTTTGAAATCACGTTTACGTTTCTCTCCGTTACGATTCTTGAAAGTGTAAATGTTAGGATACGAGTGCCTGCATATTACTCGTAAAGAATGCTCAAAGGAGCTGTAAACGAACAAAAAGTATGAAAATATTATATGTTGATCCAGATAGTCAATACTGATTTCACGATCGCGGATTTCCTCCAATGCAAACAATCTTCTATGGATGCCATACTTAGGGAGTGTTTCGCTCCACCAATTCTCTGTAAATATATGAGTATCAGAAAATATAACTAAATGTATGCTAGAATCTATCACGTTCATCATATGCTTGTAAAAGGTTACACGGATGTCATTTTGTGGCTTTGAACTTATTAACAGGCTTCGTTCTTTCAATTGACACCTCAGAAAACTAATATTTAACTGTCTGATAATCTCCCTTCTATTCATCTGACTTTAATTTTGAATTAATGATTAGACGTTAATTAAATATAGTCGTATTAAGTTGAAACTCAGAGTCTAGTAATTATAGAGCAAATCATTGAGAAACTGTTCCAATGAAACACCTTATATGGCCAAAGCCATTCAACTAGGTTTTCTACACTGATAATTGGTCTATAACAACTAGTTTTTGCTCTAAATCTTTCACAGCCTTCACTGTTTTCATCGATTAAAACATTTTAATCAAGAAATTGTTATATCACTTTGTTAATAAAATGCGATTTTATTTGAATCAACGTTCACTGAAGTTGGTTTTCTGAGGTATATCCAACATATTTAGAAAATGGACGAGGTGGACCTTTTTAGAAATATAGAAATAATTTTGGAATTATAAGTCCACATGGATGTCGACCAAGCAATGAGTGTTCAAGCAAAGGATCAAGCCCTAACCTATACTATGAGTTACGTCATTGAAGATTTGAAGCAAAAATTCAATAAAATCAGGGACATGAATGAGATAATTGAAAATGAATCCAAGTTCTATTTGGGAGTTGTTGTGGGTGCTGCCATAAGCAAATATTTCCAGAGTCTAATTCTTCAAAATGCCCTAATTACAGAGAGAAGGAGTTTATAAACAGTGAAATAGTCAATCAATTGGAAAGTTTAAAATCACAAATTCAGTCTTTGTTCGATAATTAACAATCAATAGTCATTCCGATTTTGATTTGGCAAGTTTAGAGTAATTCTACCTACCTATAACCTGAATTCTCGGGTGCGCCATTCAGAGCCTTCACAGCCTTCACAGCTTTCACTTATTCGGAAGGTTTGTGGTTTATACGCTAATTTAGCTTATAAATCAACTTTAAACTAAAACTAATCATAGCCTATCATTACTGGTTATTAGTAAATCATTATATATCATCGATGTTCTAAATTATAGTGACGTAAGTATGAGTAACAATACTCAATTCAAACAGATACTAATAGATTTAGATAACTACAATTCACTTAAGAATTTAGGAAAAGCAGGAGATTCTTTCAATGATGTTTTGCGGGTTTTACTAGCTAACAATGATTGTGACAATCACACATTATCTGACGAATCAATCACTGAAAACATAATAAAAATGAACGCCGACAATAAATCATTTATTCTAAAGATAGATTCAGGCCTTCGAAAGGTGAGAATTGGCAGAATTTTAGGATTCAAAGATCATTTAAGAATTGACTTTCTCGATGATGATTGTTTGAATTTAGAATATCCTAGCGACCTATTACAAATTCCAAAAGAAGTAGAATCGGCCTTATTAAACTCTAATTTACAACTACCAAATCATGCAGTTAAAAGAATAGTAAACTATTTTGAAGAACACGTGCATAAGATTGAAACAGGAATTATTCAATTACAAGTTAAATAATTCCAGATTGACCGGGAATATAATTATCCTATTGCGAAGCAAATTTCTCACTCATCTTTACATCCTATAATGTTTCAGTTTATTATCAACAAGTATTCTATTTCAGCGATTTACTAATCTAATGAATCAACATAATTGCAAAAATCAATTGTATTTTTATATTTTCGTTTAACTTCGCTATTCGCTTGTGACCTTAATTGTCCTGTCAAGAATTCGTTCATCTGCTTATTCTGATAATCATACCATTTTAAAGCCAGACCATCATATGAACCTTCTTTGGTAACTATATTTCTATATCTACACATACTTTCTGAATCTTCTAAAAGTCTTATTTTATTCAATGCTATAGACAGAGCGGGAGTAGTAAAAACTCCAAGCATGTTTATTTTATTGTGCGTCGATGCCGCATCATCTATAGCGGGCCCAATTATAAGTATATTTGATATGTAATAAGTACCATAACTAATCGAACCTCTTAATGGTAATTCATTGTGAATCGAATATATGAATGGAATTAATAATGCATCAAAAACCCTGTTTATTTCATTTATTCTGCAGTCACAACCTATGATGATTGTATCTGAAACTGTGATAACATAAGGTGAAAATTGCTTCAGATGTTGTTCTATAGAATTAATAAATTGAATTATGGTATTTTTCCATGTTGTAAATACTACATCAGGGCGTTTTTCAAGCCAAATTCCCTTTATCCCTAGGACATCAATAAAGACGACAAAACCTACTCGAGGATGAGAAGGAAAACCTCTTGCAACATAACCTAATCCATCAAAGATCACTGGAGTATTAGAATAATCATTTTCCACGTTAGAAACCTTGTTTGGATAAATAGAACTCATATTAGGGAATAGTTGTAATTAATTAAATTAAGTTTTCTTTGTGCCGGCAATTAACTGGTAATACCTATTAATCAATTTGACTTATTAAAGAGATTTTCATAGACAATGAAGGCACAAATGAACAACTCGTTTGCAATTTAATAGATTCGGAGGCTGAATCCACATCTAATTTTTGAGACATATTAGACTGCTAGAATTTAAGAGCTTGAATATAGGGTCTTGCATAACGGCGTGGAGAACATGATGCAAGACCCTTATGGAAGGATTGTGGAATTAGAGCGATTATTACTAACAAGAGGAGTTTAAAAATGAATTGTATTATCAGTCGGCGTCGCTATGGTTATGATTTAATTTTGGACAGGTACTCTAATTTTCGTAAGTGAATGAAGGAGTTTTTCTTCTACTTTCTTAAGGTTGATCTTTGACGTGTCTTCTAATCCTGTCCACGCTTTGCTTTGCTTCTAAACTAAGCCTATATTTTCCTTCTATAATTATATTGGAACTTTGTAAGGATATTAGTAACACATAGACATAGTGCAATTAAGCAAAGACCTAAAGAATGTAGTGGCTCAGGCTAATCCTTTGCTAATCCACTAGTAGAGTATTGGGGTATTGCTATGCGTATAACGTCTGATTGTGTAACTAAACAGATAAATGAGTTATGGACGGATAAACAACATGCCGGAAATAACATATATCTATCCTGATGTTAGTTGCCCCCGATGTAAGACTAAGAGAGGTATCACTCTTAGTAACGGTATAGCAGGGTGCTCAATATGTGGGAGTGAGGTTGCAAACGCTAGGAAGCACGTAAGCGTAAAGATGAGTGATACAGTAAAGATATCAGATAATATTAAATCGGCAAAGAACTAATCTTAATTGTTCCACTAAGTATTGTGATAGGGAATTAAGGAGATTGTACTTAACCTTGATCTTTATCCTTGATGTGTTTTCTAATTCTTGTCCAAACCTTTTTAGTTTTATAATCCATTGGACGAATATCTGACTCCTTTAGTTTACCATATCGTCCAAATTCTCTTGCAAATGCTGTTTGTATTCTATTTATAACCTCATTTCTATCTGTTCCTACAATCATAGATTTAGTAGTATTTATTCCAAAATCATCCATAATCTCTTCTGTAGGAATCTTGATTATCCCTAAATGAATGTCTATAGGAATAGGGTTAAACTCATATCCATCAATTGGGTCAGGTTGGAATAAGAATCTGGACATGGTTGTATAACATTCATCGTGTTGAATTAAAACATTTAGTAACTAGCTTTTGAAATCAATTGGAAAATGGACAAGAAGGAAAGGTTCGTATAATTAAATTTTGAAAGAAAAATAGAGAGGCTATAACACCGAGGGGATAAAAAGAAGTGCTGCAGCTATAAAAACCAGTGCGATTGGCGTTCCTATTGGTACTTGTATGGGATTGTCACCTAAAAATGACTCCAACACATCAGAAACTCCAGCACCTTGAGGCACTTTACTAAAACCACATTGCTCTCTAACCTGATCTATAATTTCATCGTCAGAAGCAAAAGCATTATTTTGTGAGAACGATTTTAACACATCAGATACATCAGTACTCTCAGGCACCTTGCTTAAACCACATTGTTCCCTAATCTTGTTAATGCTATCCACATCTGGAGTGAATGCATTACTTTGTGAGAATGCGCTTGAACTTAATGATGATATTCCAATTGTTAGAGTTAATGCCATGCAAAAGAGTGTCAAACCAGACCTAGTATTCAATATCATATAATTTATCACTAAATTTTGATTTATTAGAGCTACTATCGATCATGACAATATAAAATTTCAGGTTAATTTTACTGCTACACTGTAATACGGTTAGTCTGGGTAATTAAATTCTAGAGGAGCCTATTATTAAGCTGATGACCAAATTGAAATCATAAATCAACATGACTCTGCCAATAGTGGTCGAAATATCTTTTTGTCTTATTATGTTCTTTATATCACTTCTCTCAAAATCATAGTTTTGATATCATCAAATACAATCAACAGTACAGGATAGTCAATTAGTGTCTCGATTATAATTGCATTTGAGGGAACGTTGGTTCTCTCCTGTATTTCGGGATTTGAACTTAACAAGAAAGCGAAGGGAATCGCGGGTTCAAATCCCGCACCTCGCACTTCTTTTGAGACTGATTTGAACCCGCTTGGCTATGTTGTACTAGGATAAACTAATTAGATAACCAAATGCTTCTTTCCTCTTGGTCTCCCACTATTTTACAGTTGACAAGAATGTTTCTATTATTTTACCGACTTCCTCTGGATATTGATTTGGAACGGCATGACCAGCATCTTTTATCTGTACAAGCCAGGCTCCTGGGATTTTTTCCGCAATAATTAAAGAATTAGCAGCTGGTATAGTAACATCTTCAGTTCCAGTCATTACCAAGGTAGGTTTGGATATATTTGGAAGCTGACTGCATACACCACTCCAGTTGGTTGACTTCCAGTTTTGTA
>JANWKP010000268.1 GCA_025451315.1 Nitrososphaerales archaeon | reverse complement strand
GAGCTATCATGTCTGTCAAGACAAATGGTCAAGTATTTGTAGATAATGAAGAACAACTATTCCAGTTTTTTTCAGATGCTAACTTTATTGATTGTAGAATTAATGGATATCCATTATATAATGATGATTATGAAAGAAAGTGGTTGTCCCCTAGTTTTATCTTTATAGATTTAGATTTATCTTTATGTTCCACTTGTAAATATCCAATCAGAAAGTTAGACTACATCTTAAAACAAACTTTAATAAAAATCAAAGAAGAAATTGATGGCTATCCAACAGTTCTATGGACTGGAGGTGGATATCATGTTTATCAGCCAATCAAGATTGCAACTAATGAGGATGGAGAAAAACAACCGATAGAAAAGATTATAGATTTTCAAGAATTTATCCCACTTGTAAGAAATGATCTAACTACAGAGTTTATCCGTTTTGCTGCTAGATACTTTAGCAGTGGTAAAGAAGACCCAAAACATAATCCTTCCGTATACTCGTGTTTAATTCGAATACCTGGAACTATCAATTCAAAATATAACGAAAAGGTTAAGATAATTCAAAAATGGAATGGTATAGAAGCGATTGCAAACCAAATATTACTGCCCTTCATGGATCATCTGATACAAATAAAAATTGAAGCAGAGGAATTAAGGAGAAGAGATTTGATTATTGACTCGAGAGGAAATAACAAGAAGATAATTTGGATTGAAAAATTATTGCAAACTCCTATTGCAGATCATAGATATTACTGTTTATGGCATATTCTGATCCCTTATCTTATAAACATTAAAAGATTATCAAAAAATGAAGTAATTTCTATATTAACAGAATGGTTGGATAAGTGTAGTAAGTTAAACCAAGTTAGATGGAAATATCCTCGGAGAATTGAAGAACAGGTAGGATATGATAAAGGTTATCCGCCTATCAGTTTAGAAAATCTAAAGAAAGAGAATTTTGAACTATACAGGTTATTACAAAATTAACTAACCCTTCTTCTAAAGCCTTCACAGCCTTCACTGCTTTCACATTTCAAGATATAGACATCATAAAATAAAATGCTAATAGAAATAGCTTGGCTTGAAAATCTACAATTACTGTATCTATCGAAAAACTCAGAAATTTGGAGAAATACAGGCAGTTTTTAAAAGTCAAATCTGAATTTGAGATCCATCTCAAACAGGGATCGCAAAAATATTTTTTTGTAGCTCCTAAATTAGAAAGCACAAAATTAATTGAAGTTCAAGAAAGTTAATACGAAAACAGCACCAAAAGAAATAGGATTTCATAAAGATATTTTCAGTGTTTGCAATAATTTTCACACACAATATATAATGTCTATTAGATAGGAAGGCAATGCTGACTATTGGTCATTGCGTTGGAAATGAAAGGACAGAATGGCAGATAGAAAAAGCTAAAAAGATTATAAAAAAATATCCTTTACTAAATGAAATTTTCCAAGATTTTACGAATATTTCTTTTAGTGATATTAGTAATCAGAATACCATCTTCAGAAAATGCATTATGGACACGGTCGAATCAAACCTTTACCTTCGAGAAATAGAACAAAAGATATTAGCTTTAAAGGAAAATGAGAAAATTCTTTCTTCTCAAAATAGTACGGAACAAAATAAAAACTTTATCACTAAATTGAAAAGCAATAGACCGTCAGATTATTTGTCAGTCATCGCTGAACTACAAACCGCTTTTGAATTTTTGATAGTTTTTGGAAAAAATAACTGGTCAT
This sequence comes from Nitrososphaerales archaeon, assembly GCA_025451315.1. Lineage (GTDB taxonomy): Archaea > Thermoproteota > Nitrososphaeria > Nitrososphaerales > Nitrososphaeraceae > TH1177. The sequence goes on along the minus strand of JANWKP010000268.1, from coordinate 3,541 downwards.
ATGAGGCTGGTAAAAAAAATGAAAAAAAACCTGATTTTAGAGTTGTATTCGGTCAAAGAGAAGTAGATATGGAACTGATTTCAGTAATGAAAGGAGATACACGAACCAAGATAGAAACAGTATTTGACGAAGTATGTTTAAGATACCTTTGTCGATTAGCAAAATTGAAGACGAATTTTACTATTTTGATTGGAATCGATACCAGGAGCTTAGTCGGTGATAAATCAGGTATTAGAGAAAGAGATTCGATAAATAAATTGGTCAAAGGATTAGACGATCTGAAATTAAAGAAAATGATAAATCTTGGAATAGATTTGAATTTAGATTTCTGCGAAATTAAAAAGATAAGAAATAATTACAAATTTACAATCAAAGATTTAGGTGTCTTTTTGGCAAACCATTATTCGAATAGAACGTCAGATGTGAATGCTTTAACAAGACACATAAAAAAAATAAAGTATGGTTTTATTGATTCTCCATTTGAGTTTATTTCGATTAAGCATGAAGCTACTAGCCAGTGTGTCGCTATTCATCCTATTGATTTTCACGAAAAGGAAGATTACAAGGATCCAAAGTCTCTTGCAACAATTTCCAACGATTCATATATTGATCAAATCAGAAGAGCGATCAAGAAAAAGGGCAAGAAAGGTCAAAGAAAGAAAGGAAATCCTGCCATTATCTTAATTGAGACTTTTAATGAGCATTTACAACACTATGATGATACGGATTTTGAACTGCTTCCTGAATTAGTTAAGTGTATACAGGAAGAGATAAAAGTATTTCCGAATGTCTCTGGAGTTTTGTTATATGGATATGTAAAGTTCGACAAAATGGAACGTCATTTATTCGATGGAATTTATATTAAAAATGAAAATGCATCGGAAGCGCTTAGTATTTCCATTGAAGATTTGCAGGAATATAATCTTATGAGAAGAGTTGATCCACAGTTAGAGATCAATGATTTGATAATTGAAAAAAACGAGGAAACCGAAATTCAGAGAGAAAAAATAAATAAATTAATAAATATTTATCCAAAATTGGTAAATAAAGATGATCTAATATTGATGTTAAAGAGCATTTATTCGTTTTTGTTGAACGATAATATTGATAATGACCTTCTCGAGAAATTAAATAAAATTATAAAAGAGTGTTGTATACACACTGATCCTTCTGGCACAACACCTTTTGATTCGAGTGATTGCACTGGTGTGATGCTCATGAAATCTGGCGTCAGAAATTGTGCTACATACTGTCTCTTTAGATTTTTAAAAAATGACAAGGAAAGTAATTTGTTGTTTATATCAAGAATGTCTGTAGATGAAAATACACTCGTTCGCGAGGCAGTAGCGGATAATTTAATCAATTTATATGTTATAGACAGAATGGAAAGTTTACGTATTGCAACTCAGTTAATTCAAGATAATCAACGCATTAAATGTATCCTTATCAAATTTATCAATCATCTAGCATCACAAAATGATCAAGGATTTTTTACACTTGCAAAGTTTATGATAAACAAATACAAGCAAGAATCCTACATAAGATCTGAAATTGATCCAATGCTAAGTAATATGCTTAGAATAGTTGTGAAAAAAGGATTATGCGATAAAGACCAAAACTATCTGAATTTTATTGATGCTAAGATAGATAATAAAGAAATAGGATCGCTAATAAAAACAGTTATTGCATTGGCTATAACTTACGATGATTTGCTCAATGACAATAAATTAAAAAATAAAATTATAGAAATATTTACAAAGATATATTCAAGTAGTGAGAACCCAGAAATGTATCCTTTTTCTCAATTGTTGAACGGATTATGCAAGAATAAAAAATCATTCATGCCTGAAATATCTCCATTCCTCGAAAAAATTTCAACTATAGAATTGAAAGGTCCTGACTATGATAATTTTTATATTTTGGACTATCTGAGATTATTTTGGAAAGAGAATCCAGAATTTTTAGCTTCAATTATGAATAAATTCATAACTACTAATACGATAAACAATCTTGTTTATAACCTCAATTCGATACTTCAAATTATAGCGGATTTGATAACTGATGGTAAATTATTGCCAGTAGTAGTCCAAGATCTCAAAAAGTCGATCATGCATTTAATAAGCTTTGATGAACCATTCTTCAAGAGATTATACGAGAAACAATTAATGAAGATCGGTATTATTAATTCATAACAATTCTGTTAGATAGGAAGGTAGAATTCTGATTAGAATACACTCAGACTATCAAAATATTGCTACCAAGCTATGTTTTTTATCAATCGGTATCAATTCTTGAGATCAATGAGTAGATGATAAGATGATAATTCTAAACCTACTTCATAAGCTTCTGATACATCTAATTTTCTGGAATAATCATGATGCAATATTGAGAACATAATCAGAATTAAATATCTAATTCAGCATATTTAATAGGTATCTAAAACCGTATAAAATAACTTCAAAATATACTTCATTGAAAATCTTCATCGAGGTTACATTTGCACTCGAGATTTAGTGATTATGGATATTGCAGTATCAAATTTGCAGTCAATCGTTTATTTACAAACGGTAAGTTTGTTTAAATTTAATTCTTGAATTAACGAATATATCTGCGAATATTTCCTTCAAATCTAAATTGGGCTTTATCTTGAGCTGGATCTAATGGTTCAAACAATACTACACCATTTTCTTCAATTCCTGCAGGGATTGTTGATACATTTTTTGGGTAACCTACGTCATAAGAATTAGTTGTCATAAATTGAGTCTTCCCTTGAATTGCTCTTGAATTGTAATCATCAAACGTTATATACTCAGATGTATTTGTATTTTCTACAGTTGTATAGGCTCTAGTGTTCTTGTCTGAAAATTCCACTTTATGTAGTGTTAATTTTATATTATTTTTTTCCTGAGTCTGATTTATGTTAACTACTTTTCTAGCTGGTTCGATTGATTCAGAGCAATCGATCTTCTTGATAGATTCAGCATTTATGGCTGCTGCAGACAGTCTGGCCCCGAACATATTTTGATAGAGTTACTGGTTGGGTTACTCCAGTTACCCTTACACAATCATCCTTAGACAATTGAATTGGGGTTGCATAAACTACAATTGTATTTCTATTTGTGTCTCCAGCCTGATACATTTGTAGCCCTAGCGTACCACTTGATGGTGGAAGTAAGCTTAGGATTTTACCGGTGAAGTTTACATTTTTGTTAATATATTCAGAAGGATTTGAATAATAGGTTATAGCATCAGAGTCTGTTAAAATGCCAGATTGTGCTAATGCATCATGCATTACTAATAATGACGGTATCAGTAATAATAAAATCGAAACTACAGGAGAAATAATTATATTAGATTTCAATACTGGCTACTCAACATCGTTGTATCTATAATTTTCGGATATTAGAAAAGTACCTGGGTTATTAGTTTCTTATTCTTATATTTGCACACGGTGATATAGACTTGCATTTTTTTCGTTCAATTCACGTATAAGTATGACTTTCTTCAATAAATGGTTATAAAAACTTAAAAAGTTAGATAT
>JANWKP010000267.1 GCA_025451315.1 Nitrososphaerales archaeon | reverse complement strand
TTTGGCAATGATTTTTTAGATTCTTTGTTCATACGTCAGTCCAACATTTTCTTGAATATTATACCTTGAGCATAATTCAAAATCAATAACTATCTTGGTTGTCCGTTCCGTCATGATATCCTATTATTGAGAATGTCTTATAGTCAAAAAATATGTCATCATAAGATCATCGCAGGGCTCTCTAGGCAAGTCATCCTTTGAAGATGGTCGATTCAATCAAACTTAGTCTACAGAAGCAATGGCCTATACCAGAGTCTTTTATCCAGCAAGGTTAATGGCAGATGCTGCACAGATGAACAGACTTCCAAGGTTTGTCATTAGTTCGCAGGTTTCTAAATGGTTCTTTGCGTCCAAACAAGTCCTACAGTAACGCTTTAGCTGTAGCAATTATTTGAATTTAAAACAACATTCTGATCTTTTATCTTTGCTTCCAGGTCATCAATCATTTATACCAGTCCTTCTATCTTTTTGTCTCTTTCTTTTATTTCGGCATTATTTGCTTCTTCTGTATGCCGTATGGTTTCTGAATATGTGGTTTTGAAAACAATTGGCCGCAAGAGGCACATGTATACTTCACAGTCACTACTAGTAACAATTAAGTAGTTTCCTGAATGCCGCTTCACCACGGTTTTTCTTCATATTGTCATAAAGCTGGTTACCCGCCCCCTTCACCGATAGTCTGCAACAAGTACGCCAGAAAGATCGTATAAATGATATTTGTTGTCGTTTTAATCTGTTATTCTTTCCTTTCCTCAGTTTCAGATACTTGTGTTGGCACCTCTGTAAGGATTATCGGGAGTTTGAAAAGGATTGGACGTAGTTGGGCCGTTTGCTTTTTTCTTTTTCTCTCTAACCTCTTTTGCCCAAAGTTCCACCATCGATCTAAGCACGTGCGAAATTGTAGGTTGACTTATCAGGTTTTTATTGTACAAGCTTCTGGCAGCCTATTCGAGCAAAATAAAATCGTCCACTGACAGCGTAGTGGAAACGACCTTCTCCAGCTTCTTGCCTATAACTTTCCTAGGCATATTGTATAGCTATATATATAACTATTAACCTTTGTGTATATTTAATGATAGCCCTATTGGTCTTTTCCAATATTTGCAGCCGGTGAGGTACGATCTTTCACAGGGCATTTAAAAATCTTGAAATGCTATAACTGTCATGTAGCTCTTAATTGATACATAAACTCCTGTCGTCTAGGGTAGAAATTTGAAATATCGCATATATTGTGCCTATTTATCATAAATACTTAGCTCATTTTTCCGGGATAGTTCAGTCATCCGTGACTGAATGCAAACAGTTGTGTGTCAACCTGTGACAAACCCATGCAAAATGTAGAAACATTAAAATTAGCTTTAAAAATAATAAGACGTTAAGTCTATTATTATGATGCCAAATCATGTCTACTAACTTTGTAAAATATTCTCCTCGCTCGGTTTATCACAGAACTCGTTCTAAATCCCCAAAGCGATGGCACAAGGCAGTCAAGTCCCACTCCCCATTGGGTCCGCGCAATCCAAATGCATTTTCGCGATACCTAAAAAATGAAAGCACCTTGGATCACCTAGATCGAAAGTCTTTCAAATTGCCTTGTGGTAAGACCCTTGCTCAGTCATGGGGAGCATTACGGAAAGCCTGGCTTGCTTTCAAAATTGCCCATAGTAACTACGATTATGATAAAATGAGCGAGTACGCACACATTATAAGAAAATTACAGCTCCAGATGGGCATACAGGTCACCGTTTTCGATCAAGAGCTTCTTAATGACCAGGGTGAAATTGAGTTAGTAGTTCAGAACTTGGAGATTGAAACGGAAAAGAATGAACAAAACCCGGAACAAAATGATCTGGAAAGAACTCCTGAATACGACTGGAATAAGGACATAATTTTACATACACCAATCCCGGATCCTCGACATGAATTATTTCTCAGGGAAAAGGAGAAGTCATCCCTTTTGCCAGGTAAATCCCCTGCAGCGATTGTTAACAAAAATTCCATCAACTATGACAAATCATGCTACCTCGGGCCGCCAATCGTAGATGAACCGAGTCCAGAATCACTGGACAAGCATAGCATTGAATACGATCGTTCCTCTCATAGCGGCCCAACATTTCCCCCACAGAAGTTGAAATCTTCAGAGGATATACTGGACAGGCAGGATACATTTAGTACAGGAGATCCAAGCTATACATTTCGTGGCAAAAAATCTTGTTGGTACAAAGTTAAAAAACGCAAAGGCTGCAATTACAGGGTCGTTAGACACAGCGGCTAGCCCTAGTTATAGAATAAATTAATTTCATTTTCCAACCCCCCAGATTGACCGAAATATATTTGGCTACAATACTGCATAATGCATGGTAGCTAGCAGTCCGCATAATGCCTTGGTTGCTGTCACTAGCTGTAGGTAAGTATATTCTTGAATAAGCTCATGAATAAGATTATTGTCATCTAGCGGATGAATAGTTATAGGATTGAATAGTTGTAGGAACGATCACAGCTTCATTAATTTTATTTAATATTTGCTTAACTTGCGATTCTGTCAAGACAATAATGCAGAAATAATGAAAATGGGAGTTGAAAAAGTAAGTTCAGGTTAGATTTTGATGTTCACGGAATTGCAAATATGTCCATGGTAACAATAGAGCTACCCTATGAAAGAACGTAATATAATCATGCTGATAAGACTGAAGGTCATCATATACAGTCATATTCGTTAAAAAATGATTGTTCATGAAGAGGCTCATAGATATTGTGAGATTTGGGACTAGAAGACATTGGATTCCTTTTATTTCCGAAAAAATAGTACCAAGCTATTCGACATATGTGATCGATAAGGTGGGAAAGAAAAGGAATATCACTTATAAGGCAGATTTTGGCGGAGGTTTACAATTTATGACGACAAGCAAAAAACAGTTTGATATAAGAAAGGTAATAGGCAAGGTATTGAAAGAAGGAAGTCCCATCCCAACACACGAAGGCATGTATCTAGATGCATTCAATTATTTTGAAGTAGGACGAACTAATGAATCAGTAATTGTAGCCAACATTGCATTTGAGGAATTTACAAAATATCTTTTTGATAAGGGCTATTAAGAATTTTGGCAAGCAAAGGGCATCAGTGATTCTGAAACAAATTCAAGCAACTAAGAAATTTGGAAGTGTTCTTGATTCCCATTTGAAGATCGTCGACAACAGTCGATAACAATGCTGAAAGTTTCATTAGCGTGCCGTTTTAATCTGCTCTGTTTATCCGAACACATCGGAAGCATCATCTTTTCAGACAGATTAGGAGGTGATGGTGTTATTTCGGCGACATTGGGTTGACTTGGTGAGGCGAGATTTAATGTCAATGTAAATGTTTCTGAATCTGTATTGGCCCCTCGGTAGCGGTGACCGATACAGGTCCTAATGATGACGCAGGTACTGTAAAGTTAGCAAAAAAGAATCAATTGGTAGTTGTCGTCACTGGAGTGGGAGTTGTCACTGCTATTAAATTAAGAAAGAAAAACTCCTAGAAATAGAAGTTATTTATCTTTACTTCAAATGTATTTATAAAATTCAGGCATTATTTCTTATTCAAAATTCAATTTCAGCATCTATCGCCTAGCGTAACTCGTATAATTTATGTTGACGGCCGAGGCTTTTCAGAAGATAGCTAAAAAGTGTCGTTAAACTCCTTCTTATTCATAATTGGGCGAACAAAAATGGGAGGATCTTAGGAATGCGTCACTAACCTTGAGTTCATTAAGAAAACTCTATTAATTCTTAAGAAACTTGTATTCTTGAAAGATTACCATCCCTCTTTTTTCTTAAAAATACGGATATTAAGGGTTTAGAATTATCGGATCCTTTCGCTTAGAGATCGATGGACTGGGCGGGATTACTACGCTCGGTTCGGAGTCTAGTTTTACTCCGATTCATGCGATTGGTAATGATGGCTTGATGGATAAACTTTACTATCTGCGGGTTTTACAGACGCTTCTGTACTTATAAGCATCCACTCGACGGACGATTACCCATCTCGATGGTCAACTACCCCAAGCACTATTTTTCATTTTAAAGCCATTCTCAAAGTATGGAGCTACGTACTAATCTTTAATATTATATTTTTTCTTTAAGTCATAGATTGCTACTAGATAATCGCTGCCGATAATTTTGGCTAACCTGTCTGAAATTACGGGTGTTATCTTCTTATCAAATGCTCTAAAGCCTAAACCTGCCAGAATGTCACCAACTCCCAATATCTGTTGTGCTGCCAATGGACCAACGGTTCCTAGTAATAGAGGTACTCCAAAACTTATGCCTCTGGATAATCTTGAGATTTTAGCATCATCCCACAAATTATCAAGTAAAGTTGACAGTTCACGTGTGTTAGATTTTATTGTATCAATTTTTTTCCTTTTAATTCCATTCTCTATGGATATTAAGAGCTTTTGAAGGTCATATTGCTTGTACATATCGATCAGGGATTGGCAGCCTAGGTATCCTTCTGTACCTGCCGTTAACTTATTAATTAATAGCTCACCCACATCTAAAAATTTAACTTGTTCTTGCAAATTAGCGTCAACACCTAGAGTACTGTCTCTTAATTTTGAAATCGCTTCAGTTATGAATCTCAAATTCTGTGCCTCGATAGAAAAAATTGGATTATAAGATAGCTTAAGCGATGATTGTTTAGGATCTGCCAAAATTACGCCATACAAATGGAGATAGTGAAGTGCTAAAGTTTGGGTCGTCAACAAGCGCGTTTAGAATTTCATCTGCAATTTCGTTATAACCACTTAGTCTTAAAGTTGCATAATTTAACACATACTTATGATAAAAGCCTTCAAATGATAGAGGAACAGCTTCTGATTTTTGAAAATGATCAAAAATTGTTTTAAGTAAAGGAACAAACTTGTGACCCGATAGGGTAGTAAACTCTATTTGTGACGTGTTGTACCGATTTTTATCAAATATTAAATTAGGAATAATCTCGACCACGGGGGGATGCAATTCTTTCAAGATCGGTTCAAGATAATCATGATGTTCATACCCTATCGCATCATGGTCTAGGACGAATTGAACACGACCTGTATCTTTTGCTAGTTGAATTAAATTATTAATATCCGCATCAGTCCCCCATCCACAGAGTCGAATTGTACTTTCACGGTTGCTTGGAAAAACATGTATGAAAGATGAACCATAAAATGGTATTATTGACCAGATATTTGAAGTGGTCTCTATTATAGGATTGGTCAGTTTTCCAAAACATGATTTTGCAGGATATTCAATCTTTCCACTCTTTTGAAACTCCTTAAGAAATTTTCGATATTCTTCTTTTTCATGAGCATCATAGTCTGATAACCATTCTCTATTCAATTGCTATATATATTCAAAAAATGATTATTATTATCTTTAACAGCATAGATATGATTATTTATCTTATTGGATTATGGCTTGGATAAGATAAGTTGTATGTATTATAGTTAGGAAAAATGTAACATCACTAGATTCGGTGAAGAATATTAGTATGTATTCCTATTTAGTGGTAAAGAGCCAATGGATAATAACGAGGTAAGAAAGTAAGATGGCAGTACTAAGAGCAATTGGATATTTCATTGCCATAGTCATACTTGTTGCTGGAATCATATTATTTCCTATAGGTCTCATACTCATCATACCTGCAATAATCATGATCTGGATGCTTCGTAAAGGTGGACAAGTATCCAATATGCAAAAGGAATTAAAGTCTATAAAGAAGATTGAAGAGGAAAACCAAAAATTAGAATTAGAAAAACTAAGACGGGATGCGCTCAGTAATAGACAGGATTTGAAAGGAGAAGAAAAGAAATGATTTCTTTGGTATTGATATTAGCATTCTCATTCCTTATTTTGGGATTATTTAATGAGGCTTATTCACTCAATTCGATAGGCTTTACCGCAAAGTTAAAAGAGGGTACATTTATTGAGTCTAATCTTTATTTTCCAGAGAATGAAACAAAATTTTCCTTTGGTACTAATAGTAAGATCTGTCCCACTAATACCTGCAAATATCAGTTTACGGACGGCACTTTTTCTACATTAGGTGACACTGATAGATATTTGGAGGGAATTCTAAAGGTACAAGATAAGGTTAGCGGCGGTTTTATTTCATACAAGTACTACAAGTTAGCTGGTAATATGGCATTAACAGACAGCGTAGAGAATCCAACAACAGGACAAAAGATAGATCATTACCACGGTGATTTGGGTGTGGATGTCAAAGATCCAATATTCTTTCCAGCCATGAGATATAACTCACAAGTTATTTACAATGAAAATAGTAACATGTTTACTCTACGTGGAACATCAAAATAGATTAATTAGATTAAGATTTTTTGAGATAAAGAGACGAGGACAGACTAATCTTTGTATCTTCCGTCCTGCATATCTTGCAGTGTTAACTCGCTGTGCGTTCTACCACAAAAACCACATTTGAACATGCGTGGAAATTCGGTCGGGTTTAAGAGACCTTTTCGGCATTTCCTACAGGTATCATAATTTGAACTCATGGTCTAGATTGGACTATTTGGTTAAATAACCATCTACTTAGAATTTAACTGATCTCCGGATTGGAGGGTAGTTTTGAATATTTCTCCGTTAATTTGATTAGCTCTCACAACCGACTCCGTCATTGTCCCTATCAAAACTATGCGGGTCAGACCCAGTAACAGTAAATCTCTTCTGTGGAATGTCAGGACAATTTAAATTTGGTGGAGGGGGTGGAATACAGAAGTCAGGATATGAGGAATCACAATTATCCTGCTCATCTGATTTGGGAGTACGTGTCATCACATGATTGGTTGAAGTAGATTTGCTAGATTGATTATTGGTTTTATCGGCTGGTGAAATTTGTGCTGATTCTATCATTTTCTGTATAGAAGTCATATGTTTATCCATTGTGTCAGGTTTGGAACCAAATGCTAAATTATAAAGCAAGTTATTATGTATGGTTTCAATATCTATGGTGTTATCTCCTAAACCCGGAGAAAAATAATCTGTCCGAAATGCAGGAAATACCGATAGTTGAAGTGGTGTCTGAACAATCTTTTGAGTAATTTCTGGATACTTGTTCAAATTGTTATATATGATATTTTTTCGTTCTTCTAGAGAGATTTTGTCTTTAAGTTTTTCTATAGTGAACCATGCAAACACTACATCGGTGTTATCCTTATTCGGTGGAGATGTGAAGCTAACTGAAAAAATTTGGTCAGGTGAACCGTCTACTGGACCTACTTTTTCATCATAATACCAATCTGAAGGATATTGCATCTTTATTCCAAACTTTTTGTTTTCAAAGACCCTGAATCCTTCTGACAATGTGGTGTCATGTTTACTAGCACTCTTGGATTGTTGAGTATCCAGAGATTTTTGAGCTTTATCTAATACTGAACCTATGTCATCAGATTGAGCAAATGCCGAACAAACCGTTCCCAGAAGAAGAGTGAAGGAAACAGTAAGGACTGCTATAATCATCTCATGCTCGTGCTTCATTATCTGACACAGTGTCCTATTTAGGACATTCGGAAAAATACCTCAATTTTGTTATATCAGATTGGATTTACGAGAAGCTATGTACAAGACATGACCGAATCATGCCACTAACTCAAAATCCTGACCCTTAAACTCGCACATTATTACGCTTCACCCTATGGTAGGCTACAAGCTCACTTGCTGCGAGCCATGTAATTCGATCATCTCACACAAGTTTCTGCTTGCACGTCGTTTATCCTATTTTTTAAGGCGCATTCCCTAGTATGGTATTAGAGGGTTCAAGCAACATCTCTGTACTTCATTGACAATTTTATTTTGAACTAGCAAATTATAAAACAAGATCCATTTTTTAATCAGTTA
>JANWKP010000266.1 GCA_025451315.1 Nitrososphaerales archaeon | reverse complement strand
GTTCTGATTTGTTTCGTGAGAATTATTATCGGATTGCGCGGCTTTATTATCGCCCTCTCCTTCCTGACCCAAAGAATTACTTGCTTGAGCAAACACCGATTCCATACGATAAACCAAATGAGATTAAAATCAACAAGTAGGACAATATCATAACCTTAATTTCAAAATTCACAAAAAGGGAACCCATGAATAATTTTTAAGGATTCTTTAGAATTTCTATTGACTTATTTGCTTCTGGAAAATCCACTAGATTTCTAATATCATTAGTCAGACACATAAAGATCAAATAGAATGCTCCCAATAGTAATTTAATTGACTAGATGCTCAAATTGTCACAAGGGTCTTAATTCTAGCTACATAAGGGTTGGCTCTAAGCAATCCTTTAAGAAAGTAGGACTATACTGTATCACTTGCGATATTTATTACTCTCCTAATTTGCAAAAACAGTATACTATATTACAAAAAGAGTATACTGATAATCAATTTCCACCAATCAACCCGCATAACGAAAACAAGACCATTTTGATTAAAATGCTCAAAATCACGCACAAAATGATACCAAACAAAGGATGCTCCGGCCGGGATTTGAACCCGGGATCGTCGCCTTGAGAGGGCGAAATGCTTAGCCGGACTGTGTGGTTACTTTGGTTTATAACCTCTACACCACCGGAGCCTACTGCGGTTTTTATTAATCTTGAGGGGTTATTAATATAATACTTTGGAAATCCTTCGCTTGTAAAGTAGTAGGAGGGTCGAGTGGGGTGAAAATTACCTACATTTGTAGTGATATACCCATCGACGCGAGCGTTTGAAGGATTATTTTGAGTGTTGTCGACTACCAATAACTTACTGTATTTAGTAAGATTACTTAATGCCAAATTAGCGTCTTGTTTCTTACCAAATTTAGTAAGGTCCAGATTTGGAAGAAAAGAACGTAACAAAGGTAATTCCTTCTCCATGAGAATTGCAAGTTTCTTCTTGATAACGGACTTTAGTTTGTATTCATATGACTTTGAAACAACTATTTGACCATGCAAGAATTGAACTTCGGCCTTTGATAGAAGTGACATATTTTACATTAGATGTCAAAGATAAAAGGATTGGTGCAGATTCTATGTCATTATTGATTTGACACTTCTAATCTTCTAATCATCAGTAAATCAAAATTCTGAAGGATGGAAGTAAATGTTCGGGAATTGCATTATATTTAGGCCTTCATTCACATCATTTGTCAATCTGATAGCGGGTTCGGTGGAAATCATGAGGATGTCCAGAAAGGCCCAATTTCAAGAGTTTGCCCATGATTAAATAAATTTCAGGTTCATAATATTTACTAAAATATACTGTCTAGTGCTTTCTCTTTGATATCTCAAGAAAAAAATAAACCCCTATTGTTCCAAATTTATTGACCTAGACGGTGCTTTAATTGATATTCAATAGAATAGATTTTGAATATTCAATCTTCTGATTATACAATATATCGTTACTATACTTATGTAATAGGTACCTAGTTCTGTGGGATTAATTTCCCTCTGACAAGCCTCTTTTAGAGATATTATCATGATTTTCACACTGGTTATGAAAAATTATGGCATAATTTTTCCATGACAATGATTTAATAACCAAGAATCTGATAAAAGACATAATAGGAATTTATAAGATATTCGCTCATCTTTAAGATAAACCATTGACCGAAAGTAGAAAGTCAAAAATATACCAACTATTGAATGCTATTTTAGACATTAAGCCAAATAATAAAGAAGAAACCAAGAAATTTTTCGCTATAAATCAGAATGAAACAGCAGATGCAATCATCTATTGGATTGACCACTTTAAGTCTTCATTCAAGGAAATAAATTAACCAATATATATTCATTCTATGAACGAAGAAGGAATAGACGTTCTGTTATCTTTTCAGTCGATGCCGAAGATAAAAATCGGGTTCCAAATCAAGTCAAAAACTGATTATGGTAGGATTAGTAAAGAATCTCCGAAAGATATTGAGTCTTTTACTTCTAAAGTCATAAATCAAATAGTAACTTCTCACAAACATAAACTTTTTAAAAGTTATGTAGTTTTTGCGGCTGACCTTACAATCAAAATGGTTGAAGATAAGGTAAATGCCGCGATTGCTGCTATAAGCACAAATCCTGAATTAGATAAGTATGTTGAAATCATAACAGCAGAAAAGATTAGCAAGATTCATGAAGTCTATAAGTTAAAGGAAAACCCTGCTAGACTCCTTTTTACCGAAAAGGGAAAATCTATCGACAGAATCCTAGAAGGTTTACAAGAAAGCCATACGACCGACTCAGAAGAGGCGACCTTTTCATATACAATAAAAAAAAGAATCTCGATAACTCACAACATCCCATTAAATTGTCGTTGAGTTATGAGTTAGAACGGGGTGAGGGATACAATGCTTACTTGGTTTATAATGCCGATAAGCTACTCGAGCCCCTCGCTCTAAAACCCAAGGATAAAATCAAGGTTTCAACTGTTAATATCTTAACTGGAGAGAAATGGAGTGTCGAAGCTGAATCTGCATACATTTTTCCGATGATTGAATTATCTGGAAGGATGGTGTCCACTTCATCTAAAATTTCGAAAGAATTTACAACATCCCCATCTGTTAGTCAACCCGATTATTATTTACTACTTGAAGAGGCAGAGAAATTGTTTAGGACTAAAAGTTATAACGACTGTATTGAATGTTGCAAGAGAATTCAAGAAATCTATTTCTTTGATGCATGGACATTTATGTTAAAAAGTGTATGTTACTACAATTTGAAGGACTTGTCAAAAGCGTTCATTTATCATTCCTTTTGAATATACATCAGCAATATCGGCTTTCAATTTGTCTAAATCTTTAATGTCATTTTCGTCCAAATTACCATCATCGTAAAGTAATTTGATTTTTTGATAGTAATAATTTGATTTTTTAGTATCCGCTCTTGTACGAGTCCATCTAACAAATGAAGGAATTAACCATACACCTAACCCAGTCGTAAGAACAAAACCAAACAATGTTGCCCAATACTCTGCGGGCAATGGTGGAGGAAGTTCCTTAAAGCTTGCAATGTAACTACCGAATGTTGAAACTTTCAGAGTCGCTTCAAGTTCATCTGGTTTTAAATTGAATATATCGAGTATAGATTCTAAAGCAGTTGCAGGCTTTGAGACATTTACCAATTGAGTTGCATTTGAACCAATATTTTGTTCCCAGCTTAGAAATTCAAATCCTTTATTTGGTATTGCTTTGCAGGTGATACCAGAATCTAAATAGAAGCTTTTTTCTAAACGAGCTATATTATTACCACATTCAATATATCCAGAAAGAGATGGACTCAGGTCAAAAGAGACTCTTCCAACTACCTTATTAGATACTCCATCGATTACAGAGATACCGTCAGAATCACGGTTGGTTACGTAGATAGCATTCCTAAATTCCTGAACAAATATGTTAGAAGGACCATCGCCAACAGGTATGTCTTCCCCAATCTTTGTATCATTTAATGTGGAAATGACGGATATAGTATTAGAAATACTATTGGCTACATAGAGTTTACCATTATCAGTAGCAATAAATGTAGGCCTATCCCCAACAGGTATGTCTTTTATTTTCGTATCATTTTTAGTAGATATGACTGATACGTTATTAGAAAATTCATTGGCTACATAAAGTTCGTTGTTGTTAGGAAAGATGTATGTAGGTCCAACGCCAACAGGTATGTCTTTTATTTTCGTATCATTTTCAGTAGATATGACGGATATAATACCAGTCATATAATTGGCTACATAGAGTTTGTCTTCGTTTACAATATAACCACTTTTAATAACTACAGGCTCATCTCCAACAGGAATTTGATAATTGTTATCTAATTTAGAAGGTTTATTAGTAATTTGATTTAAATTTTCTTGATTTATTTCCTGCGCAGTAACATTCGAGTTTACAATCAGAGTAAGAAATGAGATAAAGCTAAAAAATATGAAACAAGAGATGATACAGAATAAATTTTTATATTTTTGCAATGTAGACCATTCCTATTTAATTCCATTTATAAACAATTAGATAAAGTTTTGATGAATCAACTTAATTTTCTGTTAATGTCATGTTCAATGGGATTAAGTTCCTCATCATATAAAGGGTCGATGATGATTATATATCCAATTAAAGATAGTTTGGAAAAATTAAGAGTAATATTCACGTCAAATTATTAACTCATAATATAACGATAGTAGGGATTCTATGACTAAATGATGGAATGAATTTCCCTGACATTAATGGCTAAAATGATTTTAAATCTTTCACAATCAGCCTTTCATTTTAGACTTTGTCGAATCAAGGTTGTCTAAAGTCCTGGCTATTCCCTCTTTATCGCCAAGCTCTCTAGCAATGACGAGACTCTCATTGTACTTGGCTATGGCCTCATCATATTCTCCTTTACTAGCATGAATTAAACCGAGGTTGTTGAGAAGCAAGGACATTCCAT
Organism: Nitrososphaerales archaeon; assembly: GCA_025451315.1. Classification (GTDB taxonomy): domain Archaea; phylum Thermoproteota; class Nitrososphaeria; order Nitrososphaerales; family Nitrososphaeraceae; genus TH1177. The sequence continues at coordinate 1,361 of JANWKP010000266.1, read as the reverse complement.
ATTTATGACTCAGTTCCTTTGCAATGTCAAGACTCTCATTGTACTTGGCTATGGCCTCATCATATTCTCCTTTATTCTTATGAATAATACCGAGGTTGTTGAGAGTGGTGGCTATTGCTTGTTTGTCGCCAAGCTTTCTAGCAATGTCAAGACTCTCATTGTACTTGGCTATGGCCTCATCATATTCTCCTTTATTGTTATGAATTATACCAAGGTTTCTGAGAATGGAGGATATTTTGACCTTGTTTTCCTTGTTTTCATTTTTTCCATAATATTTTAACAAAGCTTCATAATTTGCTATAGCTTCGCTTAATCTGCCCCATGTATGATAAACATTCGCAGTTAAGCTGTATAGAATATTCATTTCATTGCCCAAGTTATTGAGACTTCTAGACGCTGTTAATGCTCTTAGATAGCATTTTTCAGCTAAATCTAGATTACCTGTCTTAGACAGAAATTGTCCTAATTCATAATTTGATTTGAAAGCGCTCTGATAATCCCTTCCTTCCTCGAATATATGATATGCATATCCAAGATAATTTTGAAAAGTCTGTTGAATAGTTAGAGAATCGTCGGTTTCCTCTCTTTTAATTAATCCATTGTAAAACTTGGCGGCCTCACCATGGTAACGTTGTTTTCTTTCGTTACTAATTTTATCTTCGATACATTTTTGTATAATTTCATGACGAAACCATTCATAAGTACCAAAGATTCTCCTGTTAATCAACTCCTTTACAAATGGGAGTACGTAGTCAATGTCTTGTATCCCTAAATAATTTGCCAAGTCCTTTTCTTCAGGTTTTTGATTAAGTATGGCTATTTTGTAGAGCCTAATCATGTTTGTTTCGTTCATTTCCTCTTCTAATTTGGAAATATGCTCACAAATTTTGTCTCTTTGTATTTCTTCATATTTTAACTCTTTTGATGTCATAATCCATTCATTTAGTAGGAAGGGAAGTCCTGCAGAACTTTTTTGTATTCGATTTAGGTCTGGAACAAGTTGTAGGCGAATCCCTTTAACAGAATAAATCCAATCGCCTATTTCTTTGGCTGATAGACCCTCTAATTTAACTTCTTTGCCATTTAAGTCATTTATAATCTTGTCCCTGGATTCCGAGAATAACTTCTTATAAGACATTTCATTAAAAATATCGTCGTCAGTTCTAAACGATACTATGACATGAAACTGGTTTGGCATAAAGTGTATAAAGTTAAGTAAGAAATCCACGGTTGCTTTTCCAACGTATTCAAACTGGTCAAATAGTAACACAAATTTTCTATCTTTAAATTCATAAGCTATTGATTTGCATAAATTTATGTAAAAATTAAGAGCATCTTTAGAGTTTTTTATAATATATTCC
>JANWKP010000265.1 GCA_025451315.1 Nitrososphaerales archaeon | reverse complement strand
TAAAAAGAAATAGATATCAATTTCAGACAGACCATGGATTTAGAAAGTGGTTCAAAACAAGATGTGAAATCTCTGGAATGAAAAGCATTAACATAGAAATATTGATGGGTCATTCAATAGGAATTTCTGATTCTTATTATAAAATAACACAAGACGATTTATTAACAGAATATTTGAAAGCATCAGATTATTTGATGGTAAGCAATGAAAATCAACTACAAAAACAATATGACAATATACAAATACAAAATCAAAATGACATTAAACTCGTAGAAGGAAAGTTATTTAAAAAAGAGAATGAAATAGAAGTATTAAATCGAAATGATCAAAATAAATCTGATTCTATTGCAGCCTTAGCAGACAAACTTGAAGAGTTAGTATTAGAAATTGAACGTTTAAAAAGAAGTCGATAAATTGATTGGACTTCTCCTCTCTCATTCTCCATATTAATTTGTTATATTGATATTAATAACATTGTTTAGTTCTCTAGTATCTACATGATAATCATGATTATATGAATACACAATATAATCAAAACCAAATAAATCAAACTGAAATAAGAAAAGTTCAAGCAATTCATGGCAATTCTACATTTACTATCGTATTGCCAAAAGATTTTGTTTCTTTTCTAAATATTTCAAAAGGTGACTATGTAAAATGTAGAATTTCAAATCATCAATTGATCATAGAAAAAGCAGAAGTCTACTAACAGAAAAAAAGAGGGTTGTGTGTAAATATGATTAACAATGAAGGAAATATAAATATTATCATCAATCAATGGGAGGACTTTTGGTTCTATAACATAGGCGTAAATGTAATACCTTTTGATACACAAAAACGAATACCTATCATTCGTAATTATGATTCATATCAGCATGAACCAATTTCAATAGAAATCTATGATCAATGGAAAAGGGAAGATAAATTTCGTAAAGGAATAGCAATAATTTTAGGTAAAGTACATCGTGGGAAAAATAAAGATCAGTATTTAATAGGTATAGATATAGACAGAGAGAAAGGACTAAGAGAATTTCTTACAAAAAATAATATACATACAGAACTCCAGAAATTTGCTGAAAAAACTATTGTTGAACAACATAAAGATGAATTGACTAAAGCACACATCTATTTTTATACACCAATACCATTTCCACAAAAAACTCCAGATTTAATTTTAGGTATAGAAGTAAAAAGTAGAGGAGATCATGGGATAATGTTTGTGTCAACATCTATTCATAAAAATGGTTTTAATTATGAAATAATTGGTGATTCAAAAGAACCTCTACTTTTAAGTTCGAGCCAAGCAATTGAATTAATAAGACATTTAGATAATATCTGTATCAAGCATGGAATAAAGTATCTTGAAAAAGAGAGAAATAAAATATTAACTGAACCGCTTAAAAAAATAATTAAGGCCTTAAAGGTAGAATCAGAATTTCAACATTTTATTACTGAAGGTCAAAGACATATCACAATGCTATCTTTTGCAGATTCTTTATTAATTAAACATAGAAATAGAAAAAGTAAAGAAGATTTGAAAACTTTCTTTTTATTAGTAAATGATAGTATATGTCTACCACCATTACTAGAAAATGAAATAAATAGCATATGGAAAAGTGCAGAGAAATTTGTTGATGATTTAGATATCCATGAACAAAAAAATAGAACTCTATCAGAAAAACAATCTCTAATAGAAAATGTTACAGAGAATATTATGTCAAAATATAGACTTCTGACAATCGAAGAAAATAAGGAAATTTTATTTTATAATGGTAATGGTGTTTATGTACAAGGTGGAGAAATTTTAATTGAAAAAGAATTAGAATCAATATTTGGATTTGAACTTCGAGGTGCTGACATTTCTGAAATTAAAGGTCATATTATACGTAAGACTTATGTAAAGCGTGAGAAATTTGATTCTAATCTAGACATTATCAACCTAAAAAATGGCTTGTACGATATGAGAACAGGTAAACTAGAACCTCATTCACCAGACTATTATTCCTTAAATCAAAAACCATTTCCATATAATCCAAAAGCAAGACCTAAATACTTTATAAAATTCTTAAAGGATGTCTTATATACTGAAGATATACGAACTGCAATCGATATTATTGCTTATACCTTCTTGAGATATAATCCAAAAGAACATTATTTTATTTTGATTGGTGTAGGGGCAAATGGAAAGAGTGTCTATACTGGATTAATAACCAATTTACATAGTTCAAAGAATGTAAGCAATGTATCTTTGAAATCATTGACTCATAATCCCTTTGCATTAGCAGATTTAGAAAACAAAGATGTCAATATAGATACAGAATTATCGCCAAATTCAATAACCGATATGTCTATTTTAAAGAAACTAACTGGCAATCATCCTATAAGAATAGAAAGAAAAAATCAACATGCATATGATACAATTTTACATGCTAAATTGATCTTTAATGCTAACCAATTACCAATTAGTCCAGACAATTCTGATGCTCACTTTCGGAGGGAAATTATTCTTAGTTTCCCTAATCAATTTGAAGGGGGGAAAGAAGACCCAGATTTACTTAATAAACTTTCTACAGAAGAGGAATTATCTGGGATATTTAATATAATTGCAATTGCCTTAAGAAGAATAATCAAGACACAAAGAATACATATAAATGAAAAAACTATAAAGGAAAGAAGGAAAAAGGCAGAATTAATTTATGATTCTGTCGGTTCATTTTTGAAAGATGCAGTTGCAGAGGATTCAACAGAATCAGATCATGTAATAAAAGATGACTTTTATATTGCATATACAAGATTCTGTAAATTTTATAAATTACCGGTGGAACAAAAAGAAACTTTTGGTAAAATACTAAAGCAAAAGCACACTTATCAAGATGGAAGAGAAACAAAAGGAGAAAGGAAAACAATATGGAAAGGAATACGATTAATCAAGTGGAATAATAATGACCGCTTACAGGATATACTGATATTATCAAATGATAAGTGAACAAGTATTTTATTTATTTTCGTCATAGTTCGTCATAGATGCCATAGTACTATTCTAATGTATAAAAAATAAAATTAGAATAAAATAATATAATGTAAAATAATAAAAGAAGAAGTTGGAATTTTACCCTGACATCCCTGACAAGTATGACAGCAAACTAAAGTCTGTGATATTATATTCTAATATGACAATTATATCAAGTTTTAAGATAGAAGTTAAAAATAAACTATTATACTGAAACAGAAATGAAGATTAACTTAAATCTTGAAAATGCTAAATATGAAACCGTTGAATTAGTTCTTGGTATTATCCTTAATGTGATAGGTGGAATATTTATAGAAAAATCCTATAACCAATAATTTTTTATTTTTCAAATCATTGATCATTGATTAAAATTAGAAAGAATTTGATTACAACCCTTTATCCATTTACCATATTCTTCGCAAGTCTTTAGATAAATGTGAAAACTGTTTTAATCATCTTCTAAATTATCATAGAGTTTATCGCATTGTTTTTTATGTACTTCATAATCTTCACTTGCGTCACACAACTCATCAACATCTTGTTTCGATAATTTATTTTTGTCTGCATATACTGTTAAATATGCTGTTGGTGCGGCAATCATTGCAAGACAAAATAGCGCTATTATAGTAATGACCATTTTTTGTTTATTAAAAATTATCATTAGTTTTGTATAGTTTTCTTAGGCAGCAATTCTTTTCTAATACTATATTAAAAAATGAAGTCTAACTTATTTACATACAAAAATTATTCAAATAAAAAAATCAGGGATTACATATCTGGATATTTTTTGGTATTGTAATATTATCACAGATATCAGCCTCATAATCTGCTCTATACACTGAATCTTTTATAATACATTTACCATTCTTCCTTCGCCGCCATAGTCTGGACACCACTCTTTGGCTTTACCTTTAATATGTTCTACATATATTGCTGCTGTCACTATCCGTGCTGCTATCATTATAATAGCAATTGCAATAATAGTATATTTTTCATTACCCTTCTATAAGTAATATCATTTCTAAATAGAAGACTATAGTATTGTGCTAGAACCCACTAGCTATAGGAGCAATACATATAGAAGATAATGATGCCTAAATAAATGGAAAAAATTTTTTTAAATATAATCATAGTCTTATTCAAAATGATTTGGTAATTGCACACCTATGTTGGTAAGTACCAACAATTAATGAAGTTAACCGATGATTAAATAAGACAATTGTGTATAATTTTCTAGACATGAATAACAAAAAAGTGAGTTCAAAACACACATGGCTGATAGCATTGACTGTCGTAGCTGGTATATTAGCAACCGTTGTATTAACTCAAATTAGCGAGCAAACCCTACAGAAGACATTCGCAGAAAATTATTTCTCTAAGACAACTACTACTATGCCATCGACATCAAATGTTACTACATTCAAGACAATCGTTCCAAATCAAACAACCAACAAAGAATTCTGGATAAATACAGTACATTTTGATGGAATGACAAACATAAATGCTGGTATAAAATGTGATACCTGCCCCCAGAATACTCCACTACATCCAGCAGAGCAGCCTCCTGTAAATCCGACTATACCAACTGGAGGAGGATTTAAGATAACAGAACCAAATAAAGCAGGAGCTTGGGACTTTAGATCATTTGCATTCGCTCCCGCTCAAATAGTTGTTAACCAAGGTGATAAAGTTACTCTCCATTTCATAGGAGTACAAGGAGCACATCATGTGATTACTGTAGATGGAATAGGAACCTTTGAACTTAAGAGAGGACAAATCAATACTGTTTCATTCATAGCAAACAATCCAGGAATTATAAATTACGTCTGCCATGTGCACGCGCCTAATATGGCTGGTCAAATAATGGTACTACCTCAATCAAACGTATGACCATGATAAGAACAGAAACAGCAAAAACAATAACTGATACTTGGTATGTGCATAAGATAACACATAACAAATATCATCCTCAATTTTTTACAACAATAGTCATTCATTTACAATCATATTTTTATTATATCCATATACTATCAATATTTCTTTGTCGGGAGAGATTATATCTAATGAAAGTTTAACTAGAAATATAAATAACAATCAGCAATTGTTTCTTAATAATTCTTACCATTTCAAATCTTCTGTCATAATAATACAATATTCATAACAAAAGGAGAACTGTTCGGTAATTGATATTGATTATCAGGACTATCTACAATTTAATTTAATCTCATAACATCAACGAATAGAGATGAATCAATTATTAGTATTATATACAATATAAGTTTCCAAATTCAAAATATTATGAATAATTTATGATTGTAAATAATATCCAGCCAAATACAAATTATTAAACAAAAATATTAAAGAAAATCAATAATATATAGTGAATATTTTAGAATATAATATAACGAAATATTTTTAGGTTATTTTAGTTCAATATAGTTCAGGTTTTGTCGTCGATATCATCAAATATACAAAGAGAACTTAAAAGAGCAAATAAGTCACGTATACAATGGCGAATGAATGAGATACAATATAGACTTGTTAAAGGAGAAAAAGACAAGGATATTATGCGTACTGTATTGTTGTCTGAGAGAAACTATTACAAATACAAGAAAAAGATAGCATTACAGTTAGAAGAAATACAGAAAGAAAGAACAGATAGTGCTATATGGTTAGAAGTCCAAACACTTAAAGACCGTATGTCAAATTTATATCATGCTTTATTTGATAGAATTCAGCATCCCCACACTAAAACAAGTGATTTATCTAATTTAGTATCTACAGCAGAATCAATAGCCATAAATATTTTGAAATTAGAATCGGCAAGTATCACTGCTATAAAGCAATCAAACTTGATATTAGAAAATCATATAAAAACACAATTACCGTCAAGATCCAAATACCAACCAGAACTCCCAAAAATAGTTTATAATAATAATAACACTAGCAAAAATAAAAATAATAGTGATATTATTTACAATGATTGATCTTTAGTATCTGCCATTAAATTGTGTCTAATATTCTAATACTCTAATTATTTGCATAAATATAGTCATCAGAATCGTCTTTTATAGATACTGCACTTGATACAGCATACAAAAACATATATCACCTATGAGTATGATAAGATTGAAAACTAATTACAAGGATTTGTATTTTTTACTTGGAGAAAAATAAAAAGAAGAAAGAGTCGGCTAGAAAAACTATTGACTATCAAATTAAACATACCAACTAATAGACAAAAGAAACGACTAACAATAGAATATTCTGGATATATATTTATCTTCATTATATTTATTTAGGTGAATGGGTCATAATATGTCTAGTTTTAGGTATAAAATTAAATTGATCAGCAAACAACAGTATGAGGCTCAATTGCAGCAAATTTTTAGACTATTGCTAGAAAATAATAGTCAAGAAGAAATAGCAAGAGAACTTAATATTTCTACTCGTTCGGTTGGGAGATATTATCAACGCATTGAAAACAGGTATGGAGAAATGCAGAGACAAAAGACATATGATACAATTTTTTTGGAATCTCAATTGTTCAAGAATAGAATGCTCCAACTCTATAACATATTAGAGAAAAAAGCAGAAGATCCTAAAGTAAATGGTAACGAATGTGCCAAGTGCTGTGAAGTAGCAGCCAACATTGCTTTAGATGTTCTGAAGATGGAAAGCGAAGGTATCCACAAAGTGATTAAAGATGCTCTGATAGCAGAAAAAGAGGCAACAAGAAGATCATCATTATCGTCATCAACAATCAGCGACAATGACATGATGTATAACGAATTAGAAGAAAGTTGCTGATGTATGATATTGTTTTTTTTTCTCTAACAACAAACACTATTAACAAAAAATTATCAAAACTGATTAAAATTTTACTAAATTAAAGAAACTTCTTTAAATTCAATTAGATTTATAAAATATATATCTATTTTTAGAAATTCTATTGATTGTAAATCCCTATATCCATCTAAATATTCACTATATTCATCAGAGTTGTTGGTGCACTATAACTAAAATGAAAAATTTTATCATTTACTGATGGACTGATTGATAAATCTGATTGAATTGATGAATTTATCTCTTATTTCTTTGTTTGCTGGATTATCAAAAGTTTCTGCACTTGATGTATATGAAATAAGATAGCCATGAACTCCATTGAAAACAATCCAACGCTGTGTAGCCCATTTTAATGCATATTCTTCATATTTATCTTTATCAGTAAATAAAAATGTTCCAGCATCTTTACCACCAATAGTAATAAATGATGGTTGTTCTATTACTCGATATTCTCTTGAATAATCACTTCTTAGAGATTCCTTAAATGTAGCATAAACAGCAATTCGTAAATCACTTGATCCAAATCCTTCAATAAGTTTGTCACTGTATGCTATAGATATAACTCCATTTTCAGTTATGCTATTGCTATGAATAGAAATCTCTGCTCCTTCATCGAATCTGGAAGATTTCTCTTTAAGTTCCCAATAACTTGGATACTGAAATTCAATATTATATTTAGCATTAGTATAATTAGTAAAATTATTATTAATAGCAAATGCGGGATTATTAGGTAGAGAATATATCAATATACCAATTATTCCTATTATTATTAAATAAAAAAATACATTCACAGATTGAGATTCAAAAAAAAGTCGACCATTTAGAAGTTTCAATTATGAAATTTTGTAAATCCATTTATTTAAGCATTATCTAAAAAGTTAAAGAAGAATAGATTATCTGTTACCTTTTTTAATTAGTAAATAATTATAAATAGTATTTAGAAAAACTTAGATTAAATGATAAAACCATTATTTTTGTCATTGATGTTTATTATTAACATAGTCGGAATATTAGGAAATTCAATGATCTCCCCTTCTAACGCTCAAAATACAACAGAAATAAATAAAATACAAATTAATCCCTCTTCAGTAAATATATTAAAAATTATTCAGGATAACGAACCATTAATTGAAGTTGAATATCAAAGCGATGCTATGGTTGTTTTGAAAGGCGATGAAGATCTTTTGTTGATATCAAATGGAACATTAGCACCATTTTGGCATGCTATTGACATAGTAAAGAAACAAGGATATTCTCTAGAACATTTTACAGAATCGGGTGCAGGAAGTCAAGGAAATCCAACTAGAATATATGCCATACTAGAAAAATAACTTTTTCTCTTTCTATTCTAAAATTACTTTTATTTTTTTTAAAATTACCTAACAAGTTTACCGAATAGATCAAAAATTTATTCACTCTTATTAATTAAAATCTATCAAAATAATGTTTATATTAAAAGATAAAAATAATAATATATCTCATGAATAAATTGAGAATAATGAAAGAAAAATTATATTATATAATTATTCTTTTCTTTTCTGGAATTCCTTTTATTGGTTTATCTTATTTGCCAATTCTTCTGCTTTAACAGGTTTGCGTATAAAACATCCTACATTTAAGCCAGGAAATTCTTTTTTTAATGACTCATAATAAACATCATATTCTGTAATAAAGCAGGTTTTTATGTCTCTATTTTTGTTCCTCTTTCTTATTTGTTGGTAAAATTCAAATCCATTCATCTGTGGCATCTTTACGTCAATTAAAAGCAAATTATATAATCCTGGATTAAAAGCGGATATTGCTTCTAAAGGATTTGAAAATGGATATACCAGAAAACCTTTATCTTCTAAGATTTGTTTCATTGTTTTTAAAATCTCGTTATCATCATCTACAATTAAAAGTCTATAGAATGGTTTATTTGTACCTGCTATTGTTCTGGAAACATTTTCGTCATATCTTGTATCGATATTATCGTTTTCTCCTCGCTGCAAGTACCTTCTTAAACAAATATGGCTATAGAGGTTTTAATAAATTTATCATCCTTTGAAAGATATGAAACCTATTAAGAAATTAGTTGGTTAGTATAGTCCCTATACTTAATAATTTAAAAAAATAATTTTTATTGTAAATGTATTAAAAATATTTCCTTCACTATAAAATTTAAATAAATATTTTTATTATATTTTTAAAGTTAAAATATTTCTTAATGCTTAGATAGGCGTAGGAGAATCCTAAAATAGGGGTTAAATATTCTGAGAGATATCGAACAAAAACTACTGAAAACACTTACGCAAAACTTTAATGCAGCCACTAAAACATTTACTATTGCTACGATAGTTATTTCATTCGTAATATTTTCGATAGACAGTAGGATAAATGTTAGCCCATGTTTCACAGTTATAATTAAAAAAGAAAATTACGATTGTAATAATATAATTGGTAATCAATTAATGTTTTCATACCCTTTATTATCTTCTTCCTCTTCTTCTTTCTCATCCTCCAAAAACAAAAAACTTGTACATTCAAGTATTAGAATGGAAGAAGAAGTATTCCAATTACTGCAAAAGGAAGCTGAAAGGCAAGGAATATCCGTTAATAGTCTTATCAATAAAACCTTGAAAAATTATGTTAAATCTGAAATGCATTTTGAACAATTAGGTTTTCTTCTGGTAAGCAAAGACTTTTTGAGAATGACATTTTCTGAAGTGCAAGATGAAAAACGGCTTGAAGAATTTGGAAGAGAATTAGGATTAACAGTAGCAAATGAATATGTATCTTATTTTTTTCCTAAATTAGATAGCTTTACTTTAGTCCAATTTTTAGATCTATGGTTTAGGCGACTTCAATCATATAAGCATATAGTCGATACTAGTCGTGTTAACGATATTAATGTGATAATAGAAAAAGAAGGTTTAAGAAAAGAAAATGAAGAAGAAGAATATCAACAATTGCAAAGGAAAGAAATCCATTATTTTATTATAAATCATGATATTAACATTAACTTTTCAATAGCATTAAAAGCTGGATTAGAGGGACTAATAGAACCAATAATTAAATCTCCCATTATATTCAAACAAATAACTTCAAAGACAATCTCTTTCTCCTTTTCATTATTTTTACCATCATAATCATCACTAAATATAATACAAAATAAAATTATTAGTAACAACAATTGAAATATTGCTTAAAGTAATTATCCTTCTAACAGAACATATACATACAATTAATTGTGCTCAATCGTGTGCCAAAGTAGTACATAAAAACACAATGCCATAATCTTTTAATATAAATAGATTGCATTTTTTATAAATGACCAATATAATAGATTCAAATAAAACAGTAATTCTTGTTGATGATAGTGTTGCTTCTGGTTCCACTCTTATTGCAGCAGCAAGATGGATTAAAAATAGAAAGGCGCATAAATTTAAAAAATTGATAATTGCAATTGTATTAGCATTTACTAGCATATTTTTAACAACTGGCTCGCCATTTCAAATAGCCAGTGATTTAACTGAAACCAATGGATATTTAAATCACAAAAATATTGGCGAGGCTTATGCCGAAGATGGCGATGGCGGCGGAGATGGTGGAGGCGATGACGGCGGAGATGGTGGAGGCGATGACGGCGGAGATGGTGGAGGCGATGACGGCGGAGATGGTGGAGGC
>JANWKP010000264.1 GCA_025451315.1 Nitrososphaerales archaeon | reverse complement strand
GGAAGATTAAATAATGATAGTAATAAAAAGAAAATTAAGCAGATAAAAAGTGTTACCCATGTTGGTAAGTGAATCTGTTACCTATCTATGTAAGTACAACAACTAGATAACTAATCATATTCTTCTTTATTTCTTTTTATCAATAAATTATCTATTATAATCAAAATAACACAATCATTATTCGATACTGTGTTTTCATTTATAACAAAAAATTTAGCTAATAATACCATATGATATTTATAAGATTTATCACTATAGTTACAGGTATTTAATAAAGTAAAATTTGTAAATCTATAACTTTTGTCTATATTAATTTTAATGAAAACATTCATAGCAAAATTAAATAATTAAACTGTATAATACAATGTATGAAAATAACGATCTATAGTTTTCTATTTCTAACATTACTTGTAGCCTCGATCTCGCTATTTACCAATACAAATGCAGAATTAAAACCAAATGTCAAAATTTCACCTACTTGTGGCGATACTAGTGGATATGGCATGCAGTTAAATGTAAATGGATTTGAACCTAATAGTAATGTTGGTTGGAAATTAGTCCATCCAGAAACGCAATCAACTCCTTCATTTGGTTATTTTTCAACAAATACTACAGGTGGCTTTTCTGAATCTGAATATATTGAAGGAGAATTAGAACAAGGCAAATATGAAATTCAGTTCTTTGATGATGCTAATAATGATGGTAAGGCAGATCAAGGTAAAAAAGAATTTATTGTATCCATGTCTACTCCATGTGAATAATAAAGCTAAGTATTACTAACACACTATAAATAATCAAATTTTTTTATTATTTTTTAATAAGATGGGATTAGTTATTATATACTATTTCAAATTTTTTGATGTATTAAATTAAGAGCAATAAATATCCATAATTAGTTAATTTGTATCATAATTACAAGAATGATGATTTTTACCTTTATCTAAGACTGTTTTTATATTTTTCATGATTTTTCATTGCCTCTAAAATTATTTGTTTAGATTTCTCTTTATTTCCAAACTCTCTAATTTTAACAAATTTGTCTTTTTCCAGATCTTTATGATGTTCAATAAAATGTTTAAGTTTATTTAAAAAGTGTAGATTAGAATCATTTACGTCTCCTCCAATATTACTCCAATCTCCTATTTTAGAAATGGGTGTAGCGATTATCTTAGAATCAGGTCCGTCTTGATCTTCAGTAAAAATGATACCAATTGGAGTACAATTGATAACACTCAATGGTTGCAAAGAATCGATCCCTATTACAAATGCGTCTAGATTATCAATATTCTTAAAATCATCATTCAAATTTTCTATTGTTTGTGGTATAAAACCATAATTATAGGGGTATACCATTTCAACAGACAATATTCTATCTACATATAATAGTCCATTATCTAAATTTAATTCATATTTTATATTACTTCCTTTTGAAATCTCTATAACTACATTGATATCTTCAGGAGGCTGTATTCCAGTATATAGTTTTTCTACAAAATTCATGAATTTAAATTATATGTTCCTATAATAAAGAGATATTAGGTTGTGTATATTGTTTATATTGATTTACAAATTGGTTATACTTATTATCTCTATTTGTGGATTCTTTGTTGATAAAATTTTTAACTGTCGGAGATTGCTTTTTTTGTTGTCGGAGAAACATTATAGTAGTATCACAATCATGGATCTCACCTAAAATATCTTGTATATCATCTAATTGTTTTACTGTTTTTTCAATATCTTTATCTTGATCTGATATTAGTTCTAAAGCATATCTTATTTTCTTACAATCTTTTCTTAATTCATGTAACTTTTTAATTTTATTTTTATCTTGAATTACACTATCCAATTCTTTTTTAATTTTATCATTAAATATCTCTGATATCTTATTGAATCGTTTTTGAACTTTTTTATCAGAGATTGATTCTGTACCTATTTGAGGAGAATCGTATAAATCTAAATTTTGTGCAATCTTTTTAGCTGATTCAAGTTGTATTTTCTTGTTTTGCTCTATTTGGTCTATTAAATTATTATTTTTACTATTATTTGACCTATTATGACCATTTATTTTCTCCAAGAATATATCATAATCTCTCACCTGACTATTAGATTTAAAGAGATCTTTGCTATGATTTATATAATTTTTAATTGATTTATTTTTTCTGAATTTTTTTGGTAGAGAATAATATGCAGAATCTAATCTCCTAATCGATTTTCGAAGGTCATGAATATTTTTACCGTTAGGATTTTTAAGATATAAGTTTAAAATATTCTTAAAAGTTTCAAAATTATTATTTACCTGTAGAATCATCTGTTTAGATGAAAAAGAGTATGTCTTCATGGTAAACTTAATTAATAAGGGTAATATAAATTGCATTTTATAATAACATAATTGATTTGTATATAGTTATAAGAAATTATAAATAGCTAAAAATAAATATATATATTATTCTTTTTAACTACTATCTTTATGTAGTTTTTTAACGTGTACTATATCAATTAACTTACCCTTCATAGTTGTATTGTCATTAACTTCTTTCCAAAATTTTATGGGTCGAGAAATATGTACCAATGAACATGTTTTCATGCTTATTTGTTCTCCAGTAATTGTTTCTAAAACCTCTTCTAAAATAGGATTGTGTCCTATCAACAATACTCTATCATATTCATTAGCAATTCCTCCTATTGTATTTAAATAATCTTTAATGCTAGTTCCATATAGCGATTTAGACGACTGTATGTCTTTATTGTATCTGCAATATTTTGCTACTAATTTAGAAGTATCTTTAGCTCTTTTTGCGGTAGAACTAATAATTAAACCAGGAGCTAAATTTTTATTTTTCAAATATTCTCCCATTACAGGTGCATCTTTTTTACCACGTTCATTTAGTGGTCTTTCGTGATCCTCAAGTGTATTATCTTTCCAACTTGATTTAGCATGACGAAGTAAGAGTAAAGTTTTCATTTACTAATAAAATACATTATTCACTTAAATCTTTATACAATTTAAAATAATTTATAGTATTTGTATATGCTACATTATTAGGATTAGCAGTAATATCTAAAGATAAATAATCAGCAAAAGATTCACTTCTAAATACATTGCCACTTGAGAAAATATGAAAAGTAAAGACTACTTAAGGAATTCATCAAGAAAAAGAAGAGAAAAACGAGACAATAATTCAGATTGGACTTAAATGATTGAATAGATACTTTCAAAAAAGGATAATCTAAACAATAATGATAATAATGGTTAATAAGTAATCTAGAATATTCAAATTTATTTTTTAATTATCGAATTTTATAAATCTAATTTTATTATTATTTTCTTAAGATATTGTCTTTATTAAGTTTTTAACTACTCGAAAATTATCTACATCACCTCGATTGTCATCTATAGGAGTTTCCATTATAATAGGAATTTTTTGAATAAATTTATTTTTTAAGATCGCCTTAAAACCAATATTTCCAATTTTGCCCAAACCTATATGTTCATGTCGTTCTTTATTTTCGTTCAAGTCTCCTTTTGAATCATTCATATGTAAAACACAGAGTTCTTTTAATCCTATTGTATCATCAAATTCTTTAAATGTATTTAAAACTTCTTTGCTAGTTCTTAAATCATAACCAGCTAAAAATCCATGACAAGTATCAAAACAAATTCCATGATATTTTTTATCTAACAAATCCAATAATTCACGTAGTTGTTCAAATTTACTTCCAATATAATTTTTCTCGCCTGCGTGATTTTCCAAAAGCAATCTTACTGCTAGTTTCCTTGAATTTGTCTTTTTAAATTCATCTATTGCAAAATTTAAAGCCTTTACAATTTGCTCGATTCCTTTTTTTTCGCCACTTCCAAGATGGGTGCCCAAGTGAATTACAAGATATGGTATTTCCAATAAAGCACATCTTTTTATCTCCTCTAATAACGTATTTTTAGATTTCAAAAAATAATCTTCATTTGGTGATGCTAAATTTGGAAGGTATGGCATATGAAGGACTATATTATTTTCATTGATTTTACTTGTGTCTTTTTTTTTAATAAATTTTTCTATTTCATCTTTGCTTAAATCTTTAGCTTGCCAGTTTCTTGGATTGCGACTGAATATCTGGAATGCAGAGCATCCTATTTTTTCTGCGTTTGCAAAAGATTTAGACATTGAGCCAGAAATTGAAACATGAAATCCTATTTTATAATTTTGTATTTTCATAAAGAATTTCTGTAGTTATACGAAAACCATTTTATTTTAATATTTGTATATATTCAAGTGCAATATTCAAAGGCGAAATTTCTATAGGTCTTGAAAAATATGAAATAGAATTATTACATTTCTTATTTCTTTAATGATTATTAAAGACATTAATATCGCATTTTCAATAATATTATCAAAGTGTATAATACTTTTATATAAAGATCCATGTATAATTTACATGTCATAATTCCAACCTTTAAAATTAAACTATACATATTAAGAATATTATAATGGAATCATATTTGCTTGGTCCCATTAACTAAATGGTTTCAATAACTAAAATTTAAGACTAGAGGGCTTCGAGTATGACATGTAATTGGGATTGGTAAACTTGTTTTCTAACTATATGGTAACTTATTTCCAAAGAATTTTGATAATTGATCTATTACAAAGTCTGGACGTTCCTCAGGAACCCAGTGTCCTGAAAGTGGAACAGTCACTCCAGTTACATTTGTAGCTAATGATTGTAACGAGCTTGCTGCAAAGTTGCCAGGTATGTCACCACCTAACCCTGGATAAATATCACCACCTAATGCTAATACAGGTAGTGTTAGTGGAGTTTTGGCTGCTTCTTTATTTTGTTCTGCATCTACTGAAAAAGCTCTAAAATATTCAAATGCTGAACGCGCTGTACCAGGAGCTGAAAACTGATTTGCAAATATATCTATATCTTCTTCCGTAATTGCAGATGGGTTGTAGGCTAACTCTTTAAAGAACCATGATATATATTCTCGTTCTTTACCTTCTACTAGAAATTCAGGTAAGTTAGGTGTTTGATGAAAAGCAAACCACCAAGGTCCATTCTTACCAAACTCTGGAGGTAAAAAACCTGGATATGGGAAATCCATGATTACTAATTTAGTTACATTATTAGGATGAGCAAAAGCGTATGAATAAGCTGTTTGTGCGCCTACATCATGTGCTACTAGAAAAATTGGTTGATTATTAAAATCTAATTGAGATACTAATTGATAGATATCTTCAGCAGTAGTCTTCCCATCATAACCGGTTATAGGTTTTGAAGAATCACCAAATCCTCTAAGATCAGGGACAACAACAGTATAATTTTCGGCCAAAGCTGGCATAATGTGTCTCCATTCATACCAAGATTGTGGAAATCCATGCAACAGAACAACAGGATCTCCTTTACCACCCATTACATAGTGCATTTGAATTCCGTTGACTGATGCCATATGATGTGAAAAAGTAACACCATCTATATCAAAAGATATATCTTTTATAAAGGGTAGTGATTGTTGTTGTTCTGCTATAGCGGCATGATTTATGTTTAATGATAGTGAGCTCCCAACTACTAATGTTGTAAAAATAAATATAAAAAATATTAATGTCTTAGAAAAAGAAAAATGAAATAAAAAGTTATCTTTTTCATTCATTTTAAAATATGCTCATTGGTATGTAATAAAGATTATAATAATTTTGAACTATATTCCATGGCTATGAAACATATGTCTTTTAAGACTATCATAGAATATAGATACATTTATGTTTTACATGGATAAACTAGTTCAATATAAAAAGTCATTTAAATAATACACAAATTCTTATCTTTAAATCATCTCAAATATAGTTCATTTGAAAATTTACAAAAAAGAAAATTTACATTACTCATTTATTAACAAATTTTAATTCGATCTATATTTTATATTTAATTAATGGCTAGTAGTATAAACAAACAGATTCCACTTTATCCTCTATTATTGATTAATTTTATTGGAACTCTAGGTTTTAGCATTGTTTTACCTTTTTTGGTATTTCTAGTCATAGATTTTGGCGGAAATGCTATAATTTATGGAATACTAGCTGCGGTTTATCCTGCATTTCAACTAATAGGAGCTCCTATTCTAGGAAGATGGTCTGATATCTATGGACGAAAAAAAGTTCTTCTTGTTAGTAATGGAGGAACACTAATTGGTTGGATATTTTTCCTTTTTGCATTGTTTTTGCCTGTTGAAAATCTTTTTAGTATTGACTCATCTCTTTTTGGAACCTTTGCAATAACACTTCCATTACTTGTATTATTTTTTGCCCGAGCTATTGATGGAATTACAGGTGGCAATATTTCTGTTGCCAATGCATATCTTGCAGATATTTCATCGGATGAAAATAGAAGTAAAAACTTTGGTAAAATGGCAGTATCTTCTAATCTTGGTTTTATCGTTGGACCTGCATTAGCAGGAATTTTAGGTGCAACTATTTATCAAGAAATATTACCTGTTCTTGCAGCACTTTTTCTATCTTTACTAACACTAATTGTAATAGGTTTCGCTTTAAAAGAATCCAAACCTCAATTGGTGGTTGTTACGGAACATATTCCAGAAAAAGAAAGTATTCGAAAAGTTTTTGCCCAAGAATGCAAAGAATGTTACCAGGTTCCAAATCCAAAAAAACTTAGATTTAAAGATGTTTTCAAGCTAAAACACATTTCATTTCTACTAGTATTGTATTTTTTTATTTTTCTTGGATTTAACATCTTTTATACCTCTTTTCCAATTCATACAGTAAATAATTTAAAATGGTCCGTAACAGAACTGGGAGTATTTTATGCAGTATTAAGTGGAATCATGGTTTTGGTTCAAGGGCCAGTTTTACGGAAAGCTTTAAAAAAATTCTCTGAAGAAAAATTAGTTATAATTGGAAGTATAATATTAGGAACAAATTTTATTTTATTTGTATCAAATAATAATATCTTTATTTATGGAGCTGCAGTTCTGTTTGCAGTTGGAAATGGATTGATGTGGCCATCTTTCCTGTCACTACTTTCAAAGACCGCGGGTAATGCATATCAAGGATTTATACAAGGAGTTGCAAGTAGTTTTGGGAGTCTTGCAAGCATTGTTGGATTAATAATAGGAGGACTTTTGTATAATTTAATTGGAGGATTTACTTTTCTAATTAGTGCTGGTATCATATTCGTAGTTTTTATCATGTCTTTTAAATTATTAAAACTGTGATCCTCGACAAAGTGACAGTCAAGCTATAATAACAATCGGTTATAAGATTGATCCTAATTTATCTAATGAATTCGAACAAAGAGAACTTGAGTTAGGACGTACTCTTAAAAGTGAGGGAATGGGATATTGGGAGTTATTCCAAGACACAACAGACATAGGTCACTATGTCGAAATCAAAATTGCGGATACTTGGACTGACCATATGCGTCATCATAACGCGTTACCAAGAATGTTCAGATTTTGGAAGATAAAAT
>JANWKP010000263.1 GCA_025451315.1 Nitrososphaerales archaeon | reverse complement strand
GATGCAAATACGATTTCCCCTACAAAAACCGATTTAGCAAGTACAGCAGGAGCAGCAGCAGCAGCATCGTTGTCGTCGTTTACTAATAATCATATATCACCTTACTTTTTTGCATTTGGGGATTATCCAAATGTAGGCAATTCGTTTTATATGGGCTTAAACTTTGACGATGGTATTCTAAATAATAATGTTGAAGAGATCGGAGGAAATAATGCAGGTGATTTGCATACAACACTCCCTACGGTATCTCTATACATTCATCTCTATGAAGCCGACCTTCCAGCAATAGGAAGCCATGGAAAGGAGGAGGAAGAAGAATTTGTTAAATGTAGTCAAAGGTCACAGCGAATTCAATGGGAGTATCTTGCAACTGAAGATGATGGACTAAAGACTTGGAAAACATTGGATACTACAGCAGATCAATTTATCGACAACACTAAAGAACTAACAAAGAATGGAACAATATCATTTAAAATTCCATTTAAGTTAAGAGACAGACAGTCAATAGAGAATTTTGAAGAACTAGACCAAAAGAGCGAAGGAAATATAGACGATAACAAGGACAGTTTTAAATTGTATTGGGTACGCTGCAAAATTATTTCCAACATTTACGAGATACCCCCCAGAATAAGCCACATTCACCCTAATACAGTTTCAGCAACTTTTGGAAGATCTGTTGAAGAGTATTTAGCTAATAAGGAGCATTATTATTTAAATGAAATCCCCATTGATGAAAGTAATGGATTACCTAATCAAATTTTTGAAATAAAAAGAGAACACTTACCCATTATTTCAATAAATACTTTGGAAGTCATTTACAAGGATTTATCAGAAATATGGCAAGAGATTGATGATGACTTTAATTCATCAGGCCCTAATGATAATCACTACATATGTGATAAATTAGACGGGACTGTCACTTTTGGGGATGGAGTTAAAGGCAAAATTCCTAAAAGAGCAAGCAAGATCAGAATAGGATTGAGGTTTGGAAATACAAATGGCGTGTTCATCAAAGATAATAGTTCTTTTCAAGTCTATGACAACAAGAATAATAACCTTCTTTATGGAATTACCGCAGTCAATTTATTAGCATCTTCTGTTGGGATTGCAGAAGAAACGATAGAGGATGCAAAAACAAGATTTAGAAAAAATGCAAAAATTCCGTTTAAAGCTGTAAGTTCATCGGATTTTGAATACATAGCTAAATCAACCCCAGGATTAAGGGTTGCGAGATCAAAAGCATTTCCATGTTATGAAAATAGAGTAAATTACGTGCTTGTCATTGTTTTACCTTATAGTCTCTCAAAAAATCCCACTCCAAATAATGAATTTCTCCATACCGTGTGCAGTCATTTAAACAAACATAGACTAATAACAACCAGGCTGAATGTGATTGGGCCAAACTATATAGGAATAAGAATAGCTGCAAGTATAACTATTAATCAAGACAGTAATTCGCAGCGTGTATTAGATACATTATCAGAAAAATTAAAGAATTTTTTGAGCCCTATACCAATAAATAAGGAAAATGGTGGTTGGGGTTTTGGAAATCCTGTATATCGTTCTGAAATTTATTATATCATAGATTCAATTATTGGAGTAGAATGTGTCACAGAGCTGTCATTAAATGCATCCGGAAAGTATGGAACGTTCTCCTATGATGAGAACAACAATGTAATGATAAGTAGCACAAGTTTAACCTACCTAGAAAATTTTTCCGCTACAATCATTACAGAAAACAATGAGTGTAAGAAGGGCAACAATTGTAATGATAACAATCTAAACAAGGCAGAAAAAATTAAGGAGGTTCATTAAAATTAAATGACCAGCTCTGGAGAGTATAAATATTTTACACTCAATGCAAAAGAGCAATGGATTGAAAATAACTATCCCACCCCGGATAATAAAGAAACAATAGTTGACATCCGAGAAGATGGCATTTGCCTGAGGTCGTTCAAAAAATTTAGACATGATAACATGATACTATTAAAGACATATCAAACTACTGATTTTGCTCTTGATCCTTGTGGTGTATTATTATATAGTATTGATTTAGAAACTAATAGAATTCTTCTAATCGATTTAAATACACATAATAACAATTATGAAGAGATACCATGTTCAGAATTTTTACAGCCTATATCAATTAAAGTCGGTAACAAGAACATATACATTCTTGATGAAAATAGGGTTTATTTTGTTGCCAAAATAAATTACCAAATAAGACGCTTTTTTGAAATTGGGACATATCCAACCCATATGAACATTGATAAAGATGAAAATATTTATGTTTTTGATTCCGAAGAGAAACAAATTTACAAAATTTCCTCAAAAGATATGAAAGTTAGTACTGTTCTCACAGATAAAGAGAAAGAACGTATCATATTAGAATTATCAACATCATCTCCAATCAATAATAATAGAAATATTTTAACAGAGGTAATAGATTTTGAACTAGGTAAAAAAGATGGCAAGATATATTTATTGACAAACAATAGTCTGTTAATAATTAATTTACTTGATGGCAGATTTGAAAATAAAATAAACTTTGCATCATTACCTGGATTTCAACCATCAAGTCTAGCTACAGATAGCAATGGAAATATTTTTATCGGAAATATAGGAGAATCAGAATTCCAATCATCAATAAAAATAGACAATACAGGAAACATCTCTCAAATAGCATTTAATGGTAATGCTAACAAAATAATGTTAAACAAGGCAGAGGATACATTGCTTATAGTCAGCAACGGAAACAAACAAATTGATATATTAAAACTAAAAGAAACATTCTCCTCCACCGGTGTTTATATATCTAAACCTTTTGACTCACTTAAGCCTGATTTACAATGGCACAGATTATCACTTGATGCAGCAATACCTGCAAATACATTCATCGAAGTTTTTTACCATGCATCTAACAGCACAATCTCGCCACCCTCATCAGAAGATCAATGGACAAAATCCCCCCTTAATCCCCGGGATCTATTACTCAATAATTCTCTTGGTAGATATCTTTGGATTAAAATAGCACTACATACAAATAATGAATTTAATTCTCCAAAAGTTAAAGGAATTAGCCTTTTTTACCCAAGGCAATCCTATCTAAGGTATCTACCCTCCATTTATCAAGAGAATGAAGGAAGCAAAGAATTTTTGGAAAAATACCTTTCACTTTATGAAACATTGTTTTTGAGCATCGAAGCAAAGATTATCAATTTTTCTCACTATCTAGATCCAAGGTCAACTCCAGAAGGATTCTTGCCTTGGCTTTCATCATGGTTATCGCTTGCGTATGATGAAACATGGCCCAAAAATAAATTTAGAATATTCATTGAAAAATCTCCTGATATTTTTCTCAAAAGAGGCACAAGAGAAGGGTTATTAGAAATGATAGATATTTTCCTAGATAATGATGATAAATCCCATAAAACGATGAATATTTCTGAGGACACAAAAAATACAGATAAAGATTTGAAAGTAATGGTTTTTGAAGATTTTCAACTAGACTGCGTAAAGGATAACAAAGAATATTTAAAATTATACTGTATCGATCCATATTCCTTTTGTGTCCTGCTTAATCCCCTAATGGTGGATCAAAAAGCAGTAACAATAGTAAAAAAAATAATTGAAAATGAAAAACCGGCTCATACGATAGGAAATGTTAAACTACTAGAACCCTGGTTTTATCTTGGTATGCACACATATCTTAATATCAATACCTGTTTATCCGAACAGGTTTTTATTCTAGGACGTTCTGCTTTATCCAGAGATACGAAAATGGGCACATATGAAGATTCAGGACAAATGGATGTTCGATCTAGAATGGGTAAGGATATTATACTTACTTAGATAATTAGGAGTCTATTAGGGGATATAAAAAAATGAGCGAGAGTGAAAAAATGGATTTTGATATAGAATCATGTAAGATACGAAATTTTGAGAGAAACAAGAATTTCTATGGAAAGCTTATGACTGTAGCGGATTTTGATAATGAGCAGAAATATTTTATTGGAAAAATTCGATTAATGAATAAATACATCCATGGATCAGGCATTGTTTGTGGCTGCGAGGTAAAAAAGATTCAAAAAGATAATTCAGCTTTGAAGGTAGAAATTTCCCAAGGTTATGCTATAGATTGTTGCGGTAGGGAAATCATATCCTCAAAGGATAATGTTGAATGTATAGTAGAACTGCCCGATCATATAAGTTTTGACGGTCCTGATAGCGTAGGTTTATGGGCAATAAGAAAAGATATTCCAAAGTCGCCTGTCCCATCAGCCGCAAATAATTCTACATGTGATGAAGTTTGTTGCTATAGTAGAATTGAAGAGCAATTCATACTTCAATTTGACTACGTTCCAAAAAGTAAATCGCAATTAGAACTTTCATTTGAAAAAGGACTATACAAAATAGAAGATCTTGTAAATGTTCATATTAAAGATGAATCAGTAGATTCGGATGCGGTAGACATAATAACAACAGTCATGTTAAAATCAAACACTGATCCGACTGGGATTTCTCTCAAGTTAGAGGAAACAGGGGATAAAACTCATGATTTTGTAGGTTCGTTCTCGCTTATTGAAGATAGCCCTTCTTCAGAAAAAAAATTATTAGTTAATGGTTCTAGTGGAGACGATATCATTCTAGAATACCAGGATCGGAAGATCTATGCTTCGGTTCTATCAGGAAATGTAGAAGCAGATAAGAAAAGAATATCGAATAATTATTACAAAAACCAATTAAGAAAATGTCCTGATTGTGATATAGGCACTGAAGGTCCAAAGGTTCTCCTTGCAATAGTCGACAAAAAAAATGAATCAATAGTTGTTGACGAAAATGAGACAAGTGTTTATCGCTCTATTGTTTGCAATAATCCAATGCTTTGTGATATCCTTGAAGAACATTTACTTGATTATGATAACCCTCATAAAGTAACTTCTGAACATGTAGGTGCTTTAAAAACAATTAATGGAATAGGTAATACAGATAAAGTTACATACATACCAAACATCGATCTAGTATCATTAGATGGAACAATCAAGATACTTCCAGAGGGCAACGAAAATAGAATAAATTTAAGTGCCTCTAATTCTGATAAAGGTATTTTGATAAATTCAAGAAGTATAGAAATACCAATCAAAAAGGGACAGTATATATTGTCAGGTCCACATAAACATAGACTTAATATTAGTGATATTGATCCAACACCGTTGGTACTTTTAGCTAAAGAAGAAAAAAGTGGAAAAATAATACAATATACAGAAGATTTATCTTTTCTTCTTGCTATGGCGCCAATGAGATTGACAACTCCCGATGAGAAGACTAGAAAATGGGCTCAAGAAATGGGACTACTAAAAATTCTAGATATTTCACAAATAGAAGCCGGTGAAATCGAATCTCAGTTATTCATATTCAAACCGGTACACATAACTAAAGAAGATTTTCATATCTTGATCATCAATAATACACAATCTGATCAAGTAATAAGGTTGAGGGCATGGTCCATCTCTAGTGTAGAACCTCCTTCGTAGCCAACTTTCCAATCTTTTTGGGGTAACCCCTATTCATGATTTGTCCACCTATTCTTGCCTAACCTAGCATAGTGGCAGGTATTTTTTATTTTCTCTGCCTTTTGAAATTTGCAAGTATGTATGACTTTAAGCATTTTGAGGGTTGGTTTAATAGGGAGATGTTGTATTCGTAATAATCATCTTCAAAATTATTATGATCTTTTCAAAGGTAAATATAAGAAAGAAACGGTGATAATAAGAGTTTGACATTTCTTTGACCTATAAAAGAAATATGCAATTAATCCTTTCCCATATAATCTTAAATGTCTCTTCCACCTTAAACCCGGCGAACCACCGAGTGATTATTCCCATTAGCAAAGTATCGAAATGTCTAAGGAGTATACTAAAAATCATTAATCTCGATATACATTCCATAATCCACAAGTTGT
>JANWKP010000262.1 GCA_025451315.1 Nitrososphaerales archaeon | reverse complement strand
AGAAAATGGAAGCAAGATCTAAATTTGAGCGTAGTAATAAATAATAATTAACCATACTCTTTTATTCTTGTTTGTTCTATATGTTATTGAATATGAACAATATTCACAAATTTGGGGGCATCTAAGCATATGTTTTTAGATATATTTATAATTGCCAGAGTTTTTAATATACTCTATACATGGCTCGAACACAATATAATAGATAATATTTTGAACTTTAGTAGAGTTTTTGGAAATATGCTAGTTTTGATTAGTGTGGTTATATTTCTGCTTATTCTCGCATACATTACGATAAAACATCTAAAGAAATTACCAAGATTTTATACAATAAACATTACAGATATCGATGGAAATAACATAATTATAGAAGGAATAAGAACTAAATTTAGAACCTATGATGCTGCTAAAAGCTTTTCCGAATTCTATCGCAATATATATAAGAAACAATACAAGTTCCATGTAGTTGGTAGCAATCAAAGACATAGTTTAGGATTTTTGGATGTTATATCTCTCCCTCAGAAAGCTTTTAAAGTAAAGAGATAGAACTCATAATTTTGTTAATGCCATAAAATATAAATGGTTTCTACTCTGGTTTAAGTCCAACGAATACCATTCCCGAACCAGATAAATAATTTTATTCATAATTATCAAACAATTTCTACTATTCCTTCTTTTGTATTAAATTCTAGACATTCTACTAACTTCATTTGGTTATATGAGGAAATGAAATAGAGAGATTGGTGAATAAGTTGATTTTAATGAAAAGTAAAATACTCATTAATGATAGTTCTAATTGCTATATTGATAGATTATCTCATGGATATATGTTTCATTATTGATACAAAATTTGTGGCTATATAAGGCGAAAGGACTAGAAATTAATTAACAATAGATCAAATGGGGTTAACTTTAAGGATAAAGTAATAGTACGTTCCATTATTCTATTCCTATTCCATTTGTTCTGTACTTATTTTAGTATATTTTCTTATTTTGTTCATAAATCTTCGTTAATTTAATAGAGCAGATCAAAGTTATATTTATAAAATCATTGTATAAGGGTTATCAAAAATCAAAATAATATACAAAATGATTACAACTGATATCTATTTAACATGGATCAACAAAAATTAGCACCTGAATTCTATTTTGTAGTCTTACAAGTATTTTTATTGCTTAGGAATGAAGTTTATTTCACATGTTCTTTTCAAAGGTTTTGATATATACTTTATATGCCATAACTAGATTTTTATAAAAAGTTATTGCATTCTCATAAACTTTAACCAGCTCAGTATTAGATTTATAATCTGAAATACCTTTAATTGACTCTAGTCTTTTATCAATATTCTTTATTTCATTTTCCAGATCTTCAACTTTCGTTTTAGCGTTTGAAATTTCATCCATGGGTGAATCTGTCGACATTCTATCTCACATTAATAATCATCCTATAAATTTCCTTTTAGTATAATTTTATTAAATTTTGTGGGGAATTTGTTTTGATTGATGTTTTTGCATTCAAAACAGTACTTGTTTTCTATTGTGTAATATTAATTGTCTTACAATTTAATTTGGTCATTGTAAAATGTGTATATATATGATAAAATTTTAAAATATAAAGACTAAAGCAAAAAAAATAATTATTACAATTAATATAAATAAACAATAATTAATTCTAATCTGCAATACTCGCCATAACTGGATTTCTATAAAATATATGTTGAGTTAAAATTAGAGGACAAGAAATAGACACTATCGTTTAGTATTTTTAATTAAATCTTGTTTCGTTTGATTAAACTCTTTTTCAGTGAGTATTCCTTCTTCTTTCAGTTTTGCAAGTTTCTGTAATTCATCTGCAATTGATATTGATTGATTAGATGATAGAGTATAATCTTTAGGTTCAATGAATTTGGAGTATAAATGTTTTTTTGAAGGTGCTGATTTTCGACCATCATCATGCATTCCTGAACGGATTATTTCCAACAAATCTTCTGCCTTATCTTTTGGAATTGCTTCTATTATACCGGTTTGATCATCTTCCCCTTCAATTATACTATCCATCATCCCTAATTTGGTTGAGCTCATTAATCCAGGAGCTTTAAATCTTATTGTAGATGATAACAAGCCCTTTTCAAGCTTTAAACTTGTAATTATATCATAAGGAATATCTACTACATTTGCTTTTATACCAAGCATATAAGGATCTCGGATTATGATTCTTCTGTCTGTTGCATAGATAGTATTGGGTGTAAAATAAGAGCCACCAGGTTTTATTTTTGATTGTCTTGCAACAAGTAATATTTTTTCGTCTGGATTTAACATTTCGTTTATTTTATTAATTTCATCTAAATCGCCTTTATTTGTAATGGGTTTTTTCATATTATGAGAATATTCTTTTTCTTTATTCTCTTTACTGCTTCTGGTAAAGCCAAAGGGCACGTTGTTTCTATCTTTAAAAAGAGATACTATTCAATATAGAAATTTCTAAAATTTTTTACATATTAATCTTACAATTATTGAATAGTATAAAATATTACTATGTTTTACTTTTTTCGATAAATATTTAATAATCAAATACATTCTTACAATAACTATTGGTCATAAACCATTACAACCTAATTTCATTTTATCATTAAAATTCAGTTCCGTATTGGATAAAAATATTATTAGAATATATGCTTTTTTTAAATTATCTTATAATTAGAATAAATTATTGGCTCTAACTTAAGAGGCTGCCACCTCTTTTAGAATAGGAGTTAGTTTAATTAGTTAGTCACTAGCAATTTTTGTATTTCTGTTTTTAATTCATCAAGAAATACAGGTTTTTCTAATATTTTATCAATTTTCATAATATAGGATATTTCATAAGGAATATCAGTTTTTGTGTATGCACTAACAATTATAGTTTTTATTTTAAGAGCAGTATCTTTTTCTCTTATTTTTTTTAAAAACTCTAAGCCTGACATTCCCGGCATTCTATAATCTGTAATAACCACAGAACAATTGTTTGTATTTTCATAAAAATATTCTAATGCTTTAACTGGATTATCAAACGAGATGATATTATAACCATTTGATTTTAAATATTCACTAAATAGATCAAGAACATCTTTTTCATCATCTACCAATAATATATAATAACGATTATTGTCTGATATTTTAAAGAAACCCCATTGGTACTGTTTATTGTGTAATTTATTATTAAATAGTTCTATTCTATTTCAATTTTATAATATTGAATACCACCAGACTAAATTAGATATATCAATTCAAATAAACCCTGAATATAACCATGAAAAAATACTGTAGTTATATTCTAGAAATTCTTCACAAATCTTTTGAAATTCTCAGTTGTAGTTACTTCAATTTCTCCATATCTAAATATGGAGAACAATTTTGTCCTTTTTGTTGGAATGGTTGTCAAACATTTAATTAGTATGTTTATATAGTTTCGTAAAATATATCGTATTAATTTGTAACTTAAATTATTATTCTTAAATTTCAAGTAAAGGACATATAAAAATAAGAAAGAAAATATATTATTATCAACAATAATATAAAAGTATATAGTAATAGTAAAATCATTTAATGTCCAATAATTTTATATTTGAATGCTATTATCAATTGTTGCAGAAATTCTAGAAGTTCGCGAATAATAAATTTGACCGTTGATGTGCTATTAGAATCTTTAATATCATCTTTATTCTGCAACGTAGTATTTCTATCAACCATTAGTATTGAAATTATTGTTTTCATTTTTATTTTCAATAGATCTAATCTGAATTTTTTTTAAAATTTTGTTATTGTTTGGTTTTATTATTATACTACTTGTAGTCTCTTAGACTACTTGGTCTTTCTCAACTTCATATTTCTACATTTAATTTAATATATCAGTTTCATAATTATTTTACCTGCTTTTAGCTCGATTATCTTTTCTTGAAAGAGTTGTTCCATTCCAAAATCTATCAAAAAAGTAATACTATGTATTTACAAAAAATTCTTTTTATAAATGATGTCTGGATTTATATTTTATTTTACACATTTAAATTAGAGCAAGATATGCACGTGAATTACTTACAAATTGCATCTTTAATTTATATAATCTAAGATAATCAATTATTTTATAAATTCTATTTCAATATTAATTAAATTATAATATAACTATAAAATTTATATTCGATGTAAACTATAGTTAACCATCATTTTATACTAAATTTGAAGTCATAGCCACCTACTTTTGACAAATATTTGTAGTTCCTACATATAACATAAAATGATATGCGAAATCAATTGTTTTTAATATATTATTAAACAAAATAACTATACTCTAATTAAATCATATCATATAATAAAAATTTTCAATCATTAACAATAAATAATGTAGTTTATAAAAATAGATGTGAACAATAATTTTATCATTGTTTCATTGGTGGTAATACTTACGGTATGTATTACATTATCCGCAAATATTGGGCTTAATGTAGAGGGACAGAAAGAAAATTTCAATAATATTACTACTAATAAATCTGATATCAGTAATGTAGAGAACTTTGAAACATATGAAAACTCAAAATATGGAATAAAAATAGATTATCCTTCTTATTGGCTAAAGACCGAACCAGGTTCTACTATTGGCATTGAACCTTATAAACAAATAAATGTTGTAACTTTTAGTTCTCCTCCTAATAATGATCCCGTGTTAATGGTTATAGTGGCAAATAAAACCGAAGGAACATTAGTAGATTTTGCAAGTGTCGGAATTAACCAACATAGAATGATATATCCTGATTTTAATCTTTTAAAGTTGGGAAATGTCAATCTAGGTGATAATCCTGGGTATAGCTTTATCTTCAGTGCCTCTGACGCATATGGAAAATTCAACGCGGCACAGATATGGACTATTAAAGATAATAAATTATATTTACTTGTAATTACAGTGAGTGAACATCTGAATTCTTTAACTTGGCCAACTATACAAAAAATGGTAGATTCTTTTGAAATTGTAAATTAAATATTATTGTAAATACAATGACAAAAAAATAAAACTAGTCAATTAGATCCCAAATTGGCCATTGAGTCGATTCTGAATATTGATGGCATTATTCTTCAATTGTAGTCATTTATTCTGACTTTATTTTATTGATTATACAAACAATCTTAATATGGCCTTTTGTTATAAATTTAACGATTGAGCAATAATGACAAGGGATTATCAGAGAAACCATCTGATAAATTTAAAAAAATAAAAGATTATGGAATACCACTAGGAGTTATGGCTATTTCACTTGTTATAATTTATATATTATGGGCTTCCTTCGGATATATCGGACCTTCATTTTCTAATCAAGTTTTATCTAATCAGCAAGAAACACTTCGTGAAAAATATCATTTACCTCCTTTAGAAAATGAAGGTGGTAGTGAGAGTGAGGTTCCTCCTTCTCTTCGTGAAGTAATGAAGTCAAATGCAACGCCAACTTCTACTTCACAAAATAGCCAATCAAAAATGGCAACACAATCATCAACAAACACTACGATATCTGAATCCTCAGGAAATGTTACATCGAGTTCAACTAAAGAAGGACCCTCACAAAAAATAACAACAACTACGGCAACAGGTGTTACATTGAAAATCCTTGAAGGTTCATCGATACAGGGAAATCCAGACTATGATCCAGATGAATTGACCGTCAAAAAGGGTGATACAATAACTGTTAATAATGAAGATACTATGCCTCATACCGTCACTAATGGTGAAAGTGGATCTGACCCCAATTCTGGCAAGCTTTTTGATACGAGTATAATAAATGGTGGTGATTCGGCTGAAATAGATACATCAGCTGTTGATACAGGAGCACATCCATATTATTGCATGGTGCATCCGTACATGACAGGGAGTTTAACGATAGAATAATTAACTAATATTTCTTTAATTAATTTTCTTTATTATATTTATCTTTATACCTGAAGATAAAAGATTAATAAAACCTACCATGAAGATTTCAAAGATAACCTTTCAAAATAACTATTAAAAAGAAATATTATTTTGACTCATGCTGAAAAAAATATGGGCCTGAGATCTTGGTTATACGTTCAACGCATTATTTACAAATTTCTCATATTTTTCTTTTGGAGAAAATCCAACAATTCTAGCTATCTCATTGCCATTTTTAAATAATACTAATGATGGTATAGATTGAATATTGTATTTCTCTGCAATATCTTGATTTTGATCAACATTAAGTTTGGACACTTTTACTTTTCCTTTCAGAGATTGAGCTAATTGTTCCACGATTGGACCTACCATTCTACAAGGGCCACACCATTCTGCCCAAAAATCAACTAAGACCGGAATATCAGAATTTAAAACTTTTTCGCCCCATTGTGTTGCATTTAACGGAATAACTTTTTCTAATTCTTTTGTCATAATATATATTATTTTTTAGGATGGATATAGACTTACAAATGCGTATAAAGTCACAAAAATAAAATAAGTTAACGGGTAATCTTTAATTTGATAATCTCATGTATTAAAAAATTTGAGCTATTTCAGTTTATGACCTACTCTTTCATAATATCTTTAGCCATAAGATATTTTTTTACATATTCTTGATGATCTCCTTGTAAAATAATTATGCTATTTTTTTAAGTCCCTCCAGTACCAATATTTTTCTTTAATTCCCGTAAGATAATTTTTATCATAACTTTATCCTTTAAACCTTGAATAATTGTAATTGGCTTATTGAATTTTTTTATGTCAGTGTAAACGAAAATATTTGATATATCCTTGTCTAGTTCTTTTAAAGCATAATCTATAGAATTCACATTTTCATCATATATAAACATCAATTGATCATTGTAAATCATTATACATATTGACTCACTTTTATTTTTTAAATCATGGTTACTTTCAATAACTTGAAATTTCTCTACCGTAGAATATTTTGAATTCTCCTGACTTTCTGAAAATATTTTTACTACAATATTACATCGAAGGGGGGGGTGGTATATTTGGTTAAAGCTAGTTATTTCTGTAGGATAATTTTCGATTTGTACAGATGTTTCATTTGGAATGAATTTTGTCTCTGTCAATCTCATTTTCTCCATCTCTTTTAGTCCTATTGCTAAGGTTTTTGTATTACTACCTTTTATTGGATTTAAAAATTGGTTAACCCTTGTTGTTTTATCATTGATTATATTTTAATTATAATTGCTAAATTTTTTACTTATTATTTCAAATGTACCATTTATTAGAATGCATTAAAATTTTAGACAGTTTTTCCTCATTGGTATATTTCAATTTTCTTCTATATGATTCGATAATGACAACTTTATGTTGATTATTACATCATATTTCATTAAAAGAAATGTATGGAGTTCACTTAAAATATGAGAATTAACTTATGTCAATTAGTTATTTTATTAAATTCCTTATCGTTTATAGGATATATGAATAAATTATTATTTTTCATTCCTATACTACCAATCGATTCTATAATTTTTGTAGAATAACTAAAAGCTTTGGATATATTCAATTCTTTGTCCTCATTTGTTTCAATTATAATATTATTGTTAGATAAATGTAATATTATTTCCATAAAATCTTCTATATCTTTCCATTTTAATTGATATCCTCCGATATTTTGAATCATTCCGATCCATCTTAAGCTACCAAAATACTTGCCTGACAGATTCTGAACTATTTGTTGATTAGGGATTTGAAAAGGAACAGATAACTGAATGATTTGAGTATATTTTGTTTGATTATTTATTTTTTCATTTAATATGTTTTTTAACTCTGAAAATAGTAATTTTCCTTTTTTATTTAAATTATATCCTGTTTCGTT
>JANWKP010000261.1 GCA_025451315.1 Nitrososphaerales archaeon | reverse complement strand
TTTCGAAGGCTGAGACCAAGAAAATACAAATACAAAGAATACATAACTACAATAGTGGAGGTTCTGTTTCTTTCAAATCTAATACTCAATAGATTAGAATGGGGCATCCATAGCTATAGATTTTACTAACTTAACAGAGCCTAGAAAATAATAACAAGTAGGTGTAAGGGGCTAAAATAACACCTCACTCGAAATATCTTGACATACTTTAATGAATTGTCAGTGCAAAATAGAGCAGATAGCATTAATACTTTAAGATAGACAAATAAACAAGATTATTGTTTTTGAATGTAAATATAAAAAATTTTAGGTTATTAATAGCACTATTCAGGCAGATCAGTGTCTCTATGTAATGCTTTATAGATACCTGCAGCGATTATCCCACCTACGATTGGAGCAATCCAGTAAAGCCAGTTATAGTCAAAATTTCCAGTCATTAAAGCAGGACCAAATGATCTAGCGGGATTAAGTGAACCTCCAGTTATCGCACCTCCAAAAATAACATTAAATCCAAGAGTAAATCCTATTGCAACTCCTGCTAATGGTGCAATTTTAAAATTTTTAGCAGTAGTAGTGGCTAATACTACATATACCAAAGTAAATGTCATTACTGTTTCTAATACAAATGCTCTCATAACGTTATTCTCTGAGGGTAAAGTTACACTTGCAGACATTGCAGAACCAAACATCAAATAAACTACTGCTGCACCAATTACTGCCCCAACTATTTGGCATATTATATATAATGCTGCTTCTTTACCTCCGATCTTTCTTGCTACTAATAGAGCTATTGTAACAGCTGGATTGACTTGAGCACCAGATCGATAACCAATAGCGTATATTATTGCAGTTAATACTAACGCGTGCACTAATCCTATTCCTATTACTCCTAATTGTCCACTATCAGAATATACAGTAGCAGCAGAGGCAATAGCATAAACTAAGATAAAAGTACCAACAATTTCTACTAAATATTTATGTTTTACATCTGACTTTTTATCACTATCGTTATTTAAAATATTCTTAGGCTCTTCTTTACTTTTCACAAACGAAAAGGAAGTTTAATCTTAATAAGTATTGGTACAAGTGTATAATGATTCTTCATACCAAGTTTTTCTATACTAATAAAAACGATCAATTATTCAACTATATTGCCAATTCTTCGTTATTATTTAGGTACGAATTGATTTACAAGTCAGAAGTAAGACTATTAAAGTAGGGCATTATAAAATCGCACAAATAAATAAATTATTTGACTAGTGCTAAAACATAAAGTCCAGACAAAATACTATAGCGTCATTTTTTCAATTATAATTACAAATAAATCCTATTACCATAGAATTGTAGCTAAAGCTGTAAAAAGGGTCAATCCTTTCTTCTTCAGTTGATAACGATACATATTCTTGATCTTGTTATTGCTCTGATGAAAGAGAGGTATAAATCACTAATTCCTAACCTCAAGATTGGTATCAGCGGGACAATGATAGCAATCTTTACTTGACATGCTTGATGAATTGTTGTTTGGCTAGAATAGCAATAACATTAAAAACAAAATATGATTAAATAAATAAAAATATTGTTTTTTCAATCAAAACCAAAGTTAGGAAAATGTAGAAATATTATCTTTTCTTCGTTCTGATATAAGTTTTAGTTCTATCGTTTAAATAAAA
The DNA here is from genome assembly GCA_025451315.1 of Nitrososphaerales archaeon. Lineage (GTDB taxonomy): Archaea > Thermoproteota > Nitrososphaeria > Nitrososphaerales > Nitrososphaeraceae > TH1177. The sequence goes on along the minus strand of JANWKP010000261.1, from coordinate 3,561 downwards.
TTGATAAGAATAAAAATGTTTATCTCAAAAAACTTGTTGGACGTTTTGGTTCCTCGGTTTGGTCTTCTTTTTTTGAAGAGTAAACATATCTTGAAGAAAACATCCTAGCCCTTAAGAGGGTCTTCCAATATCAGGACTAATAATCCCATTGGTTGACCTAATTTGTTATCTTTTAGAGTTAAAAATAGAATTTTATTGAATAAAACGTTCTGTATTGAAGAAATTAATGCTAGATAAAGTTATTTTAATCATTATTAATATTCCTTTTCAGTATAGATTGTAAATGCTTGGTTAATATATTATCTTTATACTTGGCATCTTGACTTTTGAATCCTTATAATCCTATTACATCATCTTATTCTCTCAACCCTGATTTTCTGTTAAAGGATAAATACTGATAAAATAAAACTAGATTAGCCGTTAATTGATAGATGTGCCAATTACAATGAATAAAACTATAGAATCATGTTCTGAAATATAACCTGTGTTAATAAATTAAGTAGTAGTAGTTTTAGTCAGTTTATAAAATGTAATATAGTATATGCAAGTCCTACAGCATCAGGAGAACCACAGACAGTAATGTATCATTATAAACTATCAATTTGAAATTGACGAAAATAGATTAAGCAAATTATCGTTAATGCGCTTTGTGATTATATTCATTTAGTTCTTCTATTGAACTGAAAGATTCTTCACATTCACAATTGTATTTCTTTTCTTCATTATTATTATTGCCCTCTTGTTGAGACATTAATTATCACTTTGAAACAAATCATTTATTAGTTGACCAATTGGATTTTTATTCATGTTTAAGACGAAATATTTAAAAACATATAAGATTTATTCTCTAAATAATCATTTATTTGTTTATTGTTTTTGCATATTCACGATCAGAATCTCCTATTTGATTAGTCTCTTTTTTAGATTCTTTTACGTTCTTATATAAGAAACTGTATTAAGTGTTTCATCAACCTCATTTCCTCCTCCTTTACCATCTATATCTTCTTGTCTTTTTCTAACAACCTCTTTATTTTTTTCGGTGCTCATAATAATACTCCTAATTTTTCAACAATGTCGTATATTAACAGCAGAACTAGAACAAGACAAATATCATTCTTATTAGACAAAATTTCTAAAACTAAAATGGTTAAGAGATACACAACAAAAATTACGAGAACGAGAAAAAATAAGAAATATATTTAATTCTCGTGTTTAGGATTTTTCTTTTTCTTGTTTAATTAAAGGAAATGATTTTTTCCATTATTATTTTATCAAAATTATTTTCCTCAAAACCCATAGTTACAATCAAGTAATGATTTTCATTAATCGGAATTATAGCCCCGACTCAAGTTTTTATATCTTCCAATTGCATAATTTAATTTTCCTATTTTTGGCTCAAATATAGTCCGTGTTTTGTGTCTGATTATTGTTTTAATGCAGATTCATGATTCCCTTATCTAGTTAGTAGGAAGTTTCACTCCTTCCCTATTTTGTTCATTTATAATAATACCGTTTTGATCGGTTATTCCTACCAATCTTATGTCATAAATAACGATTCTTTAGAAATTTCTTTCTCTTTTGTTTCTATTGAATTAGATTATTTGTAGTATGATTGGAACATTTCTTCGAATAGCATTCGATTCTTTTCCTTCAATACAAAAGAAAAATTGTACCATTTGTCTAATTCTTTTTTTTGTTATTGTTGAAGGAGTTACTCTAGGCGTTAATATTACTGTCATCATTATTATCTTTGGAAGAACAAACACATCCAATAAAACTAGAAGTTAGTTCCTTTAAAATCTTGTAATGATGTAAAATTATTGACATCATCATCATAGGATGTATTCTGATGGGTCTAACAGCATCTCCATGCATTTTTTTCGATGAAACATCCATTAAATATACACAATGTTGATTGCTGTCTCAATTCATTAGGATCTTTTAACATTAATTTTTTATCTGCATTTCGTTCACATCTTTGATTATTTTTATTATACATATTATTTTGACATCTCAGTGCTTGCTATTTGCTTTTTAATATAGATCAACCAAATATTTTTACAACTCATTTAAAATTTTAGAATAAATATCTCTAGGAAAGTAACGTCTTTGTAAGAGTTAGATTCAATTTTAATTAGAACTCGTTTCTCTATATCAAGTACTATTGATTAACTCATTTAAGTATCCAGGAATAGGCATTATGGTAGGAATACCAAATTCTTTTCTAAATTCTTTGTTTAATTCTTCGATATTTTTTATGTTTGAATGTTGGGATTTGAATTCTTTATATGCCTTAAGAAATTCTTTCAGACTACCAAGTCTATCAATGCTAGATTTTAGAAAAACAAGTTCATCCTTAGTATATTTACGACCACCAGCATCTTTTACCTCATTAATATCTAATTCATCAGTTTTATTGTTATAATCAATTATAAGCCCATATCTGAAACAAGCAAAAACATGAAATTTTTTGTCATTTTTTAGTATATGCATGTATTTTGGTCTGTCTTTGCCAGTCCACTCTATTCCATCCTTCTTTTTAACATATTCTATTACGTAATTTATGGCCATATCAAAATAATAATCTCTATCTTTTCTTCTCATTTTTTTCTTTATGTACCCCAGGAAAGTAGCATGTTATAAGGAATTTGGTTTATTTTGATTTCTTCCACGAAAAAACAACTTCTCTACGACAGATCAACCAGCTCGAGATACCTTAAGTCCTTGCCACTGGAATACCTATTCAAAAAATCGTTGCTATAGAAATTATTTTTCTAATAGCTACAATCATCCCTATTTATATCTAGCAAAGATAGATTAAGTTCAGATAGTTGAGATTGTACAGAACAAAACCAATAAAAAGCAAAATTTCCAAAGAATTTATTAGATTAATATGAATGAAAGAAAAGATGAAACAACCCCAGACCAATTTGAAAAATTAGCCAATGCAGGAGAAAAATCAGCATTCTACATGCGGACGATCGAAGATTTTGCTCATTGGGTTACTGATAATATAATGTCTAATATGGATGTGAAAGAATGCAATAATATTCTCGAAGATTTTGTAAAAAGCAATGAGCATATTATTCAAAGGATAAATAAAATAAGGCATTCTCTTCCATAATTCATTTAACATTGAATATTGAGATTGTAAATAAAATTAGGAATTTTAAGACACAATATCAGTTTTACAAGCCGCAAATTTTTTCGTTCTTTTAACACAAAAATAAAATTTATTAGTTAATAGAACCATTTTCGAGTTATTTTAGTATCGTTTTATTCATTTTTGTCTACCATGTTCATAGCGTTGGATCCCAATGCTTGGAATAGTTCAAACTGTTTTGATATAGCTACAGAAACAGATGTATCATCGCTTCACTTGCAATAATATGTTACAGAATTAGGTGTATTCAAAAAAAGATTAGATATAGACTTTTTTGCTTTGTTGCCTAACTCATTTGAATAATATTTTTTCATTCTAATTAGGATATAGTTATTTTATAGTTATAGTTTGAAACCAGTTATACAAAGATGCTTTCAGTATCATCTCTTTTATCATGT
>JANWKP010000260.1 GCA_025451315.1 Nitrososphaerales archaeon | reverse complement strand
TTGTAATTCGGATATTCTGCAAATCTCTGAATCCAGTTCCATACATGTACATAACTTCTCTTATTCTCATCTCTGAATATTACTAATTCTTTAATTGTATTACGTAAACTGAGACCAAGAAAGTACAAATACAAAGAATACATAACTACAATAGTGGATGTCCTCTTTCTTTCAAATGTTATAACCATAACATGAGAATAGAAACATTCATAGCTAGATTTATCGTTAACTTAAGAGCCCTTATTATAATACTATTATACTCATTCCAACAGAGTTCTTTTATTTTCTTATGAATATAATTATCATAAATTTCTGAGCGTTAATTGTACTTGTTTCCAGCATGAAAACATAATGTATAATATTCATGAACAACAAAATTGTGCCAAAATCAGTTCACACATCTCAGTTTTAGCGCCTACGTATAAGTATATAATACTCTAGATCAAGAATCAAATTTTCCGTACTTATAAGGAAGTAACTATTTTCTATCGTGGTAGTATGTTTATTGTACAACATCAATCGAAGTAGTAATATGTTCACAGCTTTATGAAAAATTTAAACAAAACAGAATGACAAATGAAAGAAGACATCAAGTCAAAGAAATAGATATCGCAATATTAGGAGGGGGTCCTGCAGGTTTACAAGCCGTATTAGTTCTTTCTCGCATAAGAAAAAAAAATTATAGTTTTGATACTCCCGAACCTCCGAGAAATACATCTTCTCATGGAGTTCATAATTTTCTTGGCTTAGATGGCCTTTTACCAATAGATATTCTTAAAATTGCATGGGAACAGATTGACAAATACGATTCTGCTGAACTTCAAAGAAAAAATAGTAAATGTCAACAAAATAAAAGATGGAATATTTGTTATTACAACAGATAATGAAAACTCGATAAGGGCAAAGAAAGTTATTCTCGCAGTAGGGTATTATGATGTAAATCCCGATATTCCTGGATTTATAGAATGTTGGGCAGATACGGTTATTTCCTGTCCTTTTTGCGATGGTTATGAAAATAGAGATCGTATTTGGGACATTGTGGTGAATTCCAAAATGCAACTTGATTTGTTTCCAAAGATAGTACAAAATTGTACCTCCAAAATCAAAGTTTTCATATCTCCAAAAATAGAGATAGAATCATCGTACCAAAATGAATTGTCCAAATTGAACATTCGCGTTCATAGAGGAATTATCACAAAAGTAAATCACCGTAGTACCAAAGTGGATCAGTCTCATTTGAGTCCGGCGAAAATATTCAAGTTGATACGCTTCTGTGGATACCTCAAGTAAAACCAATTCAGTCAATAAAGACTGATTGAAAACTTTGGTTTAGAATTAAATGAACAAGGTTATATTAAGATAAATGAAAAGATACGAACAAATGTTAAAGGACTTTATGCAGCAGGAGATGTCAAGGGATCTAGTCCAATAGGAGCACTTGCTGCAGCTTATAATGGTGGAATAGCAGCAGCTTCAATCGTGCAGGAATGGTACGATTAATTATTGGATCTATTTAGATGGGCTTAATTTATTACAATGGATTATTTTAAATAAGTGACCTTATTGATAAATATAAGTTTACAGATCTCAATTACATGTCATGATCGAAGCCATGTAAGCTTTTTTATTTCATTTATAGAGCCCATTCAGTTATTGGGACTAAATAGATATGAGCCTCTTATACTAAGAACTTCAATTTCTAATTAAAAAATCCTGCATAAAATGAATTTACTTATATGGAAAAATTTATCTTATCAAAGATATTGAAGGATACTAATTTAGACTACATTAAGCATAATAGAGTTAAACTCAAAGAAGGCTCACAAAAAAAGGTTACAGGAATTTTTAAAGAATTTTTTGAAAATATAAATGGAACTGTCAAAGAATTGAAAGGATTTGCAATATTAAAAAATAGAGCATGGTTATCTTGGCTGTTATTATTTTCTAATTATTTATTCTTGTTTTAATAAAATTAAAGCCATAACCTACTACTATTGATGAGGAACAGCAACAATAATAGTAGAAGGCTATGGTGTAATGGAACCTTCTATTTGTCTACAGATGGTTGTATCAATCAATCTATATCATACATCTTCGGTGGGATCAATGTAGTAGTTAATTGTGCAGGCATCATGCCCCTTTCACCTATTGCTGAAGGTGATTTGGAGCTTTTTGACAAGGTGATCACCACAAACATACACGGAACCTTTGTGGTGCTCGGACAAGCGGCTCAAACAGTTTCCTCAGGTGGACGCATCATTGTTTTCTCTTCAAGTGTCCTCGCCATGGCATTTCCGACCTATGGTCCTTATATCGCCTCCAAGGCAGGCGTAGAGGGATTGGTCCGAGTGCTTGCTAATGAGCTGAGAGGTCGTAATATCACTGTAAATGCAGTGGCTCCTGGCCCAGTGGCGACAGAGCTGTTCCTCCCCGGTAAGTCAGAAGCGCAGATTGATAGCTACGTAAACTTTCCCCACTAGAAAGACTTGGTCAGCCGGAAGACATTGCTAACGTAGTGTAGTTCCTTGCAGGCCATGATGGTGGCTGGATCAACGGGCAGATACTGCGCGCCAATGGTGGCTTTGTATAACTTTTTTTAGGTGATGACTCAGAATGAGCAAATTTGAAGTAAAACATATACTTACAGAGATTCGATCCCACAACGAAAATTTAATGCCAAGATGCTAGATAATCACCGGCAACTCACCAGCAACCTAAAAGATACCGATGACTTTATTATCTGCAGTTAATGTTCGTCCGGATCAGTAGTGGCACGTCGACTGGCCGAAAATGCTGACGTCAGCGTGATGCTGCTTGTTTGGTTTTTGTTATTTTTATGTGTATTTTTTATGTCGCATGTTTAATTTGTACTTTGTTAGAATGTTTAAAAATGCTTCTGCTGCATCAAGTGAATCTTCATGTTTGACAATAACAGAGCCTGTATAGTATATAGTAATATATCCTATTCCTTTAGATACGTAGTTTGAGTGTAAATTTTTTTATTGTTTTCTATTTTTTATTATGACATGAAGGCAGCTGTATATCATGAGCACAACAAGGATCCACGAAAAGTTGTAAAAATAGAAGAGATAGAAATTCCGAAAATCAAGCATAATCAAGTTCTTATAAAAGTTGAAGCAGCTTCTTATAATTATGATGATCTCTGGGGAATATGGGGAGAACCTATCAAGATTCCTCTTCCTCATATTTCTGGAAGTGATGTTTCAGGTACAGTAGTAGATTTGGGAGAAAATGTTTTAGATACTAAAATAGGAGATAGAATAGTAGGGCATTCTACTTTAACCTGTAGAACATGTAAGAAATGTACTTCTGGAAAAGAATATGATTGTCGTCATAGACAAGTATGGGGTTTTCAAACAGGTCCTTTATGGGGAGGATTTGCTCAATATACATATTTACCAGAAGTCAATGTTATAAAAATTCCTGATAATGTTTCGTTTGAAGATGCAGCAGCCATCTCTATGGTGGGAGTAACTTCTTGGCACATGTTAGTTACTAGAGCTAATATTCAACCAGGGCAAACTATTTTGATTATGGGAGGCGGAAGCGGTATGGGAATAGCAGGTATTCAGATTGCAAAGTTATTCAATTGTGATGTTATTGCAACGGCAGGTTCACAGGAAAAAATGGATAAATGTCTTGAATTAGGTGCTGATCATGTTGTAAACCATAGAGAACCTGATTGGTACAAGAAAGTTAGAAATTTAACAAATAATCAAGGGGGCATAGATGTTATTTTCGAACATATAGGTAAATCTGTATTTCCAAAAGAAGTTAGCCTCTTAAATATGGGTGGAACTTTAGTATCTACAGGAGCAACAACAGGATATGATTCAGAAATAGATTTAAGATATCTCTTCTTTAGAGGCTTAAATATTCTTGGATCTACCCAAGGAAGTCGTGCAGAACTAGATGAAGTTATTAAATGGATAAGCAAAGGAAAAATAAAAGTAATGATAGATACAGTTTATCCTTTTGAAAATATGGTTATGGGTCACATAAAAATGATGGAATCACAATTATTTGGAAAACTGATAACGACTCCACAAAAATTATAAATCTATTTTAAGAATAATATTAAATTTCAAAAGGAAGGCATTATATCCGATTACTTGACCAAATAGTTCAGTTTTTATGATGGCATTTGTTATAATTACTTGCTTTTATCATTTAATTGAAAATGGATATAAAATTTTTCAGATGAAGGTGTCTATAATATTAGGAAATAGTGAAGGTATGTTTGGTACGGCAAATGGAGATGCATCATTCTCTGTAGGGTGGACGGCTTTAAGAATAATTTGAAAAAAATGTAAAAAAACAACCACAAAAAACAACTATTACCGTCTTGTTTTTGAACAATAAATATAAAGGTCTTTTTTGGTAATCGATTAATTATTAGACTAGCGAACTCATTTCGATTCCTTCTTTTCTTTCGAGCCATGGTGCAGCTCCGGTGCAAGATAAAGTCGGACGACTTCACATCTTCAGAACAACTCGGAACTGTGAGTAACCGTTGAACATGCACGTGCATAAGCCTCCGGCATCACCCAGCCGCCGAGGTACTGATAGTTCAGTCACTCGAATGCCATCATCGAGGAAGAACGTGAAGGACCTCTTCCATATAGCGATTAGCGGCTGCTGCTGCCTCCTCCGGATTGCTGCCGCTCTGACGCGCGCTCAGATAAGCCGCGTACCAGTCCCACCATTGATGCTCGGAGTGCGTCTTCTCGAAGTGGCCATGGTGGTCTGCCGTCTCGCGGAGGAGTCCTGCCAAGGTTGCAATGTCCAACGCCTGTGGTCGCGTCAAGTTCCACTCGCGACCTGGAAGCCGCGTCTGGATCTCTTGGAGCAGCCAGCCGTTCCCGTCCGGATCCTCGAACGAGGCAAATGAGTAATAAGAACGACCTTGCGGGTCCCGCCCGCCGACGCGTGGTTTCTCCAAGGCGTTGTTGAAGGGACCGCCGGCGTAGTGGAAAACCTCGCTTACGTCAATTCCACGGGCGATAAGGTCGTCGCGGGCGGCGTCGATGTCGTACACAGCCAGAACCGGGTGGTCGATCGAGCCCGGCTGGGCGGAAGTGATTCCCTTGCCGAAGATGATCGACGCCTCAGAGCTCGGAGGAGTGAATTGTATTACCCGGAAGTTCTCGTTGGCGACGTAGTCAATATCCAAACGAAATCCCAGTTTCTCATAGAAGAGCTTGGCCCTGTCGATGTCAGAGACAGGTATGAACAAAACTTCTAGTTTCATATCTTTGATCAATACTACTTTTCTTTTATTTAATTAGTGCGCTATTGAAAATAAAATTATTAATAGAAAGATAAGTGCCTATAAGAAAGAATTTTTTGATATATCTCAATCTATTGGATATTCCCCTAAGTTTCAATGCTAACTTGTCAGTTCTAGAAATATAATATTTATTAACTTTATTCTACATAAAACATGATGAATTATAGAATTATTCAATTAAATAAAAAAGTAGCTTGTTCCACTTAATAGAATGGTTCAAATTCTATATTTTTTTTCAAAAATTTCTAAAATGATATATTACTATTGTTTATAATCATATAATTAGAAAATTGTAGATATCAATTTTTAAACATTGAACTACAAAATTGTGTCAAAAACAGTTTACACACCTCCAAGCCACTATCATAGTTCAATAACATCTTTTAAGATATAAAAAAATAGTAAACATGGCATAAACAGAATATTATTAAAAAACGATACCTATTTTGATAAACCGACCTTGTATACAAGAACTCCTTCTAAAATAGAAATACTCAATATAGTAACTATAAAAAATACATTCGCAGATTGAATTGCTCTGTCAGATACTACTGCTACTAATATTGCATAAATTAATACTATAAACCCTATCAAAGCAAATAAACCAAACGTTATAAATCTTAAATTTGATGATTTATCTTCTGCAGTTTCCTTGGTCTTTATACCATCCATAGGTGATAATTTATTTACTATTTTATCTGCTGCGGATTTAGCTTTTTCTTGAGATTTATCAACAGAATCTTTGTTATTATTCTCTATTGATACTGATTTAGTTGACATCAGTGATTTATCATCATTGCTACTCATAAATATATTTTAACATTATACCTTATTACGATTTATAATAAATTTGAAGGATGAAAACATAAAAACATAAATCAAAATAATAGTAGGTGAAATTTTTTACTAATTATTATTGTAAAGATTGGAACTATTAAGAAAATGATAACAATAAAGAACACAGGAAAATACTATCTTTCTGTAACAACACCTTTTAATATTATGTTACCGTACCTTGTTATAATGAGAGTTTGAAGCCCTCCTTTTTAGTGTTTAAGAATAGTATATAATAGTAAATGACTTGCTAAAACGAAAATTTAAGTTCTTATAAAGTACTTTATACCTTCATACTTTTGAAAAAAATTTTAATTTTAATAAAAAAATTATATTTAATCCATTATTTATTGAATAATTATTGTGTATTATATTAATGGATTACAATTTCAAAAATTAACAAGAATATCTTTATCAAGTTTTATCTGTTCCTTATTACTTATTTTAATGATTTTGACTATCCCTTTATTAAACAATGCTATAGCCTCTAAAGATATTTTTGGAGTTGAAAAGATATACCCCACTAAAAAAGGTGGAGAAGAATGGTATATTGATATGATTAACCCATTAGCAGATAATAGATTTGATCCTTATAATTTACTTGCTATGGAAGACAGAAATTCTGAAGATCCTCCACTATTTAAGATTATACGAAATAAAGACAATTCTTGGAAAATGGTCCCTCTTACAGATTATACCAGTATAAGAATAAATATATTAACAGATGATGGTTATAATCAAAACAAAATAGAAACATTTGATCATAACAAGTTAGCAGAAAAAGGATACATGCAATCACAACACGATTGGAAAAATATAGAAATGACAGGATATATAAAACTAAATAAATTTGATATTGATAAAGAAAACTGAGAGTTTCAATGGTATAATAGAGGAGGACTACATGATAATATTGAATGTGAAGGAGTAGGCTACAAAGGGAATTTGTTTTTTGATGGTAAAACTCGATTTGCCAAAGAGCAATGGCATGTTAGTTATGATTCTGTAGACAAAAAAGATGGATCAGAAAAGGATCTTGAAAAAAAATGGATCGGTTACAAGTATATTGTCTATAATATAGAAGATAAAAAGGTGGTAAAACCTTTGTAAAGATACAAAATTGGATAGATGATGGTGGTGGTAGCAATTTAGGTCAAAGTAATTGGAAGAAAGTTTATGAATATATTGACAATGGATATTGGGGAAAAGAAGGTAAAGAATGTAATGGAAAAAAAGACCAAATCATAACTTGGGGTGGTCCAATAGCGACTTTTAGATGGGATGATGCTTCAGATGTAGACTTTAAATTCCTAAGCGTGCGTGAGATTGATCCTCTTAAAGATAAAAATAAATAATGAAAATAAGATAAATACGACAATGAATTTTATATATAAAATAATGGCATCACATTAAATCATATCTATGAACTTTGAATATTAAATTATTAAAATAAAAATAAAAATAAAAAATTTCATTAAGAGAATGAACTAAATTTTTTCTTCAATAGTAATCCTACAATTGTAGTTCCAATAAATGGTGCAGTAAGATAAAGCCATAAATCAATATAATAACCAGATACAACAGCTGGTGCCAAAGAACGGGCAGGATTCATTGAAACACCAGAAATTAATCCAAACAAAAAGACATCTAAACCCACTGTAGCACCAATTAATACTCCTCTAAAATTCTCTAATCCTTTTGTAAAAATTACTAACAGTATTACGAACATGAGTAAAGCAGATGCAAATATTTCTGTTCCAACAATAACATAAATTGGAAAGTCAATATAATTAGGAGCATTAGCACCTAAATGAACTTGATTTCCAAAAATAAAATATATGAAAAAACTTGCTAATATGCCACCTAAGATTTCTGCTAAAAGATAAATCAACAATAACCCTTTTTTTCTTTCTAAATGTTTTGTAATTAAAAATGCTACAGTAACTGCAGGATTAAAATGTGCCATGGATGTTTTACCAAAAAGATAAATTCCAATAGCAACAGCAATAGCAGGAGCAATCGCTATAAAAGGAAGTCCTAATGCTCCGTTTAATTTTGTATCTAATACAACAGAACCAGTAGCAAATACTATAACTGTAAACGTTCCAATAAGTTCAGCAAAAAAGATTTTTTTGTTTTTGCTGCTGACTAATTTATCTTTCAATAAGTGTAATCGTTGTAATTTCTTCCACAAGTTCATTTATCCTTTCTTCAATTTCATCTCTTATTTCTCTAATCTCTTCTAAGGACTTTCCTTTTGGGTGTTAAATTCCATTCTATAATCTTTGGTAAGACAGAGTGGTTTATCATTGACAAGTGACTCCAAACGGCAGAACCATATTTTCAAGATTTTTTAATTTT
>JANWKP010000259.1 GCA_025451315.1 Nitrososphaerales archaeon | reverse complement strand
TAATTTTGTTCCGCCGCCTTCTGTTGTTCCAGTTGCACCTTCTGTTGTTCCAGTTGCACCTTCTGTTGTTCCAGTTGGACCTTCTGTTGTTCCAGTTGGACCTTCAACTGATCCTCCACCAAAGAATGAAGAGGCTTCTTCGGATGAGCTACTATCATCATTGCCTTCTGTTGTTCCAGTTGGACCTTCTGTTGTTGCGCCGCCTTCTGTTGTTGCGCCGCCTTCTGTTGTTGTATCTTCTGTTTTATCTTCGGTACTGGTTTCACCAAAGAATGAACTTGTATCTCCGGTTGAGTCAGTATCAGTTGATTCACTGGTTTCACTTACTTCAGTTGAGTCACTGCTATCGCTTTCATCAGTAGTATCACTATTTTCTTCGATTCCATCTTCATTACTCTCATCTCCGCCTTCATCGCTACTCTCGTCTCCGCCACCATCATCTCCGCCTTCATCGCTACTCTCGTCTCCGCCACCATCATCTCCGCCACCATCATCTCCGCCACCATCATCTCCGCCACCATCATCTCCGCCACCATCAGATGTAGCATAAACATATTGGAAAGTAGAACTGGATAAAAAATCTGAGCTACTATTCAATATTGTATTATTTTGTAAGGGAGCAGCTGTAGTTAACGTTACACTAAAGAATGCAACGATAACTACCATTGCCATTGTTATTTTGTTACTCAAAATTGATCATAACAATATTCAGCATCTATAAATACTTATTTAAATTAAATCGATAGATTTGATATGTGATAAAATTATTATAAAAAACTAAAGATTATTTTGAAATTAGTTTTTATTATAATTTTGCTGCATGGAATTACATTCCTGAAGAGAGAAATATGCTGATTGCTCTAGGTCTTTTAGATCTATTGTATCAACTATGGAAAACATATTGAATACACAGATTTAGGTACATTGGTATAATGAAGGATTGAAGTAATTGGATTAAATCAACATCTAACATTTTTCAATAGAAAAAAGTCTAATGGAATCGGTCAACCAGCATAAAGACAGAATAGACTGTTTTGATAACTGTTATCCATCTCTGCAGATTGAATTTAGTTTTTTACATGGATATAACTGGAAACAATTCTTTATTTCTATGTGGATTGATACGATAGTTAAATAATGGTAATGATTTTGAGTTAGTAGAGGAGATGAATATTAGCTTAAATTAAGAGCCATTAGATGCACTGATTCTATCCAATCCATAACCAGAAACGTTGAATCATTTATTTGCTCTAACTACTGAAGTTTAGCGCCCGGGGTGGGACTCGAACCCTGCAACTACATTCGCGGGTTTATACTGATTGAATATATTAAAGGATTAAATAAATTTTAGATGTTCTAAAGCATTTCTTAAACCTATTATTACAGAATTAGGATGGATGTGATGGATTTGAACCTCTTACTGCTGTTCATGGAAATCATGTAAGATTTTGATTACCAGTTCAAAATATTGACTTCTGTTGGATTCTAGTTTGGGATAGGAATAATCATAACTTGACCCAATTTTACGAATGCAATAACTAGTTTTTATCATCTTTAAAATTTATAGTTGAATGACTTCCGTTACAAAAAGGTTTGTTATTAGATGCACCACATCTACAAAGAGTATAATGTTCTGTTGATACATCATCTGGGAATTCTGCTTCTCCTATGAGTTCTATTCCCCCACTGATCATATAGGGTCCATTTTTGTCTACTTTAACCAATGGTTTTCCATCATAATCTCTATATTCAATATCATCAATAGAATAACTCAAAGCACCAGAAGGACATTTTCTTATTGTTTCAATAATTTTTTCTATTGCTATTGTTTCATCGTCTGGATCTATCCAAGGTCTTTGATTTAAACGAAATATTGAAGGTAAGTTATTTACACATTCAGCTGCATGAGAACAGATATTCCTATTATCATGAATTGTTATTTTCTTACCAACATAACTTTTTCTTCTTTTTGAAGCGACTTTATTGTTATTATTATCTTCATTATTCTTACTTGAAAAACCTATGATACTGTGAGTTCCATCACAAAAAGGTTTATTTTTTGAAGCTCCACATCTACATAATGCTATTCCTTGAATATTTGATAGTTTTTCATCTTTAGAATTTACAAGATTTTCTATAACTTTAGCTTCTCTATCATTAATTAAATATAACGGTCCATTTGGTAATGGAACAATCATTGGTTTATTGTTATTGGACTTGGTATTTTTATCATTATTGCTCAAATCTTAAATCACTCTACTTTTTTTATTTCATAAAGATCTTGTCTTCATAACACCATTTCCAATCTTCGCCAGGTTCGTATGATTTTATAATAGGATGACTTGTTTCTTGAAAATGTTTTGTACCATGTTTATTTACAGAAGAATCACAACAACCAACATGTCCACATGAAAGACAAAGACGTAAATGAACCCAATTAGAACCAATTTTTTCACATTCTTCGCAACTCTTAGTGTTTCCTTTTATGTTTTCAATAACTTGGCTAAGGTGTAAGCAACTATTATTTTGCTTATTATTTGACAATATAATTATTTCATTTCTTAAATATTAAAAGATGATCTAAGTAAATTCTTACCCAAGTAACTTTTAGATTACCTGATAAGTAAATGTTTTAATGGTTATATCAAACTGATTAGGTTGAAGATCTTTTTCAGTATTTTGTATTCTTTATGAAAGATTAAATACTTTAACCAAGTAAGATTTTAAATACCTACTTAGTATTAAATTACTACTTAGCTTAAATAGATTGAATTGTATAATAGAGTATGTTAAAAATAAATAATCAAAAAATAATAAAAGATATGGAACAACAAAAAGAAGATAATAATTTTATGGATAACAAATCTATTCGTTCGGTCTTACAAATAATTAAGAGTGAAACAACTCAAGATGGTGAAGGTGTGACATTGAATAGATCCTTTCCAAATAGTTACATTTCAGAGTTTGATCCGTTTCTACTGTTAGATGAAATGGGACCAATGGATGTAAAACCAGGAAAGCAAAAGGGATTTCCAGATCATCCACATAGAGGATTTGAAACTGTTACTTATTTGTTGAATGGAAAATTTGAACATAAAGATTCACAAGGTCATGCTGGAACTATTAGTGCTGGCGATGTACAATGGATGACTGCTGGTTCCGGTGTTATTCATTCAGAGATGCCTGAAAAAGAATTTAGTAAAAATGGAGGTAAATTGCATGGATTTCAATTATGGGTTAACCTTCCTAAAAGTAATAAGATGATGAAACCAAGATATCAAGAAATTCCTCAATCAAAAATTCCTAGTGGAACTACTAAAGAAAGTGGTAATGTTAGTGTCAAAGTTATCGCAGGTGAATCCTTAGGTGCAAAAGCAGTAATAGATACAATAACTCCTATCATGTATTTACATTTCAAATTAGAACCAGGTGCTAGAATAACTCAGCCAGTTCCAGAAGAATACAATGCATTTGCTTATGTAATAAAAGGTAAAGCATTATTTGAGCAAAGTAATAATAGTAACAAAATAATTGAAAGAGAAAATTTGGTAATATTTGATAAAGATGGAAAGGAAGTATATATCCAAGCTGCTAAAGAGTCAAAAGATCCACTTGAATTATTATTAATTGGAGGTATTCCTTTAAGAGAACCAATAGCAAGATATGGTCCGTTTGTAATGAATACTCAACAAGAGATTTATCAAGCCATTGAAGATTACAGAGGTGGAAAATTGGGTAGGATAATTAATTAATTTCTCCATTAATATTTTCGAGATATAAAATAATTATAAAATGAAAAAACCAGATCTGTATCATCTTCTTATAAATTCCTTTGACACTTCATTTACAGATAGGTTAAAAAAATTTAACTTCTCTTATTTGTTTTAAAGAAAAGACTATTTAGTTTTCAATAAATATAGTAATAAAATAATGTCTCAAGATAATAATAGTAATGAAGATTCTAAACCTGTTACTGTAATTGTTAGACGTATTGCTAAAAAAGATAAAATCAAAGAATTTGAAGAATGGCTTTCAGGAATTTCTAAGGAAGTCTCTAGACAAGAAGGAAGTATGGGTATTGATATAATTAGACCATCTCCTAATGGCAGTAGTAAATCTAAATTTGAATATGTTGTTATATTTAGGTTTAATAGTTATGATAATCTTACTAAATGGGAGAAATCACCTATACGAAATGAATGGTTACAAAAAGGTAGAAAACTAGTAGAAGCCGATCCTAATGTACAAAAAATGACAGGACTAGAGTTTTGGTTTACCCCATATTTTAAAGATGAATCTTCACCGATGATACCTCTACAACCTCCACCACGTTACAAAATGGTAATTGTTACTATTCCAGTTATCTCAATTCTACTATTAACTTTGGTTCCTCAAATACATTTTTTAACAGAAATGTTATCAATACCATTTCCAATAAGACTTGTTATTGCTCTTACAATAACAGTTCTACTAATGACTTATGTAATAATGCCTCTATTGACAAAATTGTTAAAACCTTGGCTATTCAAAACTTGATCAAAAATGCATTATTTTTTTTGTTAGGATTATAGATAAGAGAATCGTTGATTGATAATCTTAAATATTTATTACTTGGTAGTATAATATAACCTACTATAATATGGTGAAAATGTCTGATAATCTCTCTTTAACTTCAGAAGCTGAAACTAAAATCATGGAAGAAAAATGTGAAATACTAAACATCTGGGATGTCTTAGGCAGAAGATGGTCATTATTAATATTAAAAACTTTAAGCTCTAAGAAAGTAGTTAGATTTAATGAGTTAAAAAGAAGTTTAAAAGATATTAGTAATACTGTTTTATCTGATAGGTTATCAGAACTTGAAAAAGAAGGTCTAATAACTAAAAAAATATATCCAGAAATCCCAATTAAAGTTGAATATAGATTAACAACAAAAGCAAAAGATTTGGAACCAATTTTGCAAAGTCTTAGTAGATGGTGTGAGAAATGGGAATTGAAAAAATAATAAGTTTAACTAAAAAACCCAATCATTTACACATAATAATAAAACACTAAAATAAAAGAATAATAAGATTGTTTTACTATGTATTTATGCTTTAAAGTCTTTTGGTACAATTGTTTGATCGGACATAACCTTTTAATCTTTTACAAATAATGTGAATATTCCTCATATTTCAAATTCTTGCTTATTTTTGAAAATAAATAATTATAAAAAGTAAAGATTATTTCTTAGTACATATTACGAGTTATAATGAACTCAAAAAAAAGAGGATTCATACCGAGCACTCAAAGCCTCTGGTGGGATTCGGACACTTATCAATTCTTAAATTATCTATACTATTTTAAATCTGCTTTAACTAATATTGCAAATCAATTTTGTTAAAATTATAATCAAAAACAGAATTTCAACACAAGGTATACACGCAAATGGTCGATTATTTTCTACAGATGCAATGATTACAAAGTTCAACTAATCGTTTGTGCAATAACAAATTAAATTAGTGTTGAACAGCTCTGTGTTTTCGCATTCATTATCCAAACAGACAAGCGTGTAATAACGATCCTATACTCATTCAAATATTGATTGCAAGATATTTATCATACTACCCATCTATAAATTTTACAATATATAGTATAATTTATTGAAATTTCTATAACAAAATAGTCTAATTCTGGTTCTAATATATTTACATTAAATTGAGTAGGACTCCACGAGTTGAGCGCCGGGAGTGGGACTCGAACCCTTATCCATCAAATGTGGGTTCTACTTTCTAATATTAAAATATTTAATTAGAATTCAAAATGGTAGACTAATTTAAATTTAGAATAACAAGATAATTTAATCAAGAATTCCTTATTACTAAAATTTCGTTCAACAAGGTGAAAGGGAAGAGAAGAAGTTAGCGAAAGGTTGATGATTTGGTTAGAAATTATTTTAAATGTTTAATACATCAGATCTATAATTTATCCTGTAAAATAGATTTATCTTTAAATTTACTTTCTGTTTTTACAATACTTTATTCTTTGATTGCAGATTTTGCAGTATTATTTTTCTTGGCAGACAATAGTATATATTTTGAAAGTTTAAAAAAACTATAAAAAGATAGTTATTTTCATTATTTTTTAATAGTATATTTATTAGAATATAAATCAATTATTAGGATCTCTTTACAGTTATAATATCTAGAACAATTTACAGTATTTGTCTAACTTTTTGAATTTTATCTGGTAATTGTTCAAATGTTTCATATAACATTTTCATATGTTTGCAACCCTTATAGGGATTACTTGTCTGGTCCATGCATGAGCAAATTGTATCACCAAATGCAGTAGCAATTATTTCATAGTATTTTCCTTTGATAGTGTC
>JANWKP010000258.1 GCA_025451315.1 Nitrososphaerales archaeon | reverse complement strand
TTCTTTTCTATAAAAAGAATCTAGTAGTCTACGTGAAATCAATTAGCATAATTGGATCTATAACTTAGCTAAATATGTTATGAACAATAAGCATTTACAACATAACGAAATTTAGTTAGTCAGTATATGTATAATGATATGATATCTAAGAAGAATTATTTTATTAACGAATTGAATGAAAGAGGTAAAGTTATCTTAACTTAACAGAGCCATCTTCTTATTTACGTTCTTTTACGATTTGGAACTAGTTATTAAAAATTCCTGAAAAAATCTCATGTTTCAATTTTTCTTTTGATTCATTATACTATTAATATCAAGAGGGAAATTCCAGATCATTTTAAAAAATCATCGAATGAATATATCATGTTACGTAGGGATAAAACCATTTTGTATATTAAAAAATTATTCATATTTTGCAAATTCTTTATTTAATTCTTTCAAAAGTAATTTTTGTTTTTCTGTAATATTATTAGGAATTTTGACCAATATCCTTACTAATTGATCTCCTTTGCCATATGTTCCATATCGTGGTAGTCCTTTTCCTTTAATCTTTAAAATGGTATTTGCTTGAGTTCCTGCAGGAATTTTTAATTTCTCATACCCATGTAAAGTCGGAACTTTAATTTCAGTCCCCAATACTAAACTAGGATAGTCAAGATTTAGATTATGTAATACATGACCATCTTCTAATCTCTCGAACGAATTATGAGGCAAAACATGAAGTCTAATTAAGAGATCACCAGAAGGCCCTTGTTCAGAATATTCACCTTCTCCAGTTAGTTGCAAAGTCATTCCATCTTCAACACCTGATGGAATATTTATTTTTAATTTCTTATTTTGTTTTATTTTACCTGAGCCTAGACAAATAGTACAAGGTTTATCAATCACTTGACCTTTACCATTACAAGTTTGACATGGTTCTAACGAAATAAAGGTGGAAAAACGATTTTGATTGTACACTCTACGAGTTTGACCTTGACCATTACAAGTATTGCATGTACGTGGTTTAGTTCCATGGGCAGCTCCTGTTCCACCGCAATCGTTACAACTTTCAAATTTAGGTAATTCAATCTCATCTTTTTTTCCTCTGAGAACGTCTTCTAATGATAGTTCCATATCATATAGAATGTCTCTACCTTTTTTTCTATTACCTCCCATATTGAAACTAAATCCACTAAAGGGATCAGTAGATCCTTCGAATCCTCCTGCTCTTCCTCCTCTACCACCAAACATTTGTTCAAAAATAGTTTTTGCAAAGCCACCAAAACCCATATCTCTAAAGATCTCTTCAAAGTTTGCTTCGGATCCTCTAAATACATCCTCCTGACCTACATGTCCATAAGTATCATATTTTTTTCTTTTTTCATCATCGGAAAGAACTGCATAAGCTTCAGATATTTCTTTGAATTTTTCTTCTGCATTCGGTGATTTATTTCTATCAGGGTGGTACTTTAATGCTAGTTTTCTATATGTATTTTTAATTTCATCTTTACTAGCATTCTTTTGTATCTCTAAAATTTCATAATAATCTCGTTTGTTAGCCATAAATTATAATCCCGTAATGATTTAATATTAAATAAAAAAATGGATTATTTTTATCTTTTGACATGTTAGGATCCAGGCGATGTAGATTTATCTGTAGAACTCCTATCAGATGTATCAGCAGGATTTGAATTGTTGTCTCCTCTGTTAGTTTCACTCTGATTTGTAAAATCGTCAGAACTTGTTCCTTGTCCGCCGCCGGGTGGATTTGCTCCTCCTCCAACGGTTCTATAAATTTCTGTACTTATTTCGGCGAGTAAAGTCTTTATTTCCTTAATTTTCTCCTTGAGATTTTCAACATTATTACTAGCAATGACACCTTTTAATTCTTGTACTGCCTTGTTTATCTTTTCTGTTTGTTCAGGTTTAATTTTGTCTTTGAAATCTTGGCTAACTAGTTTTTCTGCGGAATAGACAAGATTTTCAGCCTCATTTCTAATTTCTGCCTCTTCTTTCTTTTTCTTATCTGCTTCAGAATACTGTTCTGATTCTTTCTTTAGTTTTTCTATTTCATCTTTAGATAATTTTGTGGTTGCTGTAATAGTTATTTTGGCCTCTTTAGAAGTGCCTAAATCTTTTGCAGTAACGTTTAGAATTCCATTTGCATCGATATCAAATGTTACTTCGATTTGAGGAACCCCTCTAGGAGCAGGTGGAATCCCAGTAAGATTAAATGTTCCTAATGAAACACAATCTGCAGCCATAGGTCTTTCCCCTTGTACTACATGAATGGTAACTGCAGATTGATAATCTGCAGCAGTTGTAAAAACCTTACTTTTTTTGGTAGGAATTGTTGTATTTCTTTCTATTAGGGCCTCTTTAAGACCTCCTAAAACTTCAAGCCCTAAAGTTAAAGGAGTAACATCTACAAGTAAAATATCTGATGAAATATCCCCTGCAATAATAGCTCCTTGTATTGCTGCGCCGAGAGCGACTGCTTCCATTGGATCAACTCCTCTTTCAGGTTCTTTGCCCATTATTGTAGCAACAAATTGTCTAACTATAGGCATTCTAGTTGGTCCTCCAACCATAATAATTTTATCAATCTCTGCAGGGGTAAGTTTGGCATCTTGGATTGCTTGTAACATAGGGTTCTTACATTTTTCAACAATAGGTCTTAAGAGTTCTTCCAGTTTTGAACGGGTTAGAGTAACTATAAGATTTTTGGGTCCAGTAGAAGGATCATAAGCTAAAAATGGAAGATTTATTTCAGTTGATACGAGATTAGATAATTCTATTTTTGATTTTTCTGCTGCTTCTCTTATCCTCATCATAGCAGCTTTATCATTTCGTACATCTAATCCTGTTTGCTGTTTAAATTCTTGTAATATATATTCAATAATAGTATTATCCATATCAGTTCCTCCAAGTTGAGTATCTCCTGAGGTACTTTTAACTTGAAACACTCCTCCACCCATTTCCATAATAGTTACATCCAAGGTTCCTCCCCCCAGATCAAAAACCATAATTTTCAAATCTTTTTGAGTTTTATCTAATCCATAAGCAAGTGAAGCGGCTGTGGGCTCGTTGATAATTCTTACTACCTGTAATCCTGCTATATCACCAGCATCCTTTGTTGCTTGCCTCTGATTATCATTGAAATATGCGGGTACAGTAATAACAGCTCTGTCCACTGTATCTCCCAAAAATGCTTCAGCATCTTTTTTTATCTTTTGTAAAATAAACGAAGAAATTTGTTGAGGAGTATAACTCTTTCCTCTTACATTAAATTTAAAATCTGTACCCATCTTACGTTTAGCAGCAAGAACAGTCCCTTCAGGATTGGATATCATTTGTCTTCTAGCTGGTTCTCCGACTAACAGTTCACCAGTATTTGTAAATGCTACTACAGATGGAAAAGCTTTTCCACCAACTGAAGCACCTTCCGCTGCCTGTATTATTGTAGGTTTACCACCTATCATTGCTGCTGCTGCAGAGTTACTAGTTCCTAAATCGATACCAATAATTTTTCCCATGTTTAATAATCACCTATAATTTAGTTTGATTCATCTATATTATTGTTCATTATATTTTTTTTGGATATTTCAACAAGACTGGGTCTTAAAACTTTGTCATTAAGCATATAACCGATACGTATTTCATTTGTAATAGTATTTTCCGGAAGATCATCATTGTATGAGAAGCTAATAACATCATGTTTACTTGGGTCTAAAATTTTCCCTATTGTCTCAATTGGAGTTACGCCTTCAGATTGCAAAATATTATCTAAATTTTTTAAGATGCCTTGTAACCCATCAAGAAAAACCTCATCAAGATCTTGATTCTTTTTTATTATATCAAATGCTCGTTGATAATCATCATGAACGGTTAAAAATTGAGAAAGAAGATTAGATTTATTTGACTCTATAGTAGAAGTCATTTGTTTTTCTATCTGTTTTCTATAATTGTCAAAATCAGCCATCATATACTTTAACTTATTCAGATTCGTTTCTGCGTTCTTTTTTGTTTCTTCTAATTCAATTTTTGTTTTCTTTAATTCTTCTTTTAACGATTCACTATTATTATCGATGGTTTGTTCTTCTTTTAATTCTTCTTTTAAGGATTCACTATTATTATCGATGGTTTGTTCTTCATCTTTTTTCTCAGAATTATCATTATTGATCATATTAATTATATTCAAATGAACAATGCCGGATAATTAGATATCGTTGAAAAAATTAGATCGTAAATAAAATAGTATCATACAAATTAAATATAGTATAGCAAGAAAAAAAATATGCCAGTTACAGAAGATAATGAGATTTCTGCTATTATGAAAAGAAAAAAAGAAATCCTAGAAGAAAAATTGAGATCGATGAATGAAATAAAAAAAATTAAAAAGCCTATTAATCTCACGGATTCAAATTTTGATATAGAGAAATCAAAATACTCTTTGTTAGTCGTAGATTTTTGGGCTACATGGTGTGGCCCATGTAAAATGATATCGCCTATCATAGAACAACTAGCAGAGCAATATGCTGGAAAAATAGTATTTGGTAAGGTAAATGTAGATGAGAATCCTCACATATCACAAAGATTTGGAATTCAAAGTATTCCAACTCTAATGATCGTGAAAGAAGGACAGGTTATTGATGTAATGATTGGCGCGTTACCAAAAGGGCAAATTGAAAATAGAATTGAACAACATATACAATAGAGATAGACCTAAATGTATTTAAAAAAAATGAAAACAATTATTTATAATTAATTATGCGTAATTTCCTTTTATAGAAGATTTTGCTCCACAGGCCTCACACAATAAAAAGCCTAATTTTTTATTTTTTTCTGTTCTTGTATCATGGCTACCGCAAACGGGACATATGACGTAATCTTTTACATATCTATCAATTAACGCACCAAATGACGAACGTACTTTACGTCCTAAAAAAATAACTCGATCACCGTTAATATAACCAGCCGAAGCAAGCTCCTTATTAAGATATAGTAATAATTTTTCTGGCTCTCGACGTAATGCTTTTGGAAAATCTATAAAGTTTCTAAATATTGTTCTCTGACCAACCCAAATTATTTGTGGAACAGGTAATTCCAATCTAGAGACTTCTTTTTTAGCTGTTGTTCCTAATTTATTATGAAGTCTATCAAGTAATACTTCGTAATCTGCTTTAGTTTGATGTTGTTCCATAATAATCAATTTACCCTTTTTTCTTATTAATGTACGTTGTGGTAACTATATAAAAGTAAGATTTTAGACGAATGAAATATTAATGATAATAAATTATAATACAACAAGTACATATCATTAGGTGAATTTTATTACATTTTTAAATAAAGTAGTTATAGAATCAGCATAGGAACATTATAGAAAGATTCACTAATTATTAATTAATAATTATTAATTTAATTGTTAAATCTGAAAAATCTTTTGTTTAAGTGAATCAGAGGATATAAAAGAAAAAAAGGTTCTCTATAATAGAAATAAATTTTATTTATTGTAGTCATTTTAACCATTGAAAAAATGGATGAATGGTATTGTTATATGGTAGTTTTGAAGAATCAGACACATTATAACATAACATAAGCATTCTTTTCTCCAGTTTATTGATTAGATGAGCTGGAATTTCTGTTTTTTTAAAGGGTTGTTTAAATAGTTCATAAAAATAATCTTGTTTATAATAAGCGATATGCTGTTCAAAACAGTTGGATTGAATTGTTGGATCTCCTGCTATTCTATAACTTAGATGTGTAGAGGAAGATGAGGATATGTGTTCTTCTATACTTATTTGTAATATTCTTTTGTTATATTCTTCTCTTATAAACTCGGAATCAAGTTTATTTTCTTTAAATTCATGAAAAATCTTAATGTTTCTAGCTTGTTGTTCCATAGTCCTTTTTGCTATATTTCTAACGGATAATATTTCTAAATCACTAATTACTTTATTATCTTTTCCAAACAAATAAAATATTCCTACTATCTCATCTTTCTTAATGAAGGGGAATTCAATTTTTTTTTCAATAAATTGTGTTATTCTAGAAGATATATCTTTTGGAGTAAATATTCCCATAAAGGAATCAGTTACTACCACCATTACTATCACCTAAAATAGTACT
Organism: Nitrososphaerales archaeon; assembly: GCA_025451315.1. Classification (GTDB taxonomy): domain Archaea; phylum Thermoproteota; class Nitrososphaeria; order Nitrososphaerales; family Nitrososphaeraceae; genus TH1177. The sequence continues at coordinate 15,323 of JANWKP010000258.1, read as the reverse complement.
TAATATAATATGTTATTAACAATTGATCAATAGTAATATGATGATATATTAACCTAAAAATACCTTTAAAAGAAACTAGAACAATTTTGTGTTAAATAAAAAAAAGATTTAGTGAGCATGTGGTGGTGGTGCTCCTCCAGTTGAAATTGACGCATTGTAGGTTCCTTCTGCTTTTTCATGGAATTCTAACGCAGCTTGATCTACTTTAATTGCTTGTGGTGGGCAAACTGAAACGCACGCCATACACCAGATACAATCATGTTCTCTGACAGGATCTGCTTTATCTGTATAATCTTTTCTCTCTTCCTTTACTGAAGAGCCGGTTCCTTCAAATGTTTCATTAATGGCATCTTTGGCAGGAACATCCTTTTCTGTTCTATACCATTGAAATACTTGAACTGGACAGGCTTCAATACATGCACCGTCAGCTACACAAGAATCCCAATCAACGGCTACCATTGTACCACTGACACCTAATGGAACTTGTTCTTCGCCTCTTGCAGCATAGGCTGCTTTTACTTCTTCATTTTCGGATGCTTCACTCTGTTTGCCTGGTCCCCACATATAGTGGAAATGTTCACCATCAGAAAGTTGGATTTTACCAAGTACTTGATGATTTTTTGGAAAGTCTGGATCTATTGGCATTTATATCTATTTTATCCATGAACATATATTATATAAATCATATGTGAAGAAAAAACAGTTTCTTTATATACAAGATCATTTGCTACTGCTAACTAATCTTTTAGAATAAAATGAATTTATTTTAGTTTTAATAAAAAAAAGAAAAAAATTTGGTTCTAGTCATTGAATGCTTTTTCTGCATGCTGGGTTATATCCAAGCCTGCTTCTTCTTCCTCGTCTGATACTTTTAGGCCAATAGTCTTATCTATGATCTTGAAAATTGCTAGGGATACAACAAATGAAAAGGCTCCCGCTACGGCAATTCCAAATGCCTGTATACCTAGTTGTGCTGGATTTCCATATAGCCACCCTACAGGTCCATTTGGCATTACCAAAGGACTAGCAGCCACTCCTATTGCTAAAGCACCCAATATACCTGTTATACCGTGAACGGAACCAACATCTAATGCATCGTCTATTCTTAGTTTATCTTTTAATAGTACTATACCATAGTAGGAACCAAATCCTAGAATGATACCAAGAACAAAAGCGGATTCTCCAGTAATATAACCAGCAGTAGGTGTAATTCCAGCAAGTCCAGATATTGCACCGTTTATGACTGCTCCTATGGAAGGTTTTCCTGAACGTTTCCATGATAGAAATAGCCAAACTAACGTACACGTTGCAGATCCTATTTGCGATGTCAAAAGAGCGTTTCCTGCAACGCCATTAGCAGCTAATGCACTACCAGCATTAAATCCAAACCATCCCAGCCATAGCATAGTAGCTCCTATTACCGCTAGTGGTAAGTTGTGAGGTACCATTATTTGTGGTCCGTAATTCTTTCTCCTGCCAAATACAAGTCCAGCAGCAATAGCTGCCATACCTGCGGTTGTATGTATTACTATACCACCTGCAAAGTCCCATACACCAAGTTGTGCTAACCATCCGCCTCCCCAGATCCAGTGAGCTACTGGGAAGTAGATGAATAAGCTCCAAGCTATAGCAAATATGAAAAATGCACTATATTTGATTCTTTCAGCAAATGCTCCAGCGATCAATAGAGGAGTAATAACAGCGAACATCATCTGATATGTTGCAAAAGTCACTCCAGGAATTGTAACATTTACTCCATATCCTTCATGAATCTTCACTCCATTATAGAATACATGATCTAAACCTCCTATTATCCCACCTTGAGTAGGTCCGAATACCAAAGTAAAACCAACAATAAACCACAGGGTGGAAAGAAGTGCCAACCCAGAAAACGTGTGCATTATTGCTGAAAGACCACTCTTAAATCGAATTAAACCAGACATAAAGAAGCCCAAACCAGGTGTCATTAACATGACAAGTCCTGTTGCGACTATCATCCATGCAGTATCACCAGTATCTAACGCCATTCCTGTTGCTAAGTCACTACATAGTATTATAAAAAAGTTTGTCCTAAACTAATAAAAAATTAATTTAAGAGAAATATCGAAAAATAATTATAAATCTTTTAAATAATTAGATGGTATTTTGTAATTCTTTCTCGAACACCTTTACTATGTTTTGTATATCTATTTCGGACACCCCCGGATGGACTGGAAGCGATAAAACATGTTCACTTGACCAATTAGTATTTGGTAGATCATCATTCAATGAAAATTTCTGGTAAAAAGGTGTTTTATGAACAGGAGGATCATAATAGACAGCTACCCCTATTCCATTTTCTATCAGTTTTTTCTTGATGTGATCTCGTAATGATATATCATTACTGGAACCGTTAAATGCTAATGTATAAAGATACCAATTAAATTTCTTTATTTGATCTTCTTGGGGAATTTTAATATTATATTTTTTATTAATTGTTTCTAGCAAATTAGATAATAATATGGAATTTCGTCTTCTACGATCCAAAATAGTTTTTAATTTTCTCATTTGTATTTTGGCTATTGCAGCACTTAATTCAGGAAGTCTATAATTAAGCCCTAATAGTCGTGTATCATATCCTTCAACCATGCCATGATTTCTGATCATCTTTAATGTGTCTGCTAATTTATCTTCATTTGTTACAATAGCTCCGCCTTCACCAGCTGTTAACACTTTGCTAGCATACATACTAAAGCATCCCATCGTTCCAAAAGTTCCCGTTTGTTTATTTTTATAAGTTGATCCTAGTGATTGACAAGCATCTTCAATAATATAAATAGAATATTGATTTGCTATTTCATTCAGTTCAGTTAGATCCGCAGGATGACCATAAAGATGAACAGGTATTATAGCTTTACTTTTTTTAGAAATTTTTTTCTTTAAATCGTAAAGGTCGATGGTATAATCTTTAGTATTAATATCTACGAAAACGGGTTTCGCTCCAGATGCAACCACTGCATTGGCAGTTGCTACAAAGGTAAAAGAGGGAAGTAATACTTCATCTCCAGTCTTAATATTAAGTGCAAGTAATGCTGCATGCAAAGCTGCAGTACCCGAATTAACGGAGATTACATGTTTAACATTTAAAAATGTTCGTAGAGATGATTCAAATTCTTGTACTCTTTTACCGCCATCTCTTGCAGCACTAGTTAGAGCATTTTCATCAATGACTTTAATAATTTCTTGTTTCTCCTCGTTATCTATCCAAGGTCTGTTAATTGGAATCATTTTTAACTATTTTATGTGATTAAGGATATTAAATAAGTGTTTTTGATAAAAATCAATAAATAAATTATTTACCATTGTTATGTATCGTTATACACATTAAAAACTTTGACAAAAAATTTTAGATTATTATATAATATTTACAATATATCAATTAAAACTATTAGGAAAAGGTTTTCTATATAAAACAATTGTCACATTCTACCTAATTTACTTAAAATATTTTTGAATTAGGTTAACTTGCTATTAATTTAGATACTAACAATTAAAATCATTAAAATATATAATAGGAGGATATTTGATTTATCTTTGTGCAGATGTGGCAGAGTGGTCTTCTATACAGAACACAATAATGCGTCGGCCTTGAGTAATCTTCAAGGTTAAAGCAAGCCGATTCGCCTTCGGGCGATCAGGAGTTCAAATCTCCTCATCTGCGCTTATATTGTTAAAAAGAATATCTAATAAATTTGATCAGATGTAAAATTTATTATACTTTAATAATTAAACTCGCATTAATGGATAAAAGATTAGTAGTAGTAATGGCTGTGTTGGCCGTTATTAGTGCAATAGTTACAATTTTTATATCTCCGTTAGATACTACTATTCCTATCCCAGAGCCCTCACTCTTGAGTAATACAACGAATCATAGTAAAGGTATTGAGATAATTGCAAAAAATCTATCAACACCTTGGGCTATAGATATTGCAAAAGACAATAGAATATTTTTTACTGAACGAGATGGAAAGATCAGGGTAATTGATGAAAAAGGAAATCTTCTTGATGAACCAGTAGCTTATATCAGAGTTGCACAAGATGGAGGTTCAGGATTATTAGGAATTGTTCTTCATCCTAACTTTACAGAGAATCATTTAATGTACATTTATCATAGTTACGTGAAAGATAATAAACTTTATAATAAAGTTTTACTTTTAAAAGAAAAAGATAACAAAATTATTGAATCAGATATAATAATTGATTCTATTCCTGGGTCACCATATAACAATGGAGGAAGAATAAAGTTTGGACCTGATTACAAGCTATATATAACTACTGGTGATGCGTCTGATCCTCTTTTAGCACAAAATCTTTCTTCACTTGCAGGTAAGATATTACGCGTAAATCCGGATGGATCTATTCCTTCGGATAATCCATTCAATTACTCTTCTATTTATTCATATGGACATAGAAATGTTCAGGGAATCGCATGGCACCCCATAACAAAACAGATGTATTCATCAGAACATGGTTCATCAGGATTTGATGAAATTAATTTGATTAAACCAGGAATGAACTATGGATGGCCAGAAGAAGAATGTAAAGGAACAAATATTTCTCAGAAAGCTATTATTTGTTTTAATCCTGCTATTGCACCTTCTGGTATAACGTTTGCTTCATCAGATAAACTAGGTTATCAAAATGATCTAATCGTAACAACCCTCAAAGGTTCTCATTTAAGACAGATAGACTTGGAATCAGGAGAACAAAATAATATATTAGTAGGTTATGGTCGACTTAGAGATATTGTTGAATCTAGTGACGGTAGTTTATATGTACTGACTAGCAATACCGATGGAAGAGGAATTATCCAAGATAATGATGATAAAATTTTAAAAATACTTAAGCCATAAACCCTTGTGGACAAAGTTAATAAGAAGGAAAATAACAAAAATATCAAAAAATTTTATGAGTTAGATCTTCAGGAACGCTTGCAATTTTTGAAAAAAGAAACACACATTACTGAACAAGATTCAGAAATCTTTCAGGACTTTCCAAAAAATTTTGTTTTTAATAAAATTAACAACATGATTGAAAATGCAATAGGATTTATACCCATTCCTCTAGGAATTGCTACTAATTTTGTTATAAACGGAAGAAAATATTTAATTCCAATGGCTATAGAAGAACCATCTGTTATCGCTGCTGCAAGTAAAGCTGCGAAAATTGCAAGTATAAAAGGAGGATTTTTAGCTGAAGCAGATAATTCCATCATGATTGGACAGATCCAATTAGTTTCACGAGATAAAAGAAATAATAAAGACAAATTTTATTTCAAGAAAGAAAGAGACAAAATAAAAAAAATAATATTGAATAATAAAGAAAAGTTACTGGAAATATCAAATTCAAAAAGTAGATCTGTACATGCCATTGATTTACAATTAAGGGAAATCTCTGATGAAAGCAGCAACAAAATGGGCTACATGATAATAATCGAATTAATTATAGATACAAGAGATGCAATGGGAGCAAATGTAATTAACACGATGTGCGAATTAGTTGGTTCAGAATTAGAAAAACTAACTAAATGTACAGTTATTTTGAAAATTCTTTCGAATTATTCAACAAAAAGAATGGCTAGGTGTAAAGCTATTTTTCCAAAAGAATTGGTAGGTGGCTTGGATGGTGTAAATAGAATTTTATACGCATATGCATTTGCATATTCTGACATATATAGAGCTGTTACCCATAACAAAGGGTTGATGAATGGAATTGATGGAGTAGCTATGGCAACAGGGCAGGATGTTAGAGCTATAGAAGCAGCTGCACATGCATATGCTTCAAAGGATGGAAAATATAGATCTCTGACTAAATGGTATAGATCAAAAGAAGGAGATTTAGTTGGTGAAATCGAGATTCCATTGGCTATAGGAATAGTAGGAGGAATAAGCTCGGTACATCCATATGTGAAAGTATCTTTGAAAATATTAAACATAAAGAAAGCCAAAGAGCTTGCTTTAATAATGATAGCAGTAGGTCTAGCTCAAAATTTTGCTGCAATCCGTGCTTTAGCGGATGAAGGAATTCAGAGAGGACATATGAGATTACATGCTCGAAATATAGCCATAACTGCAGGAGCAACCGATGAACAAATCAATATCGTTGCAAACAGACTTGTGCAAGAAAATAATGTTACTGTAAATAAGGCTGAAGAGATTATCAAATTAATTAATAAAAATGGAACTAATACAAAGTAGATATATATCCAATGAGAAGAAAAATTTTTTGTTATAGTTATGGCTCACATAGTAAAATTTGTTGTACCTAAGGGAACTATTGAAGAAGCAACTTTAAAGATTCTTGAAGAAGCATGGCAAAAAATAAGCGGTCGAGCACGAACTTATAGAATTAAGTTAAGTGATCCAGAAATAGAAGTTAAGCTTCTGAGGCCACAAGAAATTCCTACATATGTACAAGAAGGACTATATGATGTTGGAATTACTGGAAGAGATTGGATTAAAGAAGCAAATGCAGATGTAAAAATTTTGCTAGATTTAGAATATGGTAGAGTAAAACAAGTAATAGCTATACCAGAAAGTTTTCAATTTAATACTTTGGATGAAATGATTATAGATCATGTAAGAAGAGAAAAACCACTTAGAATATCTGCAGAATACCTTACTACTACAGCAAATTATATAAAATCTAAAATCGCCTACCAGAAATATTTTGGAAATAGCAACCCTATGATTATCACCCCTTGGCTTAGAGTTGGCGAAAATAAAAATGTTCAAATATTTCTCTCGTTTGGGGCAACAGAAGCTAAGCCACCAGAAGATGTAGATGCTATATGTGATATTACTGAAACTGGAACAACTTTAGCCCAGAATAATTTAAAAATTATAGATACAATTATGGAATCGACTTCTGTTCTAATCGCAAATAAAAATTCTCTTAAAGATAATAAAAAGAGAGAGAAGATAGCAGATATGATTGCATTATTAAAGGGAGTAGTAGAAGCACGTAAAAAACTGCATATTTTTGTTAATGTTAGAAAAGAAAATTTAAGTGAATTACTTTCTACTTTACCAGCATTAAAGAGACCTACAGTTAGTGATTTGAGTGAAGAAGGATGGTATGGAGTGAATACAATTATTGATAAGAATGAATTTATAAAAATTGTTCCAATTATGAGAAAATTAGCACAGGGTTTAGTTGTATCAGAACCAAGACAAATATTACCATTAGAAGAGATCAATTTAGACAAAGAAGAATAATAATTGATTAATAGAATCACAATTAAAAATGCTAAACTAGATGTAGAAAGCATACGTTATAGAGTATCAAGTAATTTTTCTGAAGATGCAATTAAAAAGACACAGGAGATTTTAGAAAATGTTCGTAATTGTGGTGATGATGCTATAAAAAGATATACATCTGTATTTGATAAAGTGGAGCTAGATTCATTTCAAGTCAGTAATGAAGAAATAGAAGAAGCATACAATTGTATTTCTGATGATCATATTAAAACTATTAAACTTATTAGAGATAGATTGGTAAGAAATGAAATTATTCTTTTAGATCACCTTAAAAAAATATCATCTTTATATATAAAAAATGAAAACATACAACGCATAATCCAACCTATTCCTAGCGTTGGTTGTTATGTTCCCGGTGGATCTGCCAGATATCCAAGTACACTCATAATGTGTGTAACACCAGCAAAATTAGCGGGAGTCAAAAGAATAGTAGCAATAACACCAACTATGTTAAATGGAAAAATAGATCCCCTTACGTTAGTTTCAGCTGATATTTGTGGAGTTAATGAAATATACAAAATTGGAGGAGCACAAGGTATAGCAGGATTAGCATTTGGAACTGATAGCATCAAGAGAGTGGACAAGATTGTAGGTCCAGGTGGAATGTATGTAACAATTGCAAAATTATTGGTTTCAAATATAGTATCAATTGATATGTTAGCAGGTCCTACGGAATTAGTAATTTATGCAGATGATAAATCTAATGCAAAATATGTTGCTTTAGACCTGATTTCCCAATCAGAACACAGTAAAGATACGTTATGTGGATTAGTAACTAATTCATATGAATTTGCAAATACAGTCGAAGATGAAATTAATAATATTTTAGAGAATAAGATCTCACGCCAGGAAATAGTTACAAATAGTTTAAAAGAAAATGGATTTATCGCTATATCAGAAAATGAAGATTTAGCAATAGAATTTATTAATGAAATAGCTCCCGAACATTTACAGATTATGGCTAAGAATGAATTAAAAATAGTTAAAAAAATTACGTCTGCAGGACTTGCTTTAATTGGAGAAAATACTCCGTCTGCAGCTAGTGACTATTGTTTAGGTTCAAATCATGTTCTTCCTACTATGGGATTTGGTAAATCAAGAACATCTTTATCAATATTAGATTTTGTCCGAATTGCAAATCTAGTTCAAGCTTCAAAGAAAGAGCTTGAGGAAATTGAACCTTATATCAAGATAATAACCAAAGAAGAAGGGCTGATTAATCATTATAAAGCTGTTAAAGAAAGAGTAAAAGATATTACAAATCAAAAAATAAAAGATGAGAAATAAAATATGGATAAATGGTTTGAAACAAAATTAAGTGAAATAGGAAAATTAGATTATTACAAAAAACCAGAAAAAAATAAAGGATTAAAACTAGATGCAAACGAAAATCTTGCTTTAAAAAAGGAGTTTATCAAAAAAATAGCAATTAAAGCTGCAGAAAGAGAAGATTTAAGAGAATATCCATTAGATCAAATTGATGATTTTTATCTACAGCTTTCAAAATATACTAAAATAGATAAAAAATATTTAGCCATTGGAAATGGCTCTGATCAAATAATAGATTTAATCCTGTCAGTCTTTGGAAAAGAAAAAAGAGTAACTACCTTTACTCCTACTTTTTCTTATTTTATTGATAGATGTTTATTATATTCCATAAAAATAGACAAAATACCTCTTTTACAAGATAATTCAATTGATAAAAAAAAGTTTATTCAAAGCGCAAAAAAATCTGAAATAATATACATCTGTTCACCAAATAATCCTACTGGTAATCAATTTGATAAAGAATTACTAATAGATATAATTAAAAATTTCGATGATAAATTAATAATTATTGATGAAGCGTACGTAGAGTTTGCTAGTTACTCATTTGGTTCTGAAACAATAAAAAGCCAGAATATAATACTATTAAGGACGCTATCAAAAGCATTTGGATTAGCAGGAGCAAGATTAGGGTACTGTATTGCTAACGAAGATTTTTCACGTATATTTAAAACTATTATACAATATCCTTATGCAATAAATAATATTTCTTTGGGTATAGGAAGTGAGATATTAAGAGATTCAAAATATATTGAGAAAACTATTAAAATTATTAAGAAAGAACGTAAAAGAATATTAGATTATTTAAAAGAAATTAATAATGAAATAAAAGTTTTTCAAACTGAGTCTAATTTCATTTTTTTTCAAATTCCTGACATGAATAAATATGAACGAATTTTAACTCAATTAAAAAAAGACAATATTGCAGTTAAAACTATAGGAAGAATAAAAGACAGAAAAGGAGGTCATATTAGGGTAACTATCGGAACAAAAATGATGAATAATAAATTTTTAAGATCTTTAGATAAGGTAATATAATGTAATGTATCAAAAAATAAATAATGTCAATTTTATTCATACATTGAGAAGATGTTTCCATATTGACTATATTATTTTTGATATTGATGGAGTTTTAATTGACGTAAAAAAATCTTATAACGAAGCAATAAAAAATACAGTCCAATTTGTAGTCAGAAATTTGATTAAAAAAGATTTAAAAGATTTGATTACAGATCAGATCATTTTGAAATTTAGAAAGACTGGAGGTTTCAACAATGATACTGATACAAGCTATGCTATTATTTTAGCACTATTATCATATCAAGATCTTCAAAATGCTAATCTTGAAAAATTTCTAATTGATGTAGCAGAACATGCTGATGAAACGGGGATAGACTCGGTTGAGAAATATATTAAGAAACTAACATCGAATAAAACCTTTCCTAATTATTTAAAAAATATTGATAAAATTCTTGATTATTTGAACTATCCTGGAAAGGTTGGAGACAGTATAATTTCGACTGTATTTGACGAATTTTTTTATGGACAAGAATTATTTTTAAAAAGATATAAAATTAAATCAAAATACTATTTTGGAAAACCGCTCATTGAAAATGATAGAATAGTGATCACAGATAATACAATCAGAAAGCTAATAGAAAGATTTAATAGTAAAATTGCAATGGTTTCAGGAAGAAGTAAGATTGCAGCAGCCTATGCCCTAGATAATAAATTTCATTTGTTAAACGAAAAGAATAGCATATTTCTCGAGGATGAGGACAGAAAATTCGCTAAACCAAATCCATATGGATTAAAAAAAGTAATAAATAAAATTAACACAAGAAACGATATTCTCTATTGTGGTGACTCTGTTGAAGATTTAATAATGGCTAGAAGAGCAGAAGAAGAATTAAATCAAAAAAACATTAAAACCAAAACTAGTATAGTTTTTTGTGGAATTTATGGTTGTAGTAGTAATAAAGATGAGTTAATTAGTAAGTTTATGGAGAAAAAAGCAGATATAATAATTAAAAGTGTAAATGATTTACCACATATATTAAATAAAGTATCATAAGGAATATTGTTAGTTGAATTCGAAACCTCTTGACTTGGATAAATCTCAGAAAAGAATATCCGTCAAAGATAGATTTACGAAAGAGACCGATGTAAGTGTGAGCGTTAATATTGATGGCTCTGGGAAAGTAGAAATTAAAACTGGAATTCCATTTATAGATCATTTAATCTCAGCGTTTGGAAAGCATAGTATGGTAGATATTTATTTAGAAGCAAAATCAAATGATAGTATTTCTCATCATTTAATTGAAGATGTGGCTATAACCCTCTCTCAAACTCTAAATGATGCGTTATCAAATAGGACGCAAATTAGAAGATATGGATATGCAATAATTCCAATGGATGAAGTAATGGCAATTTCAGCAATTGATCTAATCAAAAGACAAACCCATAAAGTAAATTTAGGATTAACAAGAAAGGAAATTGAAGGAATTGCAAGAGAGGATTTGGAACATTTTATAGAAAGTTTATTACAAAATCTTAATGCATGTATTCACATTAATATACAATATGGCGAAAACGACCACCATAAAATAGAGGCAGCAATGAAGTCATTTGCAATAGCGTTTAGAATGGCTTCAGGTATAGATTATCAAAGAGATGGGATTCCAAGTACAAAAGGAGTTATGTGATATTGAATGATATTGCAATTTTTGATTATGGTGCAGGTAATCTTTATAGTTTAAAATGTTCTTTGGAAAGAAATGGAGCCACAAAAGTTTCCATAATTAAATCTTTAAAAAACATGCATAAACATGATGGATTAATTCTTCCTGGAGTAGGGAACTTTGATCCTGCTATTCGATCAATACAACCATATAGAAACGATTTTGATGATCTGTTTGAAAAAAACTTTCCTATTCTTGGTATTTGTCTAGGAATGGAAATGTTATTTAATAATAGCGAAGAAGGAAAGTTAGAAGGTTTGAAAATTTTAAGTGGAAGAGTGATTATGCTTCCAAGAAAAAAGGTAAAAATTCCACATATGGGATGGAATAATTTAGAAATAACAGAAAAAGGATGTAAAATCCTTCAAGGATTAAAAGATGAATGTTGGGTCTACTTTGTTCATTCATACCGTATAATTTCAAAAGATAAAAAAGTAATAGTTGCGAATTCTCAATACGGAGATATTATACCAGTTGTTGTGGAGAAAAATAATCTTTTTGGAACACAATTTCATCCTGAAAAATCAGGGATAAATGGAGCGAAAATAATAAAGAATTTTTTGGCAATATGTGGTGGTAAATATTGAATATAATACCTGCAATTGATATACTAGAAGGAAAGGTAGTAAGATTAGTTAAAGGAGATCTTCGAAATAAAATTGTTTATAGTGATAATCCTATAGAAATTGCAGAGAAAATGGAAACTCAAGGTGCAAATATAATTCATGTAGTAGATCTTGATGCTACTTTGACTACTGGATGGAATAATAATCAAAATAACACAGAAATTATTTTAAAAATGATAGATTCGATAAATATTTCGGTGCAGGTAGCTGGAGGAATAAGATCTATTGATGCTATTAATAGGATGTTTGAAAAAAAAGCAGAGAAAATTGTTATAGGCACCTTGGCATACAAAAAGCCTCAAGTGTTACAACAATTAAAGGATAAAATAGAGAAAATAGTAATTTCAATAGATCAAAATAAAGGTATTGTTATGATTGATGGATGGAGGCAACCATCTGGATTTAAGGTAGTTGAAGCTATAAAATTATTCATGGCCAAGGGGGTTAAAGAATTTTTGCTCACATCAGTGGATAGAGATGGAACTTTGAATGGCCCAGATTTAGATACACTTTCCTATGCTTCAAACATAAATGGAACAAAAATAATTGCTAGTGGTGGAATATCCAGTATTGAAGATATAATAAGAGTCAAAAATATTGGTTGTTCTGCAGTTATACTAGGCAAATCTCTCTATGATGGAAAGATAGATGTAAAAAAAGCTCTAACAGTAGTTTAAAAAATGACCTTAGCAAAAAGAATTATTCCTTGTCTTGATGTAGACAATGGGAGAGTAGTTAAAGGTATTAATTTTAAAGAAGTGAAGGATGCAGGAGATCCAGTTGAATTTGCAAAAAGATATAGTCAACAAGGAGCAGATGAACTTGTTTTTCTAGATATAACTGCTTCAGAACAGAAACGAGATATTATTAAAAAGGTAGTACGAAATGTTGCTAGAGTTATAGACATACCTTTTACTGTAGGTGGTGGTATCAAAAAATTAGAACATGCTAGAGACATTTTACTAAGTGGAGCTGATAAAGTTTCTATAAATACATCTGCTATAAAAAATCCAGAATTAATTACAGAATTAATGTCTATTTTTGGAAAACAATGTATAGTAGTAGCAATAGATGTTAAAAAAAATTATTCGACTGCTGAGCCTAAGACAACTTTAAAAGATAATTATGAGTATAAAATGAAACAAAATAAGCATTATTGGTTTGAAGTTATGATATATGGAGGAAAAGAAAGAACAGGCATAGATGCAATAAAATGGGCTAAAAAGGTAGAAAAACTTGGAGGAGGGGAAATTCTTTTAACAAGTATTGATGCAGATGGAACTGAAGAAGGATATGATTTAGAGTTGAACAGAATTATTTGCAGAGAATTAAGTATACCAGTCATAGCCTCTGGAGGATGTGGGAAACCAATACATATGCTAGAAGTATTCCAAAAAACAAAGGTAGATGCAGCTTTAGCAGCATCTATATTTCATTATGAGAAGTCTACTGTTAAAAAAGTAAAACAATTTTTAAAAAGAAATAACATACATGTAAGAATATGATAGTATAAATTATCATATATAATAGTTGAAATTATAATAATTTAATGCAGGAGCCTCAGCAGCAGCAGCTGCTACAAGAATCAGAACAAAAACAAGGACAACAAATATCATTATCATCAGATGATGATAAACTTTATAGAAATTTTATACATTCAATAAAAACTCGAGCAACACGAGAAAACTATTTGAAATTTTTACAATACTATATGAAATTTTTAGATATCAAGAATCTGAGAGAACTTATTGAAAAACTTCAGAGAATGGAATGTAATAGACTGTATGCTGTCCTTTTCTTTCATGGCCAATAACCTTGCCTTTATTATTAACAACTGGTTCTACTTCCTGTTCTTCAAATACACCTTCAACATGATCGGCTACTGGTATAACACTACGACCTAACCAGTCTTTACCATACCAATTCTCATAATATATGAAATATTCTTAAGTTCTCTTTTCTTTGATGTGTAATCCGGTGCTCTCAATCTTACATTCTTGTAACAGTTCTCTCAATTGGTGTATCAGGCTCAACTAATGAAACAAAGTTTTTTTCTTGAATATCTAGATTCTCTGGTACGGGCAAGCCATGTTTTCTGTAACTTTATTCATTTCTGTTATTGTATTCTAATTCTACTTTTGGTAAGTTTTCTGATTTTATCGGTATAAAATTCACTCTTGTCATTTTTTAAATTACTTTATTATAGCCTAATCTGTATATAAATATATCTGATTAGGCAGATAATCATAAATATGGTAATATTTATTAACAGACAAGTGTAAATACTAGTTGTAAAACTAGATTACGTATTGGATAAAACTACTCTAAGAATTTCGGAGGATATTATCAAGCAACTCAAACATATTGCCATAGATGAGAATAAGACACTAACTCAAATAATACAAGAAGCACTTAATGAATATTTAAACAGAAAGAGGTCAAAAGATATAGATTGATATTTTTATTTTTAATAAGAATAATTATAGATAAATTTCAGATTCATGTGACCAAGTTATTTTTTCTGCTTATCATATCTATCGCAATACTTTCAACAGGTCCAGTTTTTGCACAAAATATTCAAGACAATTTCCAAAAATTTGATGAAAATACTAGAAATGCACAGGAAGAATTTATAGATAAATATAGTTATCTTTGTATAAAGTTAGAAGAACTCTATCAACAAGGAGATCCTCAAGACGTGTATGAAAGTCCTTACTACAAGGAAGATTGTGATGAAATATTGGAAAATATGGATTATTTCGAAAAGAAAGAAATAATCAATAAGTTTGACTAATGAATTATTAGAAGATAAATTTCCTTATTATTGCACTGAATAAGGAAAGAATAATCATTATAATTAACTAACTAATAGACTAGAGGAGGAAGTATTTCCTCCTTCCGAATCGGAAGTTAAGATAAAATGAAATCAAGAATACTAATAATAACAAGTAGGTGTCAGTGGCTACAATAACACCCACTTAATACTTGATGGATTGTTGAAGCAAACAGAGCAGGTAGCATTAATACCTAACAATAGACAAATAATTAAGATTATTGTTTTTGAACGTAAATAAAAAAATATTTTATGGTAAGACTAGAAGTTGATGTAATATTTTTCATATATTTCATATACTTTACCAACTGGCCGTCTAGATGGAGTTTCAATAAGCATGGTTCCATCAGTATTAGCAAGTCTTGAGAACGCTGTCGCAAGTCTCAATTGGACCAGTAAGTAATTCAAATGAGTTAGACATCTTTTGTTTTGGTTGCGTGGATCAGGGTTTTTTGCTATAATATGCGGGTTTAGTATTAGTTGTTGTTCCTACTGCTGC
>JANWKP010000257.1 GCA_025451315.1 Nitrososphaerales archaeon | reverse complement strand
TAGACGAAGCCGTTTCCAAATTCTTAAAGGACATTGAGAACCAGTATGACAATAAATTGGGTTTAGAAACAACGATAAACAATCTTAAATCTGAAAAAATGAAGTTAGAAGTTGAAGTTCCACAATATCAATGGTATTTGCAACTACAAGGTACTGTTGCTCCTATAATAGTGCACCTTAATAGTAACGGAGTAACAAATGAGGATATCATCGGTATCAATCAACTAGTAATCGCATTCAAAAATACCAGTTTTGTTGATGAAACACCTAATCAGCAGGGGGAAGGGGAAGGGGGTAGCAAAAAGATTGATAAAAGTAACAGGAGTAACAACGAATATTGGAAATTATTTATAGAAAAACTGAAAAGTCTTAAAAATATAAATTTAGAGATTGCCCGGCAATCTACTATTTTGAGCAGACTAAAAACACACATCAATAACTTGAATGGAAAAAAACAAGAGATCGAAAAACTCTATTTAAATTCAGTCAGCAATCTCAATTACATCCTCACACAAACATCATATTCAATAGAACTAATCAAGCAAATCAATCAAGAAATAGACAAAAAGATAATGATGGCTCCACGCTTTTCTCCAGTTTTTCTGAATTTGATCATTTATAAAAATAAAGACGAAAAAAAGGAAGATGAATAATATTGTTATGATTGTGGTTAGTCACAAGACAAGACAAAATAAAGTAAAATAAATAATATACATACTATGTCAATTGACGGACTTACATATGCTCATCGTGGAAATATTCTTTTGTGTGTTGCGGTTGAGTAATAAATAATTATTTTATATGATAAGAATAAAATCTTAGAACCAATCCCAAAGATTAGTAGAAATATGGACCTTTATGACAATTTACGTAATTTGATAAAAGTAGATGAAACCCTTAAAACTTCCTTAATCATACTTTAACTATATACTTGTTGAATTTCTAATTATTAATGAATAAAAAGTGTGACTGAATCGACCCTCCTCGGTCTATTCCTTTGATAAGATAGTTTACAATAAGATTTGGTTAAAAAATGCGTTTTCGGATTTTCAATCAATAAATATTTGTAATTGAAGGTTTAGTATCATATTAGTATCATATTAGTATCATATTAGTATCAGATCAGTTCATAATCTCTAAGGGTTTATTTTTTCATTGTGGCTTTTAGCTTAATTAAAAGATCAAGTTTTGAAATCGAGTCCAAGAACGGAGGAAAATCTAATTCAAAATACTTCTAACAAATATCTTAGATGACCATCATTAAGCAATATTATTTATACTTTATTCACAATTATGCTTTTTGTCTTTACTAATTTAATAAAAAAACAGGAATTATAAATCCCGCCCAGTCCATCTCGTGTAGTTCTAAAGGTTTCAATTTCACACCGTGCAATTTGTTGAAAGAATTAAGAATAGAACAACGATAATAATCAAGAAGTCTACCTAATTATTGAGAATTTTCTTAGTAATATCAATACGTGAATGTATAATAGAGGTAGTTTTTGGTAAGTGACATTTTAACCAATTCAATCCTACCTAATTAAACATTGATTCAACCACTGATCCTGTTACTGTTCGTAATAATTTAATCGATATAATAAGTGGTTTTACAGGTCCCGCCTCATAACGTGTAAAAATTACCTATCATTTTATGTAATATTTAACGAATCTCGTTTATGATAGACAATATGAAGCGAATCCAATATTGCGGTCAAATTTATCTAATTTCCAATGGATGAAGACTGCCGTGTGGTGATTAATAGTTGTATGCAAATTCAGTTTTAGTTTTAGAAGTTTTGAGATCAACAAATTCATCATTTGTAAAGAGACTGAAATAAAAATCATTTACCTTTCTTATGAGAGATATCGGAAATACTTCTAATACGTTTTTATTCAATTCATTTGATCCATCCTTTTCCTTAGCAGAATAATCGAATGAAAATTCTATAATTACTGGTATATCTTTTTCGGTTTCCTTTAATAAATACCAGAAATTTAGGGATAAGTCATCGGTGCTAATATCTTTATTCAACAGTTTTATCTTTCCAATATTAATCGAAATTTCATTTGCTTCAAAATCATTTACCTTTTTTAATTCTGTATGGGGTTCTATACATAACCTATTTAGTGCTGGAAAAATTTCTAAAAGATCTTCAATTTTTTTTAATACTGGTTCTTTACCTTCTTTAAATGAAACAGATTGAGAAAATTTACTAGTAAAATCTGGCTTGATAGTTTCCATCGTATCCATCTTTGGGACCAAATCTTCTTCAAACTCAAACTCAAACTCCTTCTTAATTTCTTTCAGCTTAGAAATCAAGTCATAAGATGCAGCTATATATCTATCTGAGTTTCTACACTTTAAATCGATAACGTATTCCTTGTTATCATCATCTCCTTTTTCTTTTCTAATTCTAAGTAGAAATTTATTTTCTTTAAGCTGATGATCAGGAGTATCTATATACCATACCAGTCGGTCCTTTACCTTTCGTTCTTTTTTCTCATCAAAAAATATTTCTCCTTTTTCACCCTTCTTGTTAGTCAAATCAATTTGATTTTTTATTACTTCCAGAAACGATGTTATTCCTCTATCTCTTTCTTTAAACCTATTTACGTTTAGCATTAACTTATATTCCCTTCCCGTAATTTGGAGGTTCGAATTATTCATTATGTTTACTAGTGTTGATTTGTTAAATTTTCTATATAAATATCTGCCTATTCATGGCAATGATTGGCATTCGCTAGTAAATTTTAGATCATTGTTTGAAATTTTCTTTTGACCTTATTGCGAATAAGCAATTTTCATAAATGAAAGGTGATGAAATATGCTGTTAAGGTGTAGTAACTGAAAATATCTCTGCCCTAAATTATTTACTATTTCATCAATTTCATAAAACTTTATCAATAGGTAGAGTTAATGATATTGTGAAGTAAATTTAATACTCTGCAAATATGTAAAAAGCTCTTTATTTCTATTTAGGCTGCATTTGCTTTCTTTGTGTTAACCAATGCAATGCTAACAAGTGTATATCTTTCTAATGAGATACTCGATATTATAGATAATTTCCTATCAAATCAAGACGACCATTATCATATTGTATTGAAGGGAGTCCTATAGAAATGGTGACTTGAAGACTTGATATATATTATTACTGCTGATTCAAACAGTATTTCTACAATATCTACAAAGAATAATACACCATTAGGAAATGAAATCATTGTTGGGGTAAAGCCTATTTACATGGAAATAGATACAATTCAAAATAAAGTCTATGTAGCAAACGCTGGCTCAAACAGCATTTCCGTAATAAACGGTATTACAAATGAAAAGATTGGCAAGGACATCGTCGTATGCGAATCACCATTAGGCATAATAGTTAGTAAATCTAAAAATGATATTTATGTAGCCAATTCGGGCTCAAACAGCATTTCCGTAATAAACGGTACTACAAATGAAAAGATTGGCAAGGACATCGTCGTCGGAGAGAACACTCATATATCGCCATTGATTTATTTGGAGAGCATGTTTATGTGTCAAATAAAGGCTCAAATTCTATATCCGTCATTCACTAATAACAATACAAAGATGGATGCTGACATCCCGTTGGTTTAGAACCGAGCTATATGGCGATTAACAATTTAGATAGAAAACTTTACGTAACAAATGAACTTTCAAATACAATTTTCATTATTTCAACTCAAAATCAATCTAAGATTGGCAATGATACTGATGTGGGGAAAAACCCCAAGTAGAATTGCCTTCTCCCACGCTTGTGGCACAGTCTATGTAGCCAATTCGGGCTCAAACAGCATTTCAGTAGTTGATACCAACTCTAATAAAGTTGTTGGAAAATTTCAATTTACCGTTAACCCTTCGAATTCAGGGCATGTAGAATGTAACGAAATAAATGCACCATTGGAAAAATATGTTTATATCTACGCAGACACTTATTGTAAAGTCATACCAAACAAAGGATTTGAATTCCTCAGCTGGGCAGAAAACCTTGGAAATGATTCGAGTCGCCTAATATCAATTAATCAGCCTTCTCCAATTACAATATATGACCATCTTTCAGATATATCAGACACCGTAACAAGCTTCTTTGGAGTCCAACCACATATAGATACAATAATGAGCTATATGAATAACACTCTCAAATTATCAATTATAGAAAAAAGTGAGGAATTTCATGATTATTTTGGAATAATCTCCGCTGCGAATCAAGGACTATTAAATACTACTACTTTCGGAAGTTACGCCGCTAATTTCAGGGCACTTCCGCCACCATTGTCATCTGGGTACTGGACTACCTTATTTGGTTTTGTTCTTACCACGGGATTGGGTGTGTGGCTAATTCCATCGCTGGTAAGATGGCGCCGTGCAAAAACTGATACTATAAAATCAAATTACTATCATGAAATAATAAAATCTCTATATCATGAAGTAAATCTTAATCTTAATAATGGTAATAATAATAAAGTTCTTGACCTAAAAATTGAAACTGTAGATGCATATTCCAAGGGGGAGTTAACTGAAAAACATTATGAGACTCTAAAAAACGAAATTTCGGTATTATACGACAAGTTATTCAGAAGGAGGATTGCCGCTTTAAAGGATGAATCAGTTAGAATAGGTTCACAAAAGCGACTGAATAAACTGAGAGATGATTTAGAAAATGCCTTTTCAGAACAAAAAATTACAGAAACTCAATTTAAATTACTAATCACCAAAATTTCAGAAGTAGGGGAAAAAAAGAATGGTTAGCAAGTCGATAGAGAATATAGAACCAATTAGGAATACAACCTCGATAATTATTACAATAAGCATTCAGAGACAAAAGTTTATCGCGTTCTTAAAGTGGTGAAATATTAAAACTTGATATATGTTATAATCTATTTCTGTATCTTTCTTATTACGCTATTTGTATTCTCAACTTATCATTTGGTCTGGGCACAGATTTCATTACAAGAACAAAGACTAGAAGATATTTCGCATTTGGATAATCCTCTAGAAAATTATTCATTTATTAAGACGGGAAAGC
>JANWKP010000256.1 GCA_025451315.1 Nitrososphaerales archaeon | reverse complement strand
CAAAAGAAGGTTTCGGATTTGGAAATGATTTTCGTGTTTATGAAAGAGGAGAATATTCTAGAAAACCAGCCAAGTATATAATTTTTGGAATTAATGAAGGCATTAGTATAAAGGCAAATTTGTTATACGAAAATATTCGTTCAATAGAAAAAATGGGAAAAGAAGCAATTATAGCAGTAATTGAGAGAAGAGGAGAGATAATTTATTATAAGGTAAATCTAAAGAAATTTATAAAAAATATTAGGGCACCTGTAGACAAAATTGCAGAATGAAATCCATTAGTTACCTAGTAATATTTATGTATATAACACATTAAACTATAATTCTATAAAATGATGATGTATTTGATAGTCCACCTATTATCATGGTAACATGTAAAATGAAGAAAATACCGGACTACTGAATTTTATAGGAAAGTGCTCCGACCGGGATTTGAACCCGGGATCGTCGCCTTGAGAGGGCGAAATGCTTAACCGGACTACACCATCGGAGCTTGTTAAATGTATAATTATAACGTTATAAAAGCTCTATTCCTTACCTTCACCTTACATAAAGATCTACAACTTAAAACTCTAACTAGAGTTAATTATATTACTTTAAACCCATATTAATCTAATAGATTAATGATCGTCCAAATTATGCAGTGATAACTGGAGTTGTTAATGGTTCTATTGTCTTTTTAGTTCTGGCACGTAATTTAGCTTTATATTTTAAATTACGTGGTTTTGTTCTTAATCTATATCCGCAACAGGGACACCATAAACCATCCCATTTTATAAAAATTTCACATATTTGACAACGTTTTTGGCCGCTAGCATATCTCCCAGATCCTACAGGTTTTTGTGCTTTATGCCTTATGCAAATACCTTTACAAGTCATAGTATTTATATGTCCTAACCTACTATTTAAAGTTGAGTAATGCTCGTTTATGATTTTTAAAAAATAATAAATTGATATAATCTAAAAAAAATGAATCTTAGGAATAAGTTATTTTATGGAGAGGTTTTTCACTTCAAAAGCTTCATTCATTGAAAGATACTCATCTATCTTCATTTTAAGGTCGTCAGACTCAGTATCGTCCATTCCAGATAATCCCGCTTTAAAAGAAATGTTATTTCCAGAAACTTTAATGTCATCTATTTCCATATCAGCATACACATTTGCTAGTTCTGTCACCCAATCTTGAGCTTCTTGTTGATCTATTCCATTTGTATCAATATTTACATTAAGCATTTTTGTCATTCAAAGACACCTAAAATTGATAATAAAAAGACATTAATAAATTTGCCTAAATTTTAGTATATGAACAACGATTTTCATTTTATTCAGTTTCTTCAAATCTCCAATGTTTTATTAATTCTTTGTCAAATTTAGATAATTGTTCTTCATTTAGTGATTCTCCACAATTTTTATGAGTAGGTACAACAGTCATTCCTGCTAATTTAAACTCAACTTCATAAAAATGAACGGAAGGGCAATTACACATTTATAAAATATGACATATTATTATATTTATATTATTTTAATTAAAATTATTATATAATAAACATTTATCAACCCTTTTTTAGTAATACTATTGATGACAAAAAATAAACTATCAAATTTGCAGATTTTTATTATTTCTGTCTTGGTTTCTACCGCCCTACTTGCAACCACTGGACTAAAATTTTCACACGCTTTTGCTGAGGATGATAATTGGTATTTGGGAGAAGGAGTAACCAAAGATACGTATGTAAAATATAGGATAAGTCAATTTGATACTAATAATGGTCGAGAATTTACCATGACAATATATTTCAAGGATCAAGACGATAAGGGGAATTGGATAGCACCAGTTTTTGTAGAGGATCAAGGAAAAGTGTTAAATGGAACATTTATCCTAAGTCCATTGGATTTAACCGCCTTAGGAACATCTAAAATTCCTCCTGAAATGACTAAATATCGAAGTGCTTATGCAGGTTCATTACAATGGCTAGCAGCGTTTGTTTCTAAACCTGGTCAATCTTTGAATTCCGCATCATGGGGTAAAATCGCTTCTATCGGTGGTTCTGAGATAAAACCATCAGGTCATCAAGAATTAAATATTCCAGCCTTTAAAGATCCAGTAGACACCGTAAGAGTTGAATATTACAAAGGTGTAGCCAGTAATACCTATATTAAAAATGAATTTCCTTATCCCGTCATGGCGAAAGCCTATGTTGATGTAACGACAGGTTCTGCACCAGTTCAATATCAGTATATCTTGCTTGAAACTGGCAAAGGTCAACCTGTAATGCCCGAAACGTCACTATTTGAAGTCACTCCCCCATTGAAAGAGAGAACTGCTAGGGGAGACTTTTATGTTTCGTTGGATTGGAAACCGCCTATAATAACTGCAGGCAATGAAACTACATTTACTGTAGACGTAACAGACAAAGACCAATTTCCTGCAAGTCAAGCTACCTATGACTTGTTAATAATGGATTCAAACAATACTATAATAACAGATTTGAAAAACCAGTCAGCACGTGAGGGAACAAATTCTCATAATATAACATTTGAACAGCCGGGCATGGTAACTGTTAAAATTAAAGTGACTAGTGTAAAAGGTATAGATACAGGAATCTTTACTGAACAAGTGGAATTTCAGGTTCCAGTTAAATAGACATTAATTCCCCATATTTTTTTATTGGTAAAAATAACTAGGATTTACTAATTCATTTTAGCAACTAAGTTTGTCAAGTAAGAAACGTATTATATTATTTTTTGGATCATTGGTGATTCTTTCTATCATAGTGAATATTGCTATAATTGCATCAAATGGAGGATTTGATAATCCTGATATGGCGCTTCAAATCCCTAGTACCAAAGATTTGTGGTCAGCAGGAATCAATATTCATGATGGTGACAAATTCTTATATAATTTAACGATAGAGAATAGAAACAATCACTTTGACAACTATTTGATTAATATACTATTTCTAGATAGTCAAAATTATTGGGATACTGAATTTACTATATCTAATGAAAGTAAATCAATAAAAATTTTATCAGAGTTATCAAAATCTAATTTGCTATTTAAAGAGAAGCAACTGAAAAATCAACAATATCTAAACATTATTGAATCATCAATATTACAAATAAAAGATATCACAAGAGAACCTAAATATTTAGTGATAGGTGCAAAATGGGATTCCATTGATACTGGAATAACAAATGTACCTATTAAAATTACTGCAAAAGAATATTTGTTTTCAAAATTAGGTAAGTTGGAAACTTTTGTGTTGAGTTACATAATAAAAGATTACAATAATAAAATATGGATTGCAAAGAATTTACCTTTACCGGTAAAAGCTGAGATTTTTAATGTGGATGGTATATTAAAATATAAATACGACCTAATAAGTACAAATATAAAAATTAATTAATAATATAAACTCAAGTTGAATGTTTATCTAATACATTAGTCAATAACCAATTAACATAGTTTTCAATATCTTTATCAACGGTACACCAAATATGTACAGATCCTGGCAATAATTCTATTCGTCCATTTTTTAATGATATACGAACTCCTTCCTTTCCCTCATACATATAAGCATCTGAAGCTGTGGCATTAGGAATGGTTTCTATTGCTTTAGATTTTATTATTTCGCGTGATATGGAAAAGTTTTTTTTTAGTCGATCCACTACAATTCCAATATTTTCGGTTCCGTAAGAGTCAAATACATAAATTTTAGTGGGATTAGGAAAATGTAACTTCAAATCTATTTCATATCTTGAGCCTACAAATTGTGCTATTTCGTTTATTTTTGAATAAATCAGATTTGGATTTCTTTTTGTATATTTATCGAAGAAATTTCTATTTGTATTAAAGTTAATTTTTAAATCTTGTATAATTTTGCTAAACATCATAAGTAACACAGAATCCTATATCTATTTATATTCTCTCATAGTTTTTAAATCTATAACTAAAATTATGTCTATTAAAAACATTAATTCTGAAAAGGAAAATATAAAAAATTATCAAAATACTTGTTCTGAATTTATAAAAGATCTCTCGTTGGATTATCTCAATTGGGTATATAGATACAACCTTAATCAAGAAGAAACCAAAATGAGAAAAGAAAAAATTAACGAGATAGTTATTAAATCAAGTCGTATTATTTACCAGTTTGGGGACACTATAAAAAAAATAGATATAATAATGAATGATGGGATCACTAAAATGGCAGAATATACAGCAGGGTACCCGTTTAAGTTTTGTATTCTTGTAAATAATATGTCAGGCTATACATATAATCCAATAGGGACAATTAGATTAAATATAAAGGCCATTCCGAGTTCTGGAAAAGGAGTAAGAATAGGAAGTTACGACAGTAATAATCTAATTTTGTTAAACTCTTCATCTCCAGTTAAATATTCAGTCAACAAGTCAAGTCTAGACTCTGCAGATATTTTGGATGATTATATAATAATTGATGCAAAAAATTGTTTAAAAAACGACGTTATTTCTGCAACTGTAATTGTGGAGGAGGTTAAAGAGAATACTGTCTTTGAAAAGAGAGGTTTTTCAACTTTAGTTTTAGTTATACAAAAATAAGATGGAATCACTTCAGACTGAGAATGTATATATTAAATTTATTTCATTTTTATGATTGTTTTTGATACTAAAAATTAATTAAAATCCATATCAAAAATGCTAATACATGGTAAGAGAAATTATTGTATCCATAAATGAGTCAAATTATTCTAAATTATGTTATATTTATACTATGAATCCTTTAAATTTAACATAATTTTAGTTTATTTGATATTATTAGACTAATTTAGGAAAACCCGTTATTTGACTTCCTTCAAAATTATCATCTAAATTTATTTAATAAATTATCAAAATCGATAGCACAACATTATCCAATGAGATGTATTTTATAATTTTAATTAATAGTTAACAAATATACACATATGTTTATCTATCAAAGCTCAATAAAAATAACAAATTTATATGAAACCGAAAATTTATTCAAATGATAATTGATATAATATTCATGCCGAAGAAATTGTAAATATTATCATCAAATCGATATAGAATGAAATAATCAAAAGCCAAATTTCCAAACTAGATCGATCAGTACTATTTGTTTCTTGTTATCAAGAAAAAGTTTACGATTTCAAACTATGTTCCAATATACAAGCAAGCTTGATCTCGAGGAAATTAGGTTTATATAAAATAAAAAAGGCTAAATAACCAACATACCTGAAATCGTATGAGCGACGATCGTCCAGTTTGGTCTAGGACATCAGATTGCCAATCTGGTAACCCGGGTTCAAATCCCGGTCGTCGCATTTTTTATACTGAACATTTTGGTTTAACTTCTTCCACTACCACATGCACAGAAACCGAATTCATCAAAAGGAGAATTGCAAATTTCACATTTTTCATAGAATTTAATTTCCCAGATATGCTTTCCATATAATTTATAATGAGTATCAATTTCCTTCGGGATCGGGGAATAAATAAGATTCTCTTTATTATCTTCTGAACTAGCATCGTTATCAAGTATTTTTTTAACTTTAGTATGTTTTTTCTTCATTATTAGTCCTTGAATATTTTAGATTTGACTTGATTATATCTATGGCGTTGGATATGCGCTCTTTTTTAGGAAGTTGAATCATGAAAATATTGGATGTATCAGCATGTAAATTATTTTTTGGAATAATTCCTAACAAACCACTATCATTTAATGCATCAAAAAAGTTTATAGAGTTGTTACCTGAAATTAAGAAATTTTCTTCAATTCCTAAACCAATAAATTCCAGCTGAATGTCTACAAATACATAACGACCATCATAAAAAATATTTAATAAAACATCAACTACATATTTTTTTCCTATACATTTCTCCATAATAATATCGTATAGTGATTGTTGAACATATATGCAAGGCACTTTATCCGTTTCATATTCAATCACCCCAAAACCTTCCTTATGAATATTACTAATGAAATCGTTAAGTGAGGTAAATTGTCTAAATTTCAATATGTATAATTTACTTCATAGATATTTTAGTCTATTCATACTAGGATTACAAAGTAAATAATTCAACATAAGTTTATTGATTGTGCTAATAATAATATTTTATTGTTATCATCTATAGAATGAAGATTTTTATGAATTTTATCGCAAACAAACAGTAAATCAATAATTTTTGATCTATCCAAATTAATAGACATAGTTTTATTATCCCTATTTGTAATATTTGGATACTTAAAATCTTGCCCGGTTTTTTTCGTATTATTAAAAACAGTACTTTTCATATTTGGTGAAGTAGTTTCAGTTAATAGCAATGTAATTTGAGATGTCGAACCAGTATAATCTTTATAAACTACATTGACTATTTCTTCTAAAGGCAAATAGTATTCGTATTTGCATTTGATATTTTGTTGATGAAGATAATTTATTAATCCTCGCAAAGAGTTTACAATTTCTATCTTGATATCCTTCGTAAAATCAATTCGATTTTTAATTTTAATATAGTCAGAAATTGACATATCTACTATACTTCCCTTTATTTTTAAACCAGGATATATTTTACGTAATGTTTCATCTAAAATTTGTTCATTTATTATGGACATTTTTTTGTTACTGGCTATTTCAAATGCACTGTACATAATATTCAGTATAGATCTTATATTTCTCAAGTCGAAATCTTCATAGAGTATTTTTATTTGAGACAAAAGTTCATTTCGTTGAATATCAGAAAAAGTAGCATTGGGTGTAGTGGATCGAATATATTCTAAAACTATATCGGATATTTCCTCAAATGAATTTGACCCAGCAAGATCTATTTTATAATTAGCCTTTTCCAACCTATCATAAACTGAACTATTCTCTGATGCCATTTTAAGATATGAAGATGGCGTAAGAATTAGCATTAGGATCGTATTGGGAATATGTGCATTAATAATAGCCTTCATAAATGAAAGTGTTTCTTCGTGGTTATCGAATTCATCGAATTGATACAATGAGATCTTGTTCAATAATTTTAAATTAATTTTTGATAAAGTTGATAGAAAATTTATCATATCTATTAAAGTTAAAGATTTACTTTTTTCAAATCGATTTTGTATTATAGTCTTGATTATAGATATATCAGTCTTGGAAAAATTGTCTGCTAAAATAGAATCAATATGTCCTAAATCAGGTTCTATTCTGTCTTCTAAGATCTGAAGAATTTTATTATCGATTCCTTTACCTGTTAAAGACTCAAAAAATCCTAATTTAAATATTTTTTTTGCGATTTTATTCTCTGTTCTACTTCGATCTCTTATATAATAAAGCAATTCTTTTTTCAAATTGTACAGATAATCAGATGGAAAACCATTAATCATGGATTGATAAATACTGAAAATCTTTTTTGGATATATTTGCGCCATGTCGTTATAAGAAATTATTGCTTTTTCATTTATTCCAGATATTTTTATGTTAAGTGTCAGATGAGTTTTTCCTGAACCTACATCTTGAATAACTGTAATAATTCTGAATTTATCATTATTATCATTAGTTCCAGAATATTTTATAAGGTCTTCGATACAGGAAAAAATTGAATTTCTCGCTTCTTGATGCCTCTTTCCACCTAAAATATGAGCATCTTCTAGATTAGGTGTTGGACCACTTGGAAAAGGATTTTTGGTAAGATTATATGGAAACAATTACAAGCACCTTACATATCCATATACCAATCCACGAATCATAATTCCTTCATTACCTCCTGTTGACAATTCATATTTGGATCTATTTTCGTCTACTATTTGTTCAGCAAGATCATAGAATTCCTTTTCTGAAATTTCATATTTCTGAGATAGATCATTTCTCAAAGTGGATAATGGAACCCATCCGATTGAATCAGAGTATTTGCATATTGTTAGATCAAAATCTTCACTAAAGTTTTGTAAATTAATAACTTTCTGGGGAGGAGAGACACTATTTTCAAAGGGATTATTAGTGGTAGTTGTGGCTAATATTGAATCCATTAAAACAATCATCTTACCATCCAATTTTTCTACATGTTTCTCAACAGAATTCGATAAATTTTGAAAAGAAATTTGAACCTCTTTGAATAAATCAAATGTATATTTGAATTTTGGGTCTGAATCTAAGAGGTACTGTAAATAATTGTCTTTATGCCAACAATAACTTGTGCTTCCCTTTTTTGACATAATAATTTCATTTTGTTTTATCCATAAATTCAATAAGCTATCCAGATCAACTGATGCAAATTCTTTTTTTAGATCTGTTTTTTTCACTCCAGATACACCTGAAGAAAAAATTTTGTTAAGTATTTTTTCTTCTAAAGACATAAAGTACCTTTTTTGATTTTCTTATAAAAGATACTTTGTAAGTTTATATAATATAATAAGCTAATTTAGTTTAACTTTTAATATAGAATCCTTTAAAGATCAACGGAATGATGAAAACTCTTCTGAAATATGATGAAAGCACTAGGGTATCTGACCGAATAGAGTTGTATAGTTCAATAACAAAATGTCTTAAGGGATAAGTATAGGAAATATTATTTTAATTATTTATTAGAGAAAAAGAGAGCCATAGCCCTTTTTCTGAGGAGAGGTTTAGAAGGTTATGGCAGGAGTGGTTGTATAAGGTATTCTCTCACTGTTATTATACTATGTAATAATTCGAGATAATTTGTTTAGTTATTGATTGGCATAGCACTCTAAGGCATATTGATAACAATAGAAGGCTATGACGATTGGGACTAATCATATACTGATCT
>JANWKP010000255.1 GCA_025451315.1 Nitrososphaerales archaeon | reverse complement strand
TTTGTCCATTCCCAAATCCTTCTGAAGTGCATATAGCCCTCTGAGCATTCTTGAATGTTAATTCGTTACTGGTTGATAAATATTCATACGAATAGGATCCATGTTAACTAGTGTCTAACCATGAGCGAATCTCTTCTACCTAATATCAAATAATAGAGTTCCATGAAGAAGATTTATTGCTATTGAGCAATCTATACGATCTATTCTTCTCTATCCAAATGAATTAACTTGCTAAAAAAGCAGTCTTCGAATAGCAATTAAGAATCTTCATAAAGTGGATAAGGAACGGAGATAGAATACCCGATAATTTGTTTATTCTTTTGATAAGTGGCAAATCATACCCAGAGATATTCCAAAGATTCTATGACAGTTCCACCTCGGAGGTATTCTGTAGTCTTTTTGCTTTTCATATAACCCATCGTAAGTCTATTCTTATGAATCCAATTCTAGATAGGAACACAGGTTCTTTTGAAAAGAGAAGATAATCGTCCGAGGATATTCTCAGAGGTAGATAGGAATATACAAAAGTAAACCTACGCTCAAATACTTTGAAGGCATTTGTATACGACAATCATTGAGGAAATAAAACTATTACAGTCTTTAGATTCCTCGTCAGATTAAGAGCCTTTCTTTCTCTTAGTAATCATATAAGTTGTTATTTTTGCCATTTAGAAATCTTTTTTAAGAAATTAAAGTAGAAAATATTTAGAATCTGACCTTACACCTAATAATAATCAGACTCTCCGATGTTTATTGCAGCAACCTTAATTGGTTCAGTAGTAGCCCATGGCGACAACATGGCTTATGCAGTTGGAAAAAAAACGAATTAGGGAAGCATTTCAACTATTCGCACAATTCTACGGAGCGAAAACTCGAGTGTGCACTAGAGAATTATACAATTATCGTTTAAGAATATGTGTGAAGAAATAAATGCTCGAGATTATAACATCGCAGGCAGACAACACTCAATCTTATTTCAAACCATGGAATTCATGACTAAACAGTAATTACACAATATATCTCACCAACCAAAAGTGTGAAATTCTTTTTTTGGTAAACTAAACCAATAGTTTTTGCGAATTTAAATAATCTGAAAGACCACTGAAAAGATTGGTAGTTGCATTAAATCCAAGTATATCTTTTGATTTGGAGATATTCGATACACTTTTTTTGATATCGCCTGACCTTTCTTTCGAATACATTATGCGAGCCGTCTCTTTGTTTGTAACTTTTTTAATTATTTCCGCTAATTCTAAAATTGTTGTTTGAGTTCCTGTCCCTACGTTAAAAGTCTCACCAGCTGCCTTGGGACATTCCATGGCCAGCATATTTGCCTTTACGATGTCCCTTATATTTACAAAATCTCTTATCTGTTTGCCATCCCCAAAGATCATCAATGGTTCATTGTTCAAAAGTCTATTAATAAAAATAGTGATTACTCCACTGTATTCATTGTTACTTTGCCTGGGTCCATATACATTGAAGTATCTCAAAGAAACTGTCTCTAATCCATATGTATTCCAATAAGAATGAAGAAAGTGTTCTATCGCAATCTTATAAGCGCCATAAGGAGAAGTAGGATTACAGTGTATCTCCTCTGATAATTCTTTACCTTGTAAATCCCCATAAACAGCAGCAGATGATGCAAATATGATTTTTTTTACTCCACTATCTTTACAAAAGTTTAAGACTTTATACGCAGAATTTACATTTGTTTCAAAAACATATTTAGGATTATTAACTGACTGCGCCACACTTGCAATAGCAGCTTCATGAAAAACTATATCAAATCTTTCCTTATCTTCAAACAATTCCTTAATTTCTGAAATATCTCCATTAATAAACTGAAATAACCTATTATCAAAATGTTTATTCACATAATATGATTTGCCAGTAGAAAGGTCATCTAAAACGATTGTTTCTATTCCACGTCTAAGTAACTCATCAACTATATGGCTTCCAATAAAACCACATCCACCTGTAACTAAGGCCTTTTTAAATTTTTTCAACTTTATATACAGGACCCTCGCATAAATAAAAACATACCCCGAATGAATAAAGTAAATTCGAAATGCATTCTTGAAGTATGATCTACTGCAATATCAAGAATCTACAAAGAAATAAATATAGCTTTTCAAATTTAGAAATTATTGAATTTAGTTTAGATTTTAGAACATTCCATTGATACCTCTGATTATAACGAAATTTCCAATTTTGCACCTATTAATTATATCAAATATAATTTGGATGAATAAAAAATAATTTAAATATTCTAATAAGATTTGATCTACTAGGTTTCAGGTAATTTATCTAATTGATTATTAAACTTAAAACGATTTGTATTTGTGACTCCCCACTGGAATGATTCTAGTGATAACATTAGCTAAACAATAAAAAAGTATTGTGAACCCTGAATCAACAGCTTTACTGAGATATTGTAGTTAAATATTTAATTTGTAAGAAAGCTTTGAAAGTTTAAATTGAATTCAATGTTCATTTGAGATTCCCTAACAATACAATAAAAAAATGTTTTTAAAACTATAATTATGAATTTAAATTAGAGTTTTAAAATAACTCGATTTTGAGGAGTGGATTCACTAAAATGGTCAGAATGCTACTCCCTAAGCTGTCCCTTAAACAATGATATTATTGTATAGATAATTGCAGATGTAGCTAGTAACAAAATGCCCATTATTGCAAACCCTAATGACAATATTACCATATTGGTTGACACATATCGAGTACTCGAAAACAAATCCAATGCAGTATACATAAATAGCGAGGAAACAACCAAAAAGATTATCCCGGGAAGGCCATAAAATAACAAAGGTTTTTTAAAAGACATGTGTCTCAACAAATGACTAACAATCGAAATTCCATGAGTAACTGGATTATGTGTTGAGCTATCTCCAAAATATCTTACCGTTATAGGCACTTCTACTATACGTAAATTCTGTTCATTAGCTTTCAACAATATCTCAGTAGATATAGCCATACCGTCTTCATACAATCGTAACTTAGATAAAGCATTGCGAGAATAGGATCTAAATCCGCTTTGAGAATCTGTTATATTTTCATAGCACGCTACTTTAGTCATTTTGGTAATAGCTCTTATCCCTATGCTTCTATAAGAAGGAACATTTTTTAAATCTTCCCTTTTCAGGAACCTTGATCCGATTACAATATCAGCTTCATTATGAAGCAATGGATCTACTAACAGAGGTATTTGATTAGCGTCATGCTGACCATCTGAATCCAAAGTAATCATGACGTCTGCATTGCAGGTCAGGGCGTATTTGAAGAGTTCACTGAGCGCTTTACCATATCCTTTATTCTTAGGGTTTCTTATTACTACGGCACCCATATTCGTTGCAATTTCAGCAGTTTTATCAGTGGATCCATCATCATAAACTATAATTTCTTTGGCATAATTTTTTGCTTTGTTTAAAATATCACTAATATTTTTCTCCTCATTGAAAGCGGGAATACAAACAATTATCTTCTTTGGAGGAACCAAATTAACGGAAGGGTCAATAGCCATAATAGTCACTAACCTCTAGAATTTATTATACTATTTCCCGGATGAGAAAAATATCTATTAAATATGTCCACTATAAATTGAATTTTCAACATAGTGTGAAACAACGACAATATATAAAAAGATATCTCTAAGGGCAGAATAAACATACCCTTAGTTAACGCAAGTTTCCAAAAGCTTGGACTATTCCTGGCGATAGTTTCTTTTACCTTGACTGATCTACGGATGGATACGTTATCTAATACTAGAAAAAATGCCTTTATTCAGTAGTCATTTTCCTGGTCAAGACGTTTTGATGAAAGCCAGGGGTTATCTGCCCGTCATTTGTTAGGACCATCAACAGCCGATTTTCCATATAGACATGGTCACTCAACTTGTTAACTTTGTTATCACATCAATATAGGAAAACCTTGCCAGCAAAAAGGAGTTATTATTTAAAAAAAGGAAATGAACCAATTCAAATTTAATACTTTGGTTAAATTAAATAATAGATAGTGAAAATTTAAGATAAATTGCGAATATTACAAGTTACCCCTTTTTATCCCCCATCAATCGGAGGAATTTCAAGTGTTGTATTTAATATATGTAAGGAGCTAAATAAGTTTAAACATGATATTCATATTGTAACATCAAGGAACATAACGGACCGCGATTATCATGAAGAAAGAAAATTTGGCAATATCACCCAAATCAGGTCTATTCATCTTCCAGGTTGGCCATATTCCACGTTAAGAAATTTTAGCTTTCCCTTAGATCTGGGATTTAAAGTAGATTCTATAATAAAGCATAATCTTTTCGATGTGGTTCATGTTCATGGTCACCATTATCCATTATGCTGGATTGCATTACATTCTGCTCACAAGCACAAAATTCCTACCGTATTATCACTCCACGGTACCTATGCGTTGAATCCTACGAAATTAGGCGGTAAATCGAAGATTGAAGATATTTTCAACAAGTATATATTTAAAAACATTTTGCTTAAATCCAACTTTGTAATCGGTGGTACAAATCAGAATATAGAGTATGCTAGTAGATATTCCTCACTCTATAATAAGTTTAGAATAATACCTAATGGGGTCGATTCTAATAAGTTTAGAACAAATTTAGATCGGAAAAAAGAATTTCGAGAAAAATTTAGGATTAGTCAAACTAAGATAATTCTTCTTTATGTGGGTAGATTTGATGAATCCAAAGGGGCACTTAACTTCGTAAAGGCATCTGAGCTTCTTTTGCATGATCATAACGACAAATTTCAAGTTATTATGGTAGGTCAGGGCACATTAGAACATGAAATCAAATCGATAGCCAAAGGTGTAAAGGGTATACAGATCTTTGATTGGCAACCTGCAGAAAATATTCATGAGATCTATATTGCTGCTGACGTATTCATTTTACCATCAAAATTTGAAGGGTTGCCCTTGACTATCTTGGAGGCAATGGCGGCAGATTTGCATATAATTTATTCAGACGTTGGTGGTGTAAATGAAATATTACAAGGTTATTCTAAAAAAAATATGCTTAAAAGTATTTCACCGGAAGAAATTAGTCATACCTGTCTAACCTTATTTGGCCACGGTATTAACAAGTTCAATAGTAGTTACACAGGTTATGCGTTCAACTTTGATTGGCAAGATATTGTCAGGAGAATTAATGATGTCTATGAGGAAACCAAGTGAACAAATTTGAGAATTTGTTTTGAAGAAAGGATATATTTTGAATTTGGACGAAAATTCTCTGATTTAAATTAAAAGTTACTATTTGATTTTTTTCTAGCTGTAAACTGATCGTTTCTGTTTTAACTCCATGTGTCGGGCCTTACTAAAAGTGTTGTGCAATTAGCAGATCTTAACACTTTTAACCCTACTCCCTGTTCTTGAGTGTTAATTTTTGGCTATTCTATATATCGCTCCTTCGTTAATTTTTTTATTCGGAATTGACCTCTCAGTGTCTTCAGCCCCTGGTAATGCTAAAACGTATAGGTCTCCGTCTGGACCCATTTGCATATCTGTTATATGCCCAAATCCTTTTCCAAATATTATATAATCAGAATAATTAATGTCTGGGAATAAATCTACAAATTCGTTTTGATTTATTATTCCTATATTCGACAAATAGCTTACTGCCTCTTTACCTGTTTCATTTGAATATCCGCCATTAATTAAGGGTCTTATTTTAGATATTTCGTCAGGAATTTGTAATGTACAGTCAAATTTTGTCCATTCCATTGGTCCATACATATTATTAATACAATCACTAATCCGTTCCCATGAGCTTGTTTTATTGTTATATCCTTCTATTGTGATATTTGATTGCGTGACATGATTATTTAATTTCATTGAAGATGTCATATTGTACACCTTTTTTGGAATTACCTCATACTCCTTGCCTTCAATTTTTGACCCACTTCCAGATGTTAAAGAAGTTGAAATATTGAGAACTTTTTGAGAAATTGCATTGCTAAAATTGTAGAGAACAATGCTACAAGCAAATTCTTTTATACATGCTGGATAGTCCTCTTCGTTGTAGATTAAAATATCTTCATTGGGAATTTTTTTATTTATCACAGCGTGTTTATCTAATAACTTCGTCCGATTATCGTTTAAATCGAAATGATAAAGATTGCCATTATTGTAGTCCCCTACAAACATATCACTTGCATAGTTCTTTCCCAGATTCGTAGAATTCAAAAATTTTATTGGTGTTACAGCTACAGGTTTTTCCCAAATATACTCCGGATTGCTATATTGTCCTTTGCCATTAAAAGTCACTAATTGGGAATTGTTGACAAATAGTTTTCCTTTTCCCTCGCCCCATTCTCGATAGGGTTGCCAAATACCTTGTACTTTCTTCCACCCGCTATTAAATCCGGGCTGCACGAGATTGATTTCATCACCGTAATTAGGTCCATTTTCTGTGTCCCATAAATTACCTGTGATAGGGTCAAAATCCATCCCAAATCCATTCCTTATACCATATGCATAATAAAGATTAAGTGGATAAGTGTCGCTTAAGATTCCCTTTACTGGCCGAGCATCAAAGTTTAGTCGGATTATGCCTCCTGACCCATCAATTGACCCGTTAGGAAAATTCCCAGTCAACTTGGGTTTTGAACTGAATAAATCCCCTACCATCAGATATAAACTATTATCCGGGCCAATTACCATTTTTCCACTATTATGTATTCTTGCTTCTTGAGTTGGCACCTTGTACAATAATTTTGGATTGGCTAACTTACCATCGATAAATTCATATCTAAAGAGATCATTTTCGGTAATATTGGTGGTGGCTTCACCACCTGTTAGAGTTACATTATTTTTAGAAAAATATAAAAAGACATAAGTATTTCCAGAAGAATTATGAGCTATAGCAGAGCCTGTTAACCCCCTTTCCATTCTATTATCTACGCTAATATTCAAAAGAGGTTTATCAATCACTTGTCCGTTAACTATCCTTTTAACTATCCCACTGTCTTTTTCTATGACCATAATGTCATTTGGGCCCAAAAACGACATTGAAACTGGATAATTAAGGCCCCCAACTATTTTCTCAACTCCTAGAGTTTTGTCATAAACGACTGGCTCTGCACCGATTGATGGTAAATATTTATACAATAACAAAGAAATAGTAAAAATTAACACAAAATAATATATAATGTGTATTTTCATAAACTCGTACACTACCTTTATATTTGTATAAGAACTTTGCTTTGCTTCATAATTTCATATCCATCAATCATTTCCATGGTTGGGATAACATATATTAAGAAATCACAAACTGATACCTTCATCAACGCCTTTTCGACCATGTTTTGCAATTTGGTGATTAAACGTTCATGCATGATTTTATTTTGATACCCGGAAACTTAGTTTTTCTCATCCATCTGTGTTTGTGTTTTTTTATCTTTTTCCCGTTAAAAAGATCTTGCGAGTGTGTCGCATTACGTCCCTGTTCCTTACCGCGTTGTTTTTATGTGAAACAATTGATTTCATTCATCCCTTTATCTCCGGTTGATTTATTTCTTTCAAAAATACTGAAAGATGACTTTTGGGTCATATACAACCTGAATAATCCATAAAGAGATAGCAAATAAAAGACAGGTTTACTATCAAATTAATTAAGTAAGATGCTGTTTGCATCAATATCGTAAGAATAACTACAGGGTGTCTGGGCTGGAAGCATTCTTGTAAAGTGCAAATATATATACTTCCGAATGGGTTCTATGGGCAATTCTGATTTAAAGCAGTTATTGATTATACAAATCATCTTTGAGCCATAGATCTATCTTGAAATATACTGAGCGGCAATCGTAAGATAAAGACAAATATTTATTGATCGATTCACCCTTTTGAGAATAGGTGACCTTCTTTAAAAGGATAACGTATGATTATCTAAATTAAATTATCACTTAATTATATTTGGGATACAATTTATTAAAAATTTTTCCATGGTAAGGGTCTTTGTAGCAGTTTTCTTAGATTGTTAACATCTTCCTGAAATACATTACGCAAAAACTCTCTTGCCTCACTAGATACTGGTGGTTTTGGAATAGATTTGCCTAAAACCAAATTTTTAAGTTGTGTTTTAATGGGAGATTCAGGGACAAATTTCATAATTGAATTTAATTTTTTACTAGATACCACCGCTTTACCAAATGAACTCGGGGGAAGGTAAAATGCATTTTGATTAGCCTTTGTTATTGTGGGAATTTCGGATTCAACTTTTAGGAAGGAAAGTGTTTTTTTCAAATGATCTTGCCAATCTTTTAAAAATTCTTCAAAAAACATGATTATAACATTGTCCCTTCCAAATACGTCAATGTATCTTTTTACCTGTTCATAGTATAGGCCCTTTTCAACATACAGAACTGAAATCCCAATTCCTTTTTCTGTCCTATTATAATCAGTAGTAATAGCTTCATAAAAAGACAATCTATGTATGCCAAGATCTTTATTCATTACATTCATTAAGTATTGAGAATATGCCCTTTCAATTGGATCTCTCAACAAAATAATAATTTTAGCATGAGGAATTGTCTTATGTATTAGATATGGTGCTGTAATTGAGTATAGATAGTTAGTACTTGCCTCGCCTATAGCCTTGGCATCAATAGCTTTTGAGAAAAGAGATAAATAATTAGATCTTTCTCTAATAACAATTCTTGAAGCAGATTCTGGGATATCGGCTGAAGCGAAATAGTGAGGCTCTTTTATATCTGGCATATAGATACCTTCTACTTGGCCCAAAATATCAAAAAGGAATGTAGTTCCCGCTTTCATTGCTCCTACTATGAAAAAGTTTGGCCAGATCTCTTTTGCAATAGTTCCCAATACTATAGGATATGATTATAGAGTATAATTTAAATTTATACAAATGATACTTGTCATGTATATCGCTTTTTAATTGTAATAAAGTTTCTCAAAAACCAAACACTTTAAAAAAACAAATGGGATTTATGTTTATATTGGTTATTACTATAAAAGAATATTATTAGATAGAAGCAAAAACTTTGTTTGTAATTCTTTCGTAGCTTCATTTTCATTGCGTTTATACTAGATTTGGTTTGCCTCAAAAGAAAATCAAAAATTACATATATTTTCTATTGAAATTTCATTTGATTTGGAGAGATATCGCAATATTTAAATTGGAGGGTCAGCAATCTGGGGCCATTAACTTGTGAGTTTGAGCTATATCAATCCTGTCAATCTAGAATAAGATAAACCATATAACAATCTTTCTTGTATTTTGTGCATAATCTATGAGATATTTTTTCCTGTCAAAATGGGTTGCCTATCGGGAAAAGCAATATTGGAAAGTAATTAAAAATTTGATGATTCAACCTTACCGAAAATAGAAATGAACGTTGACATCAGAAAATTTGGCAAGATAGTCGTTAATAAGATAATTTATTAATATTGAATCTAATACTATGGTATTTGTACCTGCTTTTATTTAGACAAAGGTGACAATTTATTGCAAAATAAATTAGATATATGATCAGAATGTTGGAATTGCAAAGCATCCTGAATCATCACAGAGAGGTATGTTATATCCGTTGATATGTAAATTCTTAAATTTGGGGCTTATTTTCAAACCTTATTTGAGAGAGGTGAAATAGAAAAAAGACATTTTAATTATATAGGATTGAATTGATGGAAACTTGTGCTGATTCATTTCCTTTTACTAGAAAAGATTAGAATCTAAAGTGTATCGACAACCGTAAATGAATTTGTAGTAAACTATCACTTCTTGAATAAAAACCATCAAAGAGAAAAAGCCTACCAAACATATAGATATACAATTATTATATCATTAAATAAGAAAATCCGAATGTTTTTGATGCTAGGTTTTTAAAATGGATGAAATGATAAATAAAAAAACTGTAGGAAAAGGAGTTTTCTATTTATATATAGAAGCCATCAGCACGATGTTCTCTGGATTTCTTTTCTGGTTAATCTTATCAAAAATTACTTCGCCTGAAGTAATAGGAATTTCATCAACAATAATTTCGATTATCACGATTTTTTCATTCGTTTCAGTAATAGGCATGCAAGGAGGTATTCAGAGATATCTGGTGAAGAGTATAGCTGAAAAAAAAATAGATGATATAAAAGGTATTATCAATTCATCTGTTTTGATTATTACTCTTGGGATAGCAGGATCAAGTATTTTTATACTCGCTTTTAAAGATTTTATATTTAATTCCTTTAATTTAGATCTTTCTTTATTTATCATAATCATCTTAACGATGGGATTAACGACCATGGCAGCACTTTTACGTGCTATAAATATGTCTGCTATGCAGACGAAATCTATAACGACTTCATCAATTTTATCTACTGTAGTAAAATTATCAGTCGCTTTAACTCTGGTCTTTATTGGTTCTGAAGTTTATGGGATCTTGATAGGTTACATGTTGTCCCCAATTATCACATGTACTCTTCTGTATACTACAATTAAGAGAAAAATTTTAAAGCAAAACGAGAATAAGACCATCGAAAAAAGAACGATTGGGTCATTTAGATTACTGCGAGAAATATTTATCGCAGGTACATCGTTTTGGATTCCCGGCAGTATAAATACAATTGGATCCCAACTAGGAACGATCTTAGTATTTGTAGCAGATAGTGCATCTAATGCAGGTATATACTTTTTATCATTTTCTATTGTTACAGGGATTACAATGATGAATACAGTATTGTCAACTATTGCATATCCAACAATAAGTTCGATGCAAGATGGTAGAAAGAGTGCGGTATGGAGATTTATGAAAATGTCATTAGTTTTGACCTTGCCGATATCATTTGCAATTATTTTCTATTCAAAAGAAGTATTGGCTTTATTTGGAAGTGGCTATTCGGAGGGAAATACATACCTGCAAATTTTACTTTTGTCTATACTGCCAACTACAATAATATCAGGTACAGGAGTATTGGCTTATGCGTATGGTAACAATCGTCAAGTGCTATCAATCGGACTTTTCACAAGTATCCCTAGAATATTACTATATTTCATATTTGTACCATTATTAGGAGGAAATGGGGCTGCATTTATTTATTTATTAGGTTCAATAATTGGCTGTATCGTTTCAACTATTGTTGCAAAGAAGTTAGGGTTAAAAATATTTTGGAAAGAAATTTTAATCATCTTAATGATACCTGCGATATTGTTGATTTTATTCAAATATTCCGGTATAAATTATATCTTGGGTATATTTGCAACATTAGTCATTTCATATGTTCTATTTTCACTGTTGCGTATTATTAATAATGAAGACATCCAGGACATATTAAAAATACTCCCTACTAATTTATCAAATTTTTTAAATAATACATTCAAAAAGATCTCTAAGAAAATCCACAACCGATGAACAAATCAGTTATGTAATAATATTGAATAGATTTCCTATTCGGTCTTCATCTTTGTTTCTTAACATTTTAAGAATCTTTTTAGATTGTGAGATTATACATTTAGAATGATTATCATATTATTAAAGGAAGGTAAAAGAAGATTCATTGCATTGTTTCCGCAGAGGTTATGTACATGGCGTTGGAAAGGTGTGAGAAATTTTCTCAAATTATAAATATACGCGAGTAGGATTTGTAGTATTTTACTATAACAAGTTCACTGGGATTAATCTCAAATGCCGATAACTATATGGCATTTAACTATCTGAGATAATCTGTCTGATGAATTCCCTATTGGAAGACTTGAAAAGTGCAAATACAACTGCTGGTCTACTGACTGAAGAAAGTTAGCAGGTATTAGCAACTCCAGGAATTTGGAATACACTGGACGTCTCAATCTTGATAATTTTTTAGATGTTTAACTAGAATTTAATTAGAACCTGTGAAAACGACCGTTCAGATGATAAGTTCGAAGGTGATCTCCTATACAAGATAAATAAGTTCCCTGGAATGCACTCTAAGAAATTAATGACTTTCAATTTTTTCGCTAATATGTTTAACGTTACCAATCCTCGTCAATTATAATTCTGATCGACAATTAGTGACGAAAAGCACTAATCTGATTAAGAATACTGCATTTGAAATAGAAGAACTAGTTAAAAGATCTTTCTATTATAAATGCAAACTATCAGCTAAATTAATTTATGGTAGAGGAGCTATAATGGTTAAAAATGCAAACACAATCATTATCTACATTAATTCATAATTGTCTGTACTCATATTTACATTCATAAAAAAATTGATTTTTCAATAAGAAATTGCATTGATTACAAACAGGAATGAACTAATTGTAGATCTAATATTTATCAAAATACTGGGTAATATCTCGGATTAAAGTATTGGTTAGGCTCTTGTAACTCCTAGTATCAGGTGACTTAAAAAGCATGATATGTTTCCAGGTTTGACAGTAGGTGAATGCCTAAAGTTAGCAACAACAAATTGGATCGTTGATCCAAATAAAAAAATGAAAATTATTAGTTGACTTACAATGGAAATATAACTATACCAACTCGAGAAATTATGACTTATCAAAGAATTCATTTATGAATGAATTTGGAAAATATCCTCCTTTGATATATGGCGAAGAATGACGAATAGGCAAATTAGAATTAGAATTAGAATTGCAATTGTTGCGACGAGATTTATCATAGATATACTTTACTTTCAATAACACAAATGAGATAGCCAATAAGATGAAAGATATCAAATGAGAAGTAAAGGAGAAGAAAGGTGGCTGGAAAACTACCCTGATTTTTCTCAAATATCCATAACAGGTGATTCCTGTGTTAATTCACGCAATAACTTTTAGCTGACTCATATATCAATGATAGATACAAAAAAACAATAAAATCATAATCACTAACCAAGGAATTATTGTATATAATAAAAAGAAATCTTCTTGTTAGAACACCAAAAGATTGGTAAATGAATTTTCAAAACTATTGGGGTTATTTGGATATGATCTAGCGCTTGGTCCATATGACAATCCATCAAACACAACACTATCTGAAAGAAAAATTTTCACTTTGCCTCCAAATAAAGTACATAAGATTAATTCTATTTGTGTTACTTTTTGAGTCAATATTAGAAGAATTCAATATCTTTTTATTCATCAGTGTTTATGTATTGACAATATGATTCGAGAATCTTATTTAATATTGATTTTAGGAATAATAATGATCACATCTAGTTTTAGTATGTACCATTTTGTAACTGCACAGATTAACTCCTCTGACATTAATGTCGGCAATGATAGTATTCAACCAGTAACACCAACATCTACTCTAAATAATACCCGAGATAATCTAAATAATACCCAAAGTGAGGACGGGGTTATCGAGAACCTAAATAACTTTACTATTATTTCTGGTAATTGGTCTACATTCGATGGTAGTCTACATAGCAGTTCACCAGATAATATTACACGTCTTCTTTCCAATATCATACTGAATTCAGAAACCCCAGAAAATGTTTCAAAAGTTATAACCTCCTTTAAAGTCAACAATTTAAATTCTACAATTGCCAATTATGCATGGATTGTATATTCTTTCATCGATCCCGATAACTATAAACTTGCAGGAATTAACATTTTTAATAATGCCATATACGCTATTGGTTACACTATGGATACTGGTAAATTAGTTGCAGAGCCATTCTGGCCAGGAATTCCAACCAATCTTACGTATACCCCTGGAGCTAT
Organism: Nitrososphaerales archaeon; assembly: GCA_025451315.1. Taxonomy (GTDB): domain Archaea; phylum Thermoproteota; class Nitrososphaeria; order Nitrososphaerales; family Nitrososphaeraceae; genus TH1177. Next base: position 2,656 of record JANWKP010000255.1, on the reverse strand, counting down.
ATACAACCTCACCTTGGTTAACCAAGGCTCATCGTTAAATCTACTCATAAATGGAACAACATACATGACACAAAACATTGATAACGGCCAATTTAACCTTGGAGATGTGGGGTTAAACTATGGCAGAATTCAGGATATTTCGATTCTTGATTATAAAACAGAAATCGCTAGTCCACAACAATTGATTTCCAACAGTACGCAAAGGAGTATACAGTAAACTCACAACAATTGATTTCCAACAGTACGCAAAGGAGTACAATTCAATATTCCTTTAGTTCCGATGATATTCAGCCAATATTTTTAGATGGAAGGTGGTTGCCATGAAACGATTATGTTCGGATCTATCATACAAGTCCATTTCAAATAGTGAGTGGACATGTTGCTGCCAAATAACCCCGTGAGGATGATTCTATATAGGGAGAATCGGATGCGGGCCATATTTGCCTGAAATACTGGGTATGAAAGATACTGATATTTTCGGTAATTATTTTAAAAGGTGACTGAAAAATTTCTAATGAACTTATATGATTCCCAGATTATTATTCTACCTATATCAAAATTTTTGAGGACATAGGTGAAGGGAAAATATCTAATCATGTTATACTTTTAGATATTTCAGATCATGTGCTAAATCCCCAGTTGTCATCTTAACATTAATAATTCTATATCAATAACAATGCGAATCAATTAAAAATATCTATTGCTGGTAGGTGTATTTTCTCAAAATCAAGTCTCAAGTTCCATATAATAGTATTTCGCTTTTATTGTTTTAGTGGCAAATTGAATCTCTTAGGCTTATAATAATCACAGGGTATCTTAAAATTCAAACATAATAGTACTTCTAATCCAGTACCCGATTCTGTTTTTTGCTTCATAGAAATCGTATAAGTTACATGTCCTACACTTTTAAGTAGAAAAATCTTGTACGATTTCGGAATTTTCCATGCAATACGCTTAATCAAAGTGGGTTCGCCGTACGTTGTCAGAAGCTTGACAATTTCATTATCGTGTAAAAACATTACCTCTAAGCCTTTGTGATATTCCTTGATGATTTTACCGATGTCAAGATTAATGGAATTAAAGAATTTCAAACCATAAAAGATAAGGGACGAAGAAATAGAAGGAAAAATTTAATATTTTGTTCAGGTTAGTTCAGAATATTTTAAAAATAGGTCATTATTCTATTTGTACAAATATTAGCAGTCTCGTTATCCGTATTTAATATAATTTCTGGATTTACCGGATGTTCATAAGGATCCTGAACACCTGTTAAAGCGTTTATTTTACCATCTGTAGCTTTTTTATACAATCCTTTTGGATCCCTCTGAATACAAACATTCAGGGGGCAATTTACCCAAATCTCAACAAAATTCTTGATTTTACTTCTAGCATATTGTCTTGATTCTCTATAAGGGGAGATCAATGCCACAATCGCAACAATTCCATTCCTATTTAATAATTGACATAAATAAGTCACTCTTCTTAAATGAATGTCTCGATCATTCTTGGAAAAACCCAATTCTGAGCTTATTATTTTTCTTAGTTCATCTCCATCTAATAATTCACACTTTATATCTCTTGATTCAAACTCTTTAACCAGTGAAGATCCTATTGTAGTTTTACCTGAACCTGGCAAACCAGTTAGCCAGAACGTATAAGAAAAATTCCCATTAGGGTGAGAAGGAAAAACTTTATTTTCTACTGCGCCAGTCATTGTTTGTTAGATGATACAATAATATTTATAAATTAATATCAGACCACCTCCTCTAACTAATTGAAAATCTTGTGTATTGGATATGCATTAGTTATAGATTTAAATAGATACTTTGCAAAGTTATACCTTCTCGTCCTCTGTTAGTTGAATATCATATTTTTTGTCTCAAAAATTAGAGGAATATTTTGACAGTGCGGTGTATTTACATATCCCAACATTCTTTATCTGCACTAAATTCAAGGATGCCACCAGGAAAAGATCCTACTCTCAAGATGTTCCTATTTTCCTAAAAGTATTCTTATAATAACTTTGACCGACTTTTAAATATCCTACAAAAACAAGATGAAATTCTTTAAATTTCTTTTAGTCTCTTAGAAGGATATGTGCTAAAAGGATGATTATCAAATTACTCAAACTGACTTATTGCCTGTTTACCATCTATGTATAACCCAAAACACAATACTTTTCTCATGGAGAACACCAAACTGTAGATATAATGCACTTTCTCATCATGCATTCTATTTTTTTTATGATGGAGTCATGAATATAACTAGGCTCATTCTAAACAATCATATTTGGGTTTATTTTACGCGAGATGAAGGCTTGAATTTGTTTTTAGAATCTGTGTTCTCATCTTTTAAAGCTATGTTTGCGAATCCCTGCATTGGTGTTTTCAGTGAAAACCTTAACTTGTAGAATTATATCGGAATATGATCTCACAGACACGTGATACCTGTGTTCTATCCCAGATCCCATTCCTTGTCTGGTGTTCCGACATTTGTTGTGGGAAGATAGTATTTTTCTTATAAATAACTGTCCCTTAATATCTAAAGCAAATGGTCTTTAAGAGTTCCTTGATTTGACTATTAGACCAATCATCCCTTCACCGATGTTTCTCTTGTACTATTTGTATGCCCTTGTAGATTTATGAAAGTCTCCATC
>JANWKP010000254.1 GCA_025451315.1 Nitrososphaerales archaeon | reverse complement strand
CCTTCCATTGTTATAATTTTAGGATTTGCAAATCTTTTTGCCGATGGATTTGCAATGGCCGTGGGTAATTATTTGTCCACAAGGTCAAGAATAGAGTATATAGAAAGAGAGCGAAATAGACAAATTAAAGAAGTTCAAGACCGGCCTGAATTCAAAATTGCCGAAATCAAAAACATTTATTCAGAAAAGGGCTTTAAAGATGAATTATTAGAAAAGCTAACAGAGGTTATAATTTCTAATAGGAATATTTGGGTGGATGTTCTGATGAGAGAGAAAATTGGAACATCCAATATAAAAGATGAGAATCCAATATTCAAAGCAATTACGACATTTATTGCTTTCAATATGGTTGGTGTAATCCCACTCATTCCTTTTATCTTCCTATTTGTTATAAACAACCCTGCAGGTTTTACTACTAGTAATATTTTTATTTATTCGATAATTTTTACAGCATTATCTTTTTTTTGTATTGGCTTTATCACTGGTAGAGTTGTGAATAAGTCCCCTCTAAAATCTGGCCTCATTACACTGATAATAGGCAGCATTGCAGCGCTTGTTTCCTACTTAATAGGAACCTTCTTGAGTTTATACATATGACAACCAGAAAAAACTTAAACAAGCATGGCAATCAAATATTTCCTCATTCGAATTAAATAGAATAAATAGATCATTTAAAGTGATTATTTTATCTTTTTATTAATATATCTCTCAAACACATTCTATATTTTTTTCTGTAAGAAGAGGGTCACCTGAACTTCGACATCTAAACTATCCCCAACCCCAACCCCGGCCCCAAAAACTATGACCAGGCTACTAAGTTTCAGTATATTTTCACGTACCGGTGTACCTACAGCTTCACTTCATCCTGCTATCAGATCCCCGTGGGTCTTTAGTAGATTTATAGGGATGACATCTTTCCATTCTCCGCCAATAAGATGAAGGTCGCTACGGCATACTTCTTATGCTCCTACCTTTTTGAGTAATTCTTAGTCACGGCTTCTGACGATCTTGAAAATATGGTCCAATTCTAATAGTTTATTATACTCATGAAATCTTGCTGATCTAATATATCCATCCATCCATCCATCCATCCATATAATTTACTATAGTATAGAAAAATCTTGTTAAGTTAAAAATTCAGTATACCCTAAGCTGGCTTAAGGATATCTTTGACATTGACATGATGGTAAAATAATAATAAGAGAATATAATCAATCTTGAATTAAGTATTTTTATACGCCTATTATGTCAGAATAATATGAGTATTGATTCCATTGGAATCACAAAGTTAATGAATAAGAATATTATTGTTGCTGAACAGAATTTAAATATAATCGAGGTTTCTAGAATAATGTCTAATAATAATATTGGCTGTGTGGTAATTGTAGACGACCTTAATACGCTAAAGCCAATCGGAATTATTACTGAAAGAGACATCGTAAGAACAATTGGTATGTTACAACCACATCAACTAATAGTTCCTATAAGAGAACATATGAGTCACCCGTTGATTACACTATCATCAAGCGCAACTGTTTCAGATGCTATTAAATTGATGTATGAAAAGAAAATAAGACGAGTTATCATTTTAGAAAATAATAAATTGGCAGGAATTTTGACTGATAAAGATATCTTTAGAACATTAGTTGAAAATAAAGAGTTGCTTTCTACTGTTATTACAAGCAACCTCCCCATCCCCGAGAACCAAATTAAAGATGAAATTTCGCATTTGTGGTTTTTTAATACTTTCATTGAATAAATGGTGTTAATTGTAGAGGATGAATGAAATAACACTATTAGTATGCCTTTGAAGCTCTTACACCCTTTACCAAGCTATAGTGAAGGCATAATCAAGTCTACATCGAGTCATTTCAATGCATTAGAGGTTAAATAGAAACAGCCCATCAAGTATAAAAATATGGAAGATTCATTCATTCAATAATTCTTGTTACCATCATGAAAGTTATATGAACAATGGATAAAAAATACAACTACAAATAGCTTATGAATGTTTTTAGTCTTTGTTGTTTTTAGGAAGTCCTAGCATGGAACATGTTTGAAAATATTTCGCACAAGTGGTTTTTGCAAAAAAACAAATCCTATATCACTTACAAATTGATCCCATGATACATATTTCCTAAGGATATTATTCATTATTGCCGATCCTGTTTTATCTTCGGTATATGCTTGAAATTCAGTTTTCTCATATATTTTATTGGATATGAATAGTATAGTGGTATTTGTAGTCGAGTTTTTTGGCATTTAGTAAAAGATTTACGATGTTTGACGTTATTATGCATTGTGATGAATTATACAATCTAGATCTTGATTGCTGCTATTAATTCAATTAATTTTTATAAAGACAGAGAAGATTACTAGGATTGCATCGTGAATTATTCCGTTAATTGATTACAAACCATTGGATGATTCAATCCAGATGTTAAATGAGAAATTAGCTAAGCCATCGAAATGCATGAAAAATTAATTATTGACTATTGGCTTTCAGTTCAATTTCATTCTTGAATAACTCTAAATGATCTCGCACGAAGATTTCAAATGAGATTGGGTTTCGTCCTAAAATCGATTCGACTACATTTGATATCTGTCTCATTCGTCCCTCTCGTATAACTCTGTAAAAGTCAAGTAAATACGCTGCAAATTCTAATTGTAACCCCGCCTTTATTAGTTCTGTCTTTGCGGTTTTCTCTGAAATATTGACGTACTTTATTGGTTCGCTCAGTATTGTTTTGAGAATATCAGCTACTTCGCTACAATTTAACCGTTGTCCACCTGTTATGTCGTAAACCATATCGTAGTGTCTGTTAGATTGGTCATGAAGGATTCTAGCCGCAACCTCAGCTACATCCCTCAGGTCCACAAAGCTGGCTCTTGCCTTTTCTAAAGGAAGATAAAAAATTTTTTCATTTACCGTATATTTATAAGGTAATTCTATGAAATTCTGCATAAAATAATTAGATCGCAAAAATGTATAGTGAAAACCAGAGTCTTTGATTATCTTTTCAACTTTTTTGTGTATCATTCCTCGATAGGTAGACGGACTTAATTCTATCCCCATATCTGATAATTTTACAATGTGTTTTACTGACTTTGTTTTTTGTGCTTCTGCTACAATTTTTTTAGTTGCATCTAGGGCGTTAAAATATGGTATTATCATGAAAATTTTTTCGATACCCTCCAGTTTATGTTGGGTAATGGATTCTAGATTATTGTAATCCATGTCAACAAAATTGATTAAACCTGGATTACTGAAAGTCTCAACTTTTTGACTTGTTGAAGGGAAAAAACAATTAGTTGATCTGAGGGATATATAGAATTTTTTACCATACAAAGATAGAATTTTAACAAGTTTTTTTCCAACTCTTCCATTCGGGTTTGTAACTAATATGGAAGTCATTTTGATAAGATTTACAAATTAAGAAATCGGCTTATATTGCGACGTTCAAGACTCCAGGAGAAGATGAAATTGGGTGCCATTTCAAGTCAAAGTTTGTCACTTTAGTTTCAATTTACTTTTCAATTGCATCATATGCTCTTTTGACAAATACAAGCCTCATTTTGTCTATCACTTCAGAAATATTACAATGGAATTTTAAGTCACCTCTAAACTGTACAATCATATTTATTGTAATGCTCTGCTCTTTATATATATTTTTGTTATACACTGCATAACAACAGTGGACAAAATTATATTATGGCGACAAGTAGTAGTTCTGTTGGATCAGCATGTAATGACCAGATCAATAAGCATCGGATCGCCTAGAAAGACTTAACTGACATTATCAAGTAATCCAAACCTTTGTTTTCACCTAGATAAAAAAATTGGCTTCACTGTAAAATTAAAGTCAAAGGAGCTTTTTGTCACCTCGTCATTTATCATATTTTCCATTTGTGTTTTTGCTATGGTGATTTGTTTTCTATATCTTGATGCAGTTTTATATCCTACAGTAGTATTAGCACAAGAATCAAATCAAACCAGAATGAATGAGAATATATTTCAGAATAATACAGACATTAATCAGTAGTCTGGAGAAAAATGTTATCTAATGAACTATGTAGTACATACGGGATAGGACGAAAAGTTTTGAAGACAATTTTTCATATCGAAAACGGAACTACAATCTAGACCGTATCAAACAATGGATTAAGGTGTATGCGTGTCATTATAACAAAAACTTCAGAGCTTAACTTTACAAAGCCTATCAAAATAATTAATTGCTTATAATTTGTTTAGTTCGAAATATATCGACTCAGCGATACTTATTCAAACCATCCTTTGCTACAATTTCAAAGGTAATCAAAACCTTGTCCAATTTTGTATTCTTATCGATGCATTCTCGGTTTATCTGGTTCATTAATTCAAATCCATTATGCTCTGTAATATATTTATTTTTTATTTTACCGTATGATATACTACCTAACTCTATCAGATAAAACAAATAATATTTTAACAGAAATCTGGATATTTTGTGCTCCAAATAAGGTTCAATTTGGCTTAAAGTAGCACCAGTAGCACATATCATAAGTAGTGGTTCAACAATATCACATCTAAGATCTCTTTTTACTTTGTATTTTGTAAAACGTATTTTTATTTACCTCTTAAATTCCCTACGTAAGAAATGATATGGGATAAAAATACTTCTTTTCTTTTTGATGACGGCATATTACCTTATAGATCTGTAACATTTACAAAACTCCTATTCTACCTCTATTTTCGTTTCGTCATTTGAAACAACAGTAGGATTTTTTTTTGGTAAGTCAATTTCCAAGATTCCATTATTAAGTTTCGCAGTGATTTTTGATTGAACAATTTCCTCTGGTAATGGAATAGTGCGATATACCGATTTAAAAAATCTTTCATTGTAAATGTAATTTTTGTCTTTTTCCTCTATCTGTTCCGATTGCTTTGCGCTTACTTCGATTGTATTTTTTGCAGCCTTAATATCGATATTATTTTTATTAATTCCTGGCAGTTCTAATTTTATTTGGTATTTATCGCCCTAGTCAATCAGATCACACAATGCTTTACGAATTGCTTTTTCTTCAAAAATCCCGGGAAAATTAAAGGCAAAATTATACGGCCATGTCATGGCGCTTTCTATTTCATCTCTAAAGTTATCAAAAATTGTATCCATTCTTCTTGAAATAGTTTCTTTGCTTTTCTTATCAACATGAGATTTAATCGACATATACATGATTTCTTCATAATAAATATAAAGTTATGCATTGTATTACATTGTATAATGGATATAGTATTTAATAATTAGAAGCATGATTTAAAATAATAAAGTAAACAAGATAATCTAAACTCAATAGAAAAGTTCAGTAGATCAAGTAAAATTCATTTTCATGAGCTGCGAGATTCAATATCAATATAGGATATAGGATATCGAATACTATACTTAACAACATTAGTCCATAGACCTTAGCAGATATCTTTTGATATCGATGTTAAACCGCCTTGTTCGGTAATATTTAGTTATCATCTTTTTCAGATGCGAAAGACTAGAATAAAACCCTGATAACAGGTAATTTTCCCTGTCTCCAACACTCTTCAACAGCGTTAAACTCTGGTGATCCCACAGGGAAGTATTCCAGTTTTATCGTT
>JANWKP010000253.1 GCA_025451315.1 Nitrososphaerales archaeon | reverse complement strand
TCCAAAATGAATATAAAGACTTGATTGAAAATTATGGGGCAGAAATTAAATCTGTTACTAGAATAATTAGAAGTGAAATCGAATCTCCATCAATCTTGAAGAATAGTGATTTTTCTAGCAGAACGATCAGGGAATTAATAGATGAAGGCGAAAGGAAAACTGAAGTAAAGTTAGAAAAAAAAAGGGGTCAGTTGTAAAACCTCCTACATATCTAATCAACATGTCAATTAGGTTGACAAAAGTGAGTCAGAGATTTAGCTATCATTTTACTACCTTAAACAAATCCCTCAGGAAAATCTTTTTAAAAAAATTGGAGTTGCACTGTACTATGGTAATATGATAATTTGTCAACCTATTTGTACTTGGTTTAATTGCCTTCAACTTACTTCATCCTCAAAGTTTTAGATATTAAAGAAATAGAAAAATTTCATCTAATATCTTTTTTGGTATCATCAAATTCTATCACAGCCACGCTAGATCGTACTTTATTACTTTCAAGAAAAAAAAGTATATGTTCTACAGTACGTGATTTTAAATTCAATGAAACTAAACCAATATTATTATTTGCCAACACGGGAGTAGTACCATGGCCCGTTGGTGCAACGAGTGTTCGAAACTCCGTCCAATCCGGTAACCTATCGATAGATCCTCTTTGCTTATTAGTAAGATATCGATTAACCAGACTAAGAAATATAGTCTTAATTTTTAAGAGAAACGATACTTCTTTACCATGTTTTGAATAATTTGTATTTTCTTTAGAAAGATATTTGGGTATTAACCTATTTTTCTTATTTGATCCTCTCTCCTCCATTACTTCTTTTGCTACTCCATGATTGTTGAATCTGATGTCATGATTAGCGTCAAGAAAGCCTGTACGTGATATCATTTTCTTCCTCATTAAGATTTTATGAACTGCATTTAAGATCATTATTGCTAATTTTCTCTTGGCCAAGCCGTTGCTTCGAAAGGGGCTAGCAGTCAATTGGGCTATGGACAGAGTCGATGGTATCTGGAAATTATTTCTCAAATCAAAAGCAGATTCCTTTGGGTCGCAGCCAGCAGTTAATAGATCAAATCTTGCTTTCATTGTAAATGAGTAATGGACATCTCCTGATAAAATAACACAATAATCAGGGCTAAACGTTATAGACACAAAAGCCAAGAATCTGATGAATCCCGTTTCGTTAGCTCTCCATGTTTCAAGATCCCACTTGTAAGTTCCTGAAATTGAGGTCAGAAATCCCTGTACACTTTCGGCAAGTTCAAAACCAAAAACTGGAGTCGGAGATATAATGATAAGTGGGTCACCTCGTTCATATCCAGAGTTATAAACCTCAGATTTAATGTGAGCCAATGCCTCATCATTTAATAATATAGGAGGTCCATCAGGGCTTACGAATTCTCTCTGTGTTCTACAATCTAAAAATATGGAAAGTGGATAAGTAGGAGCAACATATGTCCACTTTTTATAATTCCAAATTATATCTTCCATTATTTGCATTTTATCAATTTCATTATCTCCACTGTCATTATCCAACTTTGAAATCTTCGAAGTATTGTCAAAATGGAACAAACTCTTTTGTTTTTTTAGATCAAGGTAATTCTTGATTGTTTGAACAAAGCCCTCATCAAAAGAATCCGGATCGTTTCCCCAAGCCTGAAAAGCCCAATAAGCTACAAGACCATTGACAATTATTTGAGATCCGCTTTTACTATTTCTCACAGAGACGCGCCATTTCCGGTCTATGTTCCAATCGTCAGTAATTTCATGATCATCGCAAATCATATAAGTAGGTACATTAGCTAGGAGTCTCCTAATTTTTTGAAGATTTTTACGACTTATTTCAAGCTCCTTTAGTTCCGCTTCATACTGTTTTTTTGATCCGGCCCTATGATGTAATTTTGCTAGATAGGGATCAAATTCTTTGGGCCAAATTAATGAATTCCATGCAATCAAATACATCACAGCGAATTCTCCAAATCCTAGCAAGTGATTGTCAGACACTTCTGAAGTAAAGTGAGCTTTGGAACTCACTAACTGCCTACGACCGCCAATTGGTATATCTTCTAGATTCTTATCAAATCCATTAACAACTTCTCGCCATCCAAGTAACTCGTTGGATAATCTCCCCAGATGGTCTATTAGAGGTCCAGCTACGTCATCAGCATAAATTTGATCACCTATTAAAAATAGCGAGCTTGGTCTTTTCTTTAGATCAGAAACTGAAGAGGCAAGAAGTTTATCTCCTATAATCAAACTATCTCCATCATTACCGTGTAGTTTTCTACAAGATCCATAGAGAATATTTAATTGAGATCCATTTTTCTCGCCTGGGATATAGAATGTAGGCAATGAAAATAAGCTAGGTAATGATTTCCCTTCATGTCCATTGTGATCGTGTAGTTGATCAGAAGTGGAATTCCCATAAACTATATTATTTTCTCCAGATAACAACCCCAGATCTTTTAAGCGTAGTCCATTATCTTTACTTTCATTAGATAAATAAAGTTCCATATCATAAGCAAGGATCTCATCTGTAGGAAAATTCGATGATAAGTTTGGCCCATTAGGTCCATTACGGCCGTTTAAAGGAAACGGCCTAGCAATTATAAGACTTACATACAGGTTATCCCCTAGTTTTAGGGATGTACCACTACCACAGCCTATAATAATCATATCAGGTTGAGAGGAGTGAAGGCCTGGTTCTTCATCAATATTCTCGTTTACATTTTTGCTTGAAGCAAAGCCACTATTTGATCTTTTGAATTTGATTATTTCTATTTTTGTAAATACGGCTTTGCTCGTTGCTATCCAGATACACGCCTGTACTTTGTCAACTCGACGAATTATGGGTCCAGCCAATAGTAAAGGAATAGTGGATATGGTCATGCTATCTCAATCCTGTTATCTATTTTTTTCTAAAAATCTAATTACGGTCTCGATGGCATTTGCCCAGGTTGATGATGAAGTCATTATTATTTTACAATCATAACTTGTAATTCTTCATAAAAGGTTATTTTTCGTATGAATTAATAGATGAGAACTAGAGTCCCCTGATTTCGATTTAGGCCATGATATAGCAAAAGGCTTTTGTAGGACGATTTACTTTGATGTTGCTTGGTATATTCATTATTCACGAATCTTTTATCCAACATAGTCCACTTGGCCACAGAAATTATTATTTGACCATGTTTTGCAATCGTCAATGATCTTTAATTCACTTATTCAGGAGATAATATTAGGATCGGAATATAGTAAAGGGGGAGATTGTCATATTTTACACGTCATGTTTATATATAAAATTTTTAAATGTATAGTGAATCAGCGATAATGGGTATTTTTAGGAATTTCACCAAATTTATGCACCCCTTATCATTAAAAATTATTTTTCATGATAGACAAAAGGCAGGTCAGATGTTAGGGAATAATCTCACCTTATTTTTTAAATCTAAAAGCAGTAAAAAAGATACTTCCCGTACCCATCCGATATTAGTTATTGGAATACCAAGAGGTGGCCTAGTGGTAGCTTACGAGATCGCTAATAAATTATCTTGTGATTTAGATTTAGTTTATCCTGTTCGAATAGTATCAGAAGACAATGAAACTACCCTAGGTTCTATTCTAGTTACAGATAAAGATTCAAAATTCAAAGATCTTGATTTGAATAACTATCTTAACACTTCTTTGATTTTTTTAAACGATGGACCTGCTGAAGAATACCTGAATTCGAACAAATCAAAAATAACGAAAGTAATTTTGGAAAAATCTGAAAGATATAGCCACATAATTCATAGCTCCATTAAGGGTAAGACTGTTATCCTTGTAGATGATGGTGTTTATAGTGGTGCTACTGCGTTGGTTGCATTGCGATGGATCAGATCACAAGAACCAGAAGAGTTAATCTTTGCAACTCCGATTGCACCTACGGATATAACAAGCAAGATCAAAAATGATCCAAAAATATTATTAGATCATGCGGAAATTCTCAAAGTTCGCCCTTCTTCCAGATATAGAACAGTCGACTATTATTACAAACATTTTGAAGATGTTAGTGACGCCCATATTAATAGAATTATTCAGTCAGATTTAATGAATCATCATAGGCAGAATTTGTTTTGATTTAAGTCGGTGTTACAATAATGAGTATTATTGTAATTCTTTGGAGGTCATCAAACTTTAAATAAATCATATGTTTATTCAAAGTTATGGAAAATAAGATCAAAGACATCATGAATCTAATATCAGGAAAACTAGTATTTGGGCGAGATAGACCAAATCCGAAAGCTCACAATTAGTGTGTAATTTTTTCAGTCTTTATTCCTCGCCTTTTAATATTTTTGATATTTTGGTATGTCCTGGTATAGGCATTTATTGCAAGCTTCTAAATCGATTTGCAATTTTTACATTTATCGCATTTCTCCATTAATTGAAAACCATAACCATAATCGATTCTTAAAATTAATCCACATACAAAGTATTTTTATATATTACTAAAGGTTATGAATTATGGAACATGTGATATACATATTTCCAATAAATTCCAACCCTTTAGGATTTTCATATATTGATTGGAGTATGAGATGGTGGCAATGGATCGCATCTATTCCCGTTGATACTAATCCTGCATTCGATGATACCGGACAATTCATAAATGTAAATCAAAAAAATAAATTTGTTACGTTCTTATGCCAAACATTTGAAGGTGTGAAAATAATTCCTACCAGAAGAAATACCATTTATACGAACCGATTATTTTTCTTACCCATTATAAATTGGATATCCGTTGAAGGGATCGATGGAAAAGATGAAGAGGAGATGAAAGCGATTGCAAAACATAAGATGGATGAAATAAATAAACTTGAGCTAAAAATTAACGGTATGGATAAAAGTGCTGGCCTAGACAAATTTAGGATCAGCACGGACTTCTTTTATCTCGATTTGCCCAGAAATAATATTTTTGATACAAGAGAGGGGTTAAGGAAATGCATTTCCGATGGATATTGGGTTTTCTTCAATATCATTTCCGATTCTTTGAATATATCTACAAACTCACTGTGTTCTGCGGGTATAAATCAGATAGCTGTAGATTACAATCTAAAACTGCTATGACACTTTTAGTTAATAAGAATAGTCATATCCAAAATCTTTGGATACATTATGACATTGCATCAGCAGATGGTAGAAAGTTAATCTTTTGGAGTAGCACATGGGGTTACTTTATGGATACATATCTTAAGTTAAATCGATAAACTTCAATCCAATCTATATTTATTTCCTAATTAATGTTAGCAGATTAAATTCCCTAAAATAAATTATATTGTATCTAAAGATTCGTTCGTTTATCTGAATTTTATATTATTTTCGGTAATTTGTCCTAAATTATAGACAGGCCTAGTGTCCTAATAGACAATTATTTGTACTATTTCATTATAGTATAAAGACCGAATAAACTATGAAATTCATTGATATGTACGAAAACTAGCACCTATTATTGAGTTGTAATCTAATCTTTACTTCTGATGCATTACATACTATCTTTTAGTTACAGTAGTTTATTTTTTGAGGTCGTTTGCAATCAAAATCGGTCTAACACCTGATCCATTTTGAAGGATTGGATACTTTAATGTCAAGTTTGTTCTTCACTTGGTTATTTCTTGGATATAACGTGCAATTGGCACAATCGAACAAAAATAATGAAAGGATATATAGTAAAACATATAATACATTACATTAATGAATTCTAATATCAGTTTCTATAATCCTTCGGAAGGTGAAATGCATGAAATTGTCAAAGCTTGGTGGGGATCGTTAGATGCGGTTAAAGGACAAGTTCCAAAGGTGGGAGTACCCTCTGGTGATGATTATGTTTTTTTATACGGCCACTATGAAGGAAATGGTCCAAATGCCGCTTTGGCCCATGAAGGTCAACTCGGGGAACAATATATAGATCGGATAGTGGTTTGTCCAATAATAAATGGAAGGTATGGAATTGGCGAAGAATATATAGGCAAGGAATTGGGAGATGTAGACACAGGAGTTCTACTGAGTCAATATACGAATGGTCTTTATGCGAGTTTAATTCGAGATAATATATTATTTGACATACCACAACTCGATTGGGTTTATCATGAAAAACCCAAGGCCCATGAACTTGAATCCCGTGGTGGTAAAAGAGTATCAGTTGATGGATACTACTTTGGAATGTGGATTTGTATAGAAAAAAACCAGCTAAAGAAGAACGACACGCTAAAGTTTGGCGGAAAAGGCGGACCATTCGTAGGTGGTCCGAGTAGTCCGAATAAAAACCTGCCGGATGAAACTAACCAAAGGATCTTTTCAAATTATCCCTCTCTTAAAAACGAATGGTTACAGCGTTTCGAAACCCATGCTATTTGGAAAATCTGAAATTATACAGATCCATAGAACAAATTTTGTAACTCAATTTGATGAAATACTAGTCATTTTTGATGATCAGGTTTGCGTTGATTGCTGCTCCTTTTTGGGTTGTAGAATGTTTGTATGAATCATTATAATTATTCATACCGACGTTGATAGGTTAAATAAATTTTTGAACAACCTGTTCATTCTAACGCTTCTATTTGCCTAATTGTCTACAAAACAAGCCTGAGATCAATTAATTAATCGATCAGAAATAATAAGTAGATCCCTTTCATGTAGTAATTTGTAATCCCTATACATAATTATCCATTTCCTAAGATATTTTATCCCATACATGACTTTTATTATGGTTGAAAATCTTTGCTATTGTAGGTTACATTGTCCTTTAAGTACTATCATTAAAGGATCTACCCATATATTGATTTATTACAATCCAGGAAAATACTAAACTGTAACTCCAAGGGAAAATAATACAATACGTTTCCTTTGTCCTGAAAAAGTTAGTAGCCTTGAATTTTTGATTTCAAAAAAATTGGGCATCGTAACTATACATATTGTTCCTGTTCTACATCCATTTAGGAATTATTAACATGATCGAGTTCCTAATTCAAGCAAGATCATAGAACCGATTCATGATTCTTATTTGAATTAATACTGATTCGACAATTTAACACAGTTATTAAAATAAGTTAAATATTTTGAGAAAATAGATGACCGTCATCCATGTATAACAATCATCATTAAAGCATATATTACAATAATATCACTTAACCTCTAAATTGTAAGTTACATCCGCTGAATATGATAAATCTGTAGCAGTAGTGCCAAATTTAACAGTATGTTCCCCTTCAGATAAAGGCTCCAACATAACAAACCATCCAATTGCATATGCGGGCGTACGGCCAACCGGTGCCGAACCAAGTACATGATTCTCAGGCAATGTTAAATTAAATGGGGGAGATTCAATCTTATACCTTTGCAGCTGCTGTAGTGCTTTTCCATCGACCGAAGCTGTCATGATTTGTGAATTTTCATTGTTAGTTCGCTCGACACATTCACGAAGGTCGGCATAGCTTCTCTCTTCACTATATTCAGCAGTACTACATTCGCCGTTATATATTGGAAAAAAAATCCCAACCCCTGAGGGTATCGTGCAATTCCGTGTTATTTGGTTAACATCCGATGCCCAAGTTGCTCCAAGGAACCACACCGGACCTCCCTGTCCAATAGCACAACGGTCACCTGTTGTCTCAGTAAGTGGATTTTCATTCTTTGGTGACTCTAATGCCCATTGCCACCACTTTATAGCCCATTCTCCATAGGTTAATCCATAATGCTTTTCTTCAACAGGAGCGACTCCAGGATTTATCTCATCTGCATCTATACCAGTTCCGGTTATTCCAATTAATCCCAATAAAATAACCATAAAACCAATGATACAGCTAAGATGATAAATTTTCATATATCACATAAGATGGAAAGCATTTTTATAAACTTTGAATATGTTTAATCGTTACCACAATATTAGAAATCAGAGCACGCTATTAGATATAGATAACACATGAGGTTTTTATTCTAGAATGCATCACGAATAGTACTCCGTTTGACCTATCAAGGACTTAGCAAAAATTTGGTGATACTGACATTAATAATAATGCTAGCTGCAATCATTTATGAAATAACTCTAGCGAGGATCTCGAGCTTTTCACATTTGTTCCCAAATTTGAACCAAATTGGTCTTTTAGCTTTTTTTATCTTATTCTTGATTTATAGCTTAGGACAATATGTTGTACTTAGATGGACAAAGCAGACGATAATCAGCGAGAAAATGAAAAATTCACTCAATATTAAAACTTTAAAATATGTCAGACTCATACAGTGGATTTTAATACTCATATTTTCTCTGACGATGACCCAAATCCTTTTCACAAATTCCTACTCAAACATTTTGGTATTAGTAGCAGTCTGTATAAGTTATAGCTTCGCTGCTATGATGATGTCATATTTGGCATGGAAGCTCTTCAGATGGTATGCCGATAATAGGAACCCTATAGTATTGGCTTATTTTGTTGCAATATCAGTAGTAGTTTTCAATATTGTGGTAACGACAATTTTTACATCACAAATTATCCTATCACAGCATATGGTAGTCAAGGAAAACATTGCTGATTATACACCACTTTTACCCAAAACTACATCCACAATTTATCTTTATTCAGGCATCATTACTTTTGCATGTATGTGGGTCGCAGCAGGAGTTCTTTTGATGAACTTAACTAGATTAAGTAAGATAAAATACTGGTCCTTGATGGCTATACCGCTAGTATACTATCTTGCTCAATTCCAGCCTTATTTAAATAACTTTCTCTTTGGTTATTTTATCTCAGATCCCGTTGGTTTTGCCAAAAATTACACGATAATATTTACTGCGATTGAACCAATAGGGGGTTTCCTATTTGGTTTGGCATTTTGGGTTACTGCAAAGAAGTTAGAATCTGGGAAAATAAAGAGTTATTTATTTATTGCCGGAGCAGGTCTGTTGTTGTTTTTTGCCTCAAATCATGCTGCAGTATTAGTAAATTATGCTTTTCCACCGTTTGGTCTATTACAAGTTGGCTATTTATCCCTCTCATCTTATTTGATATTGACTGGTATACATTCTTCGGCGATTTCGGTAGCACAGGACGACAAACTCCGTCAGACAATCAGGAAATCAATTGCCCAACAAAAGGCTAATTTCATTGAACGCATCGGCACTTCCGAAATGACTGACATGATATATAAGAGAACTTTTGAATTGACCAAAAAATTGGAAGATTCAATGGTTAAAGAAAGTCAAGTGAGCCCTTCACTTACTACTGAACAAGTTATGGACTATATCGACGAAGTAATGAAAGAAAAAGGAATGATAGATGGGCAACAATAGCTCAATACTACAGGACAGTAAGCCCAACTTTCAATAAGTAGTTTTCCAGTTAGTGGGAATAATTACATATCTAGAACATTTTAACTATACTCTGAGAATAGGATCCACCCTCAATCGTAAAACAAAATCATACTCTTTACCTAAAAAAAGAAATACTAATAACTTTCAACATCCTTTCTTCTCAGTCCAGATGTAAGAAATATTGGTAAAACAATTCTTGTGGTGTAAACATTGCCTTTAAAAAATTAGTATTTCGTGCATTTAATGTAACTTTTGGAATCTATAAGGTCTAAAGTAATATCACTTGTCAAAGTGATACTTCATCATGATCTTCTTTACAGTTTCGTCACTTACTTGATCAAAGTCTCTGTAAAATTGACCGACGGCAGAAAAAGCCTCTTCCATATGCAAAATTACAATATTGTCACTTA
>JANWKP010000252.1 GCA_025451315.1 Nitrososphaerales archaeon | reverse complement strand
TTTTGCCGCAGTTGTACCATATTTTTCTATTGTTTATGACAAACATTCAACATCTCTCAACGTCATTCTTTTAAAAAATGAAATAAATAATACTCAACATTCTAAAAACCTACTCATTAAACAAATTAAAAATTATACCGATCTAAAAGAGCAAGGAGATGAGATAAAGAAAAATATCACAGAACTAGAGGACTTTATCAAAAAGAAAAAAAATCAAGAACTCAGTGCATATAATGCTTTATATGTACAACTTCTTAACAGGTATTCTCAGATAAACTCTACAATATATTCGAAGCTAGAGGTATTGTCCAAACAAATGATAGGGGTCAATAAAACCATAGATAGCTATAACTTAAAACTTTTAGATTTAAATATGTCCTTATCAAAAAACAAAAATCAAACTAATGTTCTTGAATCGCGTTGGAATAATATAAGCACCACCTTTGGAAGTTTACCAATCGGATTTCGAGATTTGGTTGTTATATTTCCAATCGCATTAATGGCTTCCTTTTTTGTTTGCTGTGATCTCTTGATAAACACCATAAACAGTAGAAGACGTTTACATTATTTGCTTAAACTGAAAGATTCAACTGAGGGATACCTGACAGATTGTAGGATATCTATGTATGCTCCACTTTTTTTTGATCCTGTAGAGTATGCGAAAAACAATGTTTTCCGTTTTCTAATACTTTTAACACCTTTTTTGATTTTTCTTTTAACATTTGCATTTTTGATATTTGACTGGTAAATCGTATATGATGATTTTTTCAAATCATCATATAGTTTTAATGTCTATTTTTATAGCGGATTATATATTTTTGGTATAGGCATTTTTTGTTTTTGCTATTTCCAAATCTTAATGACATATTATTCATATTCATTGCACATAACCAAAAATCGTCCATTTTTTGATGGAATACTAGAAGGGAAAATAATTGAATTATTTAAGAATCGAACTTTAAATACCGAACAATGTGATCTTTTGTTTCTATACCTTAACAGAATATACAAATATTATAAAAATAACAATATTGATTTGGTTGAAGAGTCTATTGATAAATTTTTGTTTCAGATAAAAAACAACCACAATATTTCTGTCCATGATATTGAGTTTTTTACAAATCATATCAATGAATTGTTTTTTTAATCTTTTTCTGGAATGACGGTTCTAAGTTGCCATTGCAGAATTAAGATTCTCGTTTTGTATTAAGAAATTGATTGATTCCTCTATGGATTTCAGAGTATTTGTGACATTATCTAGGTATAATGTTATATTTGTTATACTATTATTTTGAAGTAAAAGTTTGGAATTGTTTAAATCTTTTTCTGTAGTCTGAATGTTCTCGAGAATTGATTGGTATATATCAATTAATGAACTGTTAACAGCCAAGTTGTTATAATTTGTAGTCATGTTTAATTCTGTTTCCATAGCTCCGAATGCAAATACATTGGGATTAATTACAATAAAAGCTGAGAATATGATTAGAAAAAACGATATTGTTTTTACTTGCATAAAAGTGTTATAACAGTCCATCATTTAAGCGATTTGGGTAGTTTAATTCAAATCGGATTAATTTTGTCGTTAGAAAATAAATCCACATGTGTCTCGTGGGATTAAGTCCCGTATGGTATAAGGGTTCGGCGGGACGTGTAACAAATTTGACTGAATTTAATCGCCCACCATAGCCTGTTAAATTCTATTGAGTTACATACTTTTTCGGTAAATAAAGAGTCATTTATTCGCCTCCGCTATTGTCACCCTCTCCCTAACTACCACCATTATCTCTGCGGCCCTCTACACTATTGCCTTCATCTCCACTACCACTACTGTCACCACTGCTATCATCATTACCTCCTTCGCTACTATCACCTGTTCCGTCATCGTTTACTTGTCCGTCTGTATCGGCATTTTCGGTTTGCTCACCTTCCTCTATCAGGGGTTGTTCAGATTCAGTAACCCTATTATTTACATTATCACAAACGTCGCCTATACCATCAGCATCCGAATCGGACTGATCTGAATTAGATAGGGTTAGACAGTTATCGGCGTTGTCTAATATTCCATAACCGTCTGAGTTACTAGTTTGCTCTTGTGGAGTTAGAAGGGTTGCCGGAGGTGATCCAGTTGTGGTACCATTAGTTGTTGATGATGTGCAAGCGGGATCGTTAGGAGTTGTTTTGCAAGGATCAGTATAGTAATAATCACCCCACAAAACATTTGGTATATCTGATGATGGTTATGTAGTTGTTGATGGTTTACAGGACCGTTAGGAGTGAGGTCGCAGACGTCGCCTATGTTATCACTATTACTGTCTTCCTGGTCGCCATCGGGTTGGAAGCAGTTGTCTTTAGAATCATCTACGCCATCTGCGTCTTTGTCAACCATTTCACCTCCAGTTGCTGGCGTTGTTCCAGTACCTATTGTTCCAGTTCCTGTTCCGACAATATATTCAAAGATGCTAAATTACATTTAGAAAATGACTATCCTGATATGCTGATGAAAATCGAGAGCACTTTAGTCAAAATAGAAGAACACAATAGAAGGGTGAAAGAATTGGATAGTTTGATAGGTACAAATCCAACTGACTATTTTAGTAAATCTTCTAACCCATTTACGCGGATTCAATATCAGGTACAGGAGAGAAATTAGGGACCTTTCAAATATGATGCGGAATAAAGTTTATGAAGAAATAAGATCACCACTAGACATAAAACAATTCTCAGATAAATTTCGAGCAATTGATATTATCCCTTAACCCAGTTTCGATAATCGCAAATTGTTCCTTGTATTCGTCCAAAATCCTACATTTGTTCTCTGAGCGGTAGTGAAGTTATATGCCATCTTCGTTGATGCCTTGAGGATGTCCGAGCCCTTGCGAAGAATATTTTCGAATGTTGATTTTACCAGTATATGTAGGTTATTACTCCGCATGGATAACTCTTCTAATATTGGGCGTGGCCTCTGTAATCCTCTTGACTATCAGGGTACTTACTCGCCTGTCCCCCCCCACTCGCTTGATTATTTCCTGGAAAACATGGCCTCGATTGTCCCCCCCCACTCGCTTGATTATTTCCTGGAAAACATGGCCTCGATTGTCCCTCCCACTCGCTTGATTATTGCTTCGCATACATGGCAAACGTACGAAGAACTGCCGGAATTTTTTAGTTTACCAACCACCGCTTTACTCCATCTAACACCCTTTGCGCCAATTGAATCCAAGTAAGCAGCAATGTTTTCTTCGGCATGTGGCCCTTTTTTCATTCCCGCGAGCAACCGAGGGGCAACGGTAACCCCCCATTCCTTAAGTTGTTTTAGCTGTGCTTTATTGAATCCTCTCGAGCCGGAATTTATTCCCGCAACTAGAATTTCCTTGCCATCCTTGGTGGTGGCCAACGCAATCTCCACGGTTGCGCCTCTCCCTTGTCCAAGCCTCTTTATCTTGTTTGCAAGAGCAGTAAGCCCGCCCTCAGTTGCAATATTGTTTGCGACGCTCGCATTAGGTAGCTTAACGGTTTGAGGGACAGAAGCAGGCTTCGTAGGTGGCGGAGGGGCAGGGTCTGTGGGTTTGGATTCCACCTTCGTAGGCTCCGGTGATTCCATCTTTTTTGCAATCCTATTTAATTATGATGCTGGGCAATAATTGCCCGTTAAATCTTTTTTAGACGGTATATAAATTTCAATCCTAAAATAGTTCGGTTAAAACAAGTCCATTGCATAACGGGATTCCACATACTTTTAATTTTAATTTTAATTTTAAAATAATTCAATCCCCATCAACTATTTCTCTTTTCATGCTCATCTTTTGGGACTATTTCGGAGAGAAACTGGTCAACCTGTAATAGGGTTGTTAATTTAAAAATACATACTAAATTATTCGTTTCTATCTATAATAGTTAAATGCTTCGGATCAAAATTTAAGTAATAAGTTTAAAAACAGACTTGCTGTCCAATCAACAATCCCCCATAGTAAGGAATAAGTCCGAATTTGAATCACTAGAATCATTCTTCTTGTGGGAAGATTTCGAATCAGTCATCGTCGTTTCATCCGGAGCTTGACATTGAGGCATAGTGCATTTCCAGTGACACAATCTATTGGTTTTAAGAAACGAAACTCCTTATATACACCCCAGAGATATAGCGGATTTGATTCAAATTTGAATTACGTCGCTCTGGATTAGGGACTTAATTTGAAATAAATAACACTAAATTTAGAATATCAATTATATAGATTCAAACCATCTAATGGCTTTCTTTTCGGTTTCCTTTATGTATGCGTCTTTTCCATTTGAGTAAGACATCGGATCAGTTGGATACTTATTAGCCAATTCTAATATCAAACTCATAATACTTGGTTATTTTTATATCATTATTAAGAAAGTCTCTAAATACAATATGTCTTTTTAAGTGATGATCACACAACTGAAAAAAATGTGCATGATATAATCTATCTCCAGAGTCATCATCTTTTGTAAAAAACCTCCGTCCCGGGACATTATTTTCCCCCCAAGACTGGTAACCGTTTTTTGTCTATATTTGGTTAAATTCATCGACCTTTCAAGCTTTTTTACTACAGGCATTATATAGATAGTTGGTTTGGATTTTATAGCAAGAATTGAAGTGCTTCCAATATGATGAATCTCAATTAATTCATCTTTAAAGATATTTTTTAAAAGTGTTGTTTCTTTCTTAAACTTTGATATCCAGCCTTTTTCATGATCAACTAAATTAACTTTATACATTATGAAGATAACTCATGCTTCAAATCCTGCATAATATGTTGAAGTACATCACATATTTTGAATTTTAGATACGATTTTTATTTTTAATGAAACTAATCGTCAGTAGCGCTCTCACAGGTATCTCTTGAATTACTTTCTACCGACACACAACCGCTGATAAATCCCTGATAATAGTCATCGCCACAATGGTCAAAAGTTCTTTGATTAAATGGATGATCTTCTCCATCAATAAATCCCCTATCAAAGCAACTTACACCTTTTTCACTACTAGCAGCCACAGTCGTAATAACCCCTCTGGTAATTAATAGTGAGGGTAATAACAATATTGAATATAGAACGCCAACGAACAGATTATTTGATATGATACTTCCTATCTGGTATATAATTTTCATCATAATGTGTTACTATGGCAATCACATATATCTCTTTAAGCTTAAATGGACTTGATTGCTAATGACATCCAATAACAAGAAGTTTATGTGACAGATAATAAATTTAGGTTTTATTGCTAAAGTAATTGTTTTTAGAGCCAAAATATTTTAGCTATTGTGTTACCTTTGTTTGGGATGATGATTTGCAGTAACATGATGACACCGACTGTAGTTGCCCAGAGCAAATAAGGAATTAATTGGTATAAATTATGCAAAAACCCGGTAGTAGATGCATTAATTACAGAACCTTGCCATGAATTGATAACTAACGGTGGATATACATTGACTCAAGAAGGCGAAAGGGGTCTTAGCTTGTCTAGGCGGAGGAGCCACTGTCATTCTAGCAGAAGTACCTCAAATATTGGCCTACAAAGATAAAGTCAATTGTGGAGGCGGACATTCTCCATCCAATAGCGGATATAACTAATACAGCAGTAACTTGGCCAACAACAGAAATAATGACCCTATCGGTGGGCTATTAACTGGATTGTTTGGTTAGACTAGATCGGTTAACCTAATAACTATTTTTTCATAAATTCTGATAAATCTTTTTTCATAAATTCTGATAAATCATTAGCGTCAATGCTAGTGGTAATTTACCCTATCACAAATTTTAAAAGGACTCCTAGATGGAACAACAATAAAGTTTCAGATTTAATTGAGCAGTATTAGGAATATAGTGACATTAAAGACAAGGGAATAAATATCAAGACATCATAAGAATCAGGCATTTAATAGCGATTCATAGTATATCATACCTGTAAATCAGTGATCTTAAATCGAGAAGAAAAAGAAAGGCTAGTACTCAAACTTGCAAATGAAGGCAAGTCTACAAGAGAGATTGCTCAAGTAGCTCATGTTTCATTAAAAGATATCGGAATAATCACAAGAAAGTCTACGGGAGACGATAAAAAACAACATGATGAAATCTTAACAAAGAAACTGTCGTTGGATTCAAAATGTCTTCACATGTTTAAGGAAGGCAACAACAATGTGGATGTTGCAATAACTCTAGACATGCCAGCTGATGATGTAATGGCTAATTACTTGGACTATCAGAGGCTACAAAAATTGGATGATTTCATTCAGTTGTATAGAGACTTGGGGAATGATTTGCCCCTATTCATATTACTATACAAGAGAATGAAGTTGGAAGATTTGTTAACCAAGAAGGAAATTCTAAATCTGATTCGAATTGAAAGTGATTTAAAAGAATTGGCATATAAGATCGACAAAGAATGTCAAGAAATAGGTCGTTTGAATCTGATTAAACTACAATTAATTGATCATATAAATGCTTTAAGGGGAATTTCATAATTATTTAGATCGCCTAGAATCTAAAGCAGACCATATGTACTATCTACCTCCCATTCCAGGTATACCGGGCAACTGATAACATCAGATTGATATCTACATCATCAACTGTTATTACTCCACCTCATTGATTAACCAATCGTAGAAAAATTATTCTCATTCTTTAAACCTTTATTCAAGAAATTATATCCCATCTCATTTGAATGAGTATTTTAGTAACCAGATAAACTAAAGCTTTAAATCTGATGTTCTTGCCT
>JANWKP010000251.1 GCA_025451315.1 Nitrososphaerales archaeon | reverse complement strand
GTAAATCAATAGATCAATTTAATAAAGCTTTAAAGATAGCCCAAGATCAAAATGATAGCAAGTCTCAAATACTTTGTTTAGTAAATCTAGGGACTATTTATTTAAGCATCTCGAATTTTGGTAAATCAATAGATCAATTTAATAAAGCTTTAAAGATAGCCCAAGATCAAAATGATAGCAAGTCTCAAATACTTTGTTTAGTAAATCTAGGGACTATTTATTTAAGCATCTCGAATTACGATGAAGGCGAAAGACTGTTCAGATTAGCATTGAGTAATAAATCTATTGATAAGAAGGCGAAATTCGACTGTCATATCGGAATAGGCAATATTAAGTATAAATTATCTCGATATTTTCCGGCAATTGAGCAATTTAATAAAGCTTTAAAGATAGCCCAAGGTCAAGATTATAAACCAGAAATTTGTATCTGTTATAACTCACTCAGCAAATCCTATTTGGAATTGTCTGACTATGATAAGACAAGAAATTATCTAGATTTATCTAGTGATGTTTTCAAAGACATCACTGATAAAGATATAAATCAACAGAAAATAGAATTCAACAGATACCTTCTATCAGGAATACTTAATAGACGACTTACATCTTATGAAAACTCGATCAGTGATTACCAAACCGCATTGAAGATTGCTAAAAAAATTAGTTATAAAGAAGGCGAATGTAGTTGTTACATAAATTTATCATTTGTTTATATTATACAAGATGATTATACAAGCGCAGAATATGATCTCAATAAAGCTTTATTCATTTCAAAAAAAATACGATCGGATGATCTGCAATCCTCATGCTACGTACACTTAGGCGATCTATTCCTTGGATTGTCAAAATACCCACTATCTATAGAATATTTTAAGAAGGCATTGAGAATAAATAAGAAAATTCATGATAAAAAAGGAGAGTACAAATGCTTGAGTAATTTAGGTGTAATCTATCTTGAATTGTCTGATTATACGAAATGCCTAAACTATCAAGAATATTCGATATCTATTGCGCGAGAACTTAAAGATAAGGCAGGTGAATGCATTTGTTATATAAACAAAGGTATATCGCATCAAGGATTAAATAATTATGATGAGGCAACAAACAATTTCCTTATCGCGTTGAAAATGGCTACTAAATTAGGAGATCTTGAGTCAAAAGCTAAATGTTATATTAATTTAGCTTCCATAAATATTTTAAATTCTGAATTTGACAAAGCAACAAAACTAATGGAAAAAGCATCCAAAGTTGCTCGATTCATTTATGATAAGGTAAAAATGTCTTTATGTCACCTGAACATAGGGACATTATTTTATTCTCTTAACGATTATAAGAATGCTATAAAATATTACAAAAAAGCTGCCCCATTTCTAGAAAGAGCTGGACACTTAAAGGGGCTGATCAATGTTTCATATAACTTAGGGTTAGCTTACTATAGCCTAAATGCATTACCACAATCTCATTCTTTCTTAAGTCGTGCTATTGAATTATATGAATTGGTCGGTAGAGACCTTGTTGAAGAGAGGCATAAAATAGGCTACTACAGCAGAGCATCTGAGTGTTATGACGTTATGATACCGCTTTGTCTAAAATTAGGAAATAAAGGTGAGGCATTTGAGTATCTTGAAAGAAGTAAATCAAAAGCATTTATAGATCTAATTTATGTAGATGGACTAAGCGACATCAAGATTTCAGCTAACACGAATGATCTGAATTCTTTACTTTCAAAAGAATCAGAGCTATTAAAGGAGATAAAAAAAATTCAAGTTAAAAGCATTTTATCATCAATTTATCTGCAAACAATTTACAATGAGGTATCAATTATGAAGGAAAATTTGAAACCCCAGAATATCGATATTCTATATAATAAACTAAATAATCTCTACGATGATATTAAGGAATATGATCCTGAATATGCCTCTATGAAAATCGCAAAATCAATAAAATATAGAGAGATAAATGAATTATTAAACTAATTCTATATGCATGTAGGCATGTCCTAATAGTACTGGTTAGAAGATACCGGAATTATTTGAATATTCACTAAATCTACGAATATCTTGTAATAATTATAACAATTTCATACAACTACAACTTACATATGAAGAAAGGTTAAATAATATAGATATTTGGTAGTCTTATGCAACAGAAAACAAGAGAGGAATTAATTAATAAATTAGATGATAATCAAGCGATTACCATATCAAAAAACGTTACCGACTCGTTACAAGATAAATTAGATGATAGGGCTCTCCCTCCAGAAGAAGAGCGAGTAAAAGCTATCTCAATTTTTTTAGAGGGAAATACTAGCGAAAATTTGACCTTAGATGACAAAGAATTGGAAAATGTTTCCAAAAAACAAATCGGAGACAGCTGTCGTGAGATGCTCGTGTTCGTCTCTCGGAAAGGAGACAAAGAAATACTAGATGAACTAGATAAAAAATTAGAAAGCCCCCCTAATGATCAGACTGCTGCAATTCCACTTATTTTAGCTGCACCCTTGGTAATTACGGGTTGCATAGTTTTGTTGAATTTAGTGAGCAGCATTAAGTATGAAAATGGTAAATTGACGTATAATCCCAAAGAAGGAAAAGAAGTCATAGGATTGAATATTGACGGTGTAGTCAAAATCTTAGATAAGATTAATATTTTTAAGTCACTGCGAAAAGACAAAGATAGTAACAAATCTTGATATTTTGTTTGAAGATTATCATGTCAAGTTACTAAATCCAATCCCCTATTAAGATGAACGGTGCCCAATGGTAAGGATGATTAAATTTTTCATTCTCCTTGATTGATAGCTGAGCCAGTTGGAGAGCCTTCCACTTAGGCTTAGAATCTATTATCCAATACCTGTAAAATTCATTTAAAAGAACTCTTGATGATTCGATATGAACATTCCAAAGACTAACAATGAGTGACGACGTACCAGCATACAGCAATGCTCTACTTAATCCCAACAGTTCATCTCCAGTAGTAACTCGAGATCTACCACTAGAACAAGCTCTCAGAGTCACTAGGTTACAATCTAATGATAAACTAAAAATTTCTCGAGCTGATAATATTATTTTGGATCTTTGTTTGGCGTTAAGTTTTGTAACTTCATCAATACCTGTAATTTGTTGTTTACCAGTGTTTATATTTCCGAGTAGGCATAAGCCCGAATCTAATGCATCTCCTCCAAAATCTTCACCAAACAGCCCATGGCAGGCAAAATGAATAACATCTCGGCCCATAATTTTTTTTGTTACACAATCTTTGGTTGCTTTGGAGCCTTTTAGAACAACAAAATTCTTGTCCCATTCGAATTTGGAAAGCAAATTAGCATCTTCATCAAATGCATTTTTATCTTGAAGCGTACTTGCACAGACAACAAGACAACTTTGTGGTTTGAAAAATTTATTTTTTCTGAGTTCATTTTTTGCTCTGCAATATTTCAAAACTGAGGCACTAGGAGTATAACATATTCCGAACTTTTCTATTATGTATTGATCTTTATTCCATTTCAAGGCATGTAGGGGTAATAAGTGTAGTATTTTGTGTGGGGAAATACACAATAAATCAGTATTCTTCAATTTTTCCTTCAGTTCTTCTGGAAAAAAGATGTCTGAAAGCAGTTCAAAGTATGTAGTTTTAAAATTATATTTGGAATCGAATAAGTCATAGCCTGGATAATTGGGATGCCTTGTTCTTCTATATTCCTTTACGTTCGGATCCAAGCTTAATGCTTTTCTATAGACCTCAAATTGTTGGGTTTTTGCCCAATCGTAAGGTAACCCATTAAAATCTATTAAAAGTCGTTGGGAACACAAATCTATGTATTCTAAAAAACTATATGTTGTTTTATCAATGCTTTTCTGAAATACAATCGGTTCATCCAGTTTTTTTTCCAGAAGAAATATTAAAACATAACTTTCAGTAATATAATATTCTAATAATGCAATATTAGTCCCTGCATGTGTGCTCATTTACTGAATTTTAATATGATCGCATAAAAAGATTATTTTAAATCACCTTTAGCAATAAATATTTGTTGTACGAAAATGCGGATACCTTCCTTTCAATATGAGTCACTCTGAAATTAAGGAACTACTTAATCCGGTTGTTACGGTTCTTCAGACTACTGACTTATTGATTCTATCGGGTTTGTTGTTGTTGACAAGAATACGCGAAGAGTAAGTTGTGAGTAAACTGGACGTTGGAAAATTCAGCATGCATTGACTATGATGAATTTGTGTCGCGAAGTCGGGGCATCCATAAATTAAATTCAATTTAGTTAAGTACTCCAGCCGCAAACAAAGCAACATATTTCATCTCCTTAAAGGCTCCAAGAACTCCTTTGCGACACTTTTGGCATTTCTGTCTATCATCCATTATCGGAATAAATTTTGCCAATTTTATTCTACAATTTTATTAGATTCAAAACTTTTTTATTTTTGCAAAAGGAAATAGATCCGTGGTCATAACCCAATCTGGTCTATACAATGACGAGCGGGGGCAGCGCTTTCAAGTTACCCAGGGATTAAATGGATATACACTTGTAGCTGGAAAGCAGTGTCTATTTAGGATTCGTCTGGACCAAACCCTGTTAGATGAGATTGAGAATATATTTATCAGGGTAAAGAGGACAGATGGAGCCCAAAGGACTTACTATATAGTGTTACCTAAAGGACAACTCATAATTGACTCAGCTTCGCCCGATGACCCTAATATTGGAATCATTATTAGAGGTGTAGCCTTTCCCCGATCTGGAATATATGATTTTTCATTCATCGTAAGGGCCAGTGACCATGATTTGCTTCGATTATCTACGGGACAGGTCTGTTTCTTCCCAACGAAGGATCTGCTTCTGAATGTTGTCTTTGGACGTCATGAGGGGTTTTTCGAACCGACCATCGGTTGGTACGTTGATTTATACACGAGTATGCGGAGGCTTGGCTCGATGTTTCCCGTTCGTGACGGCGTCGGGGAGATTTCTCCTGATTCAAGACAAAATGGTATCAGATATATGATTGGTAATCCATGCGACGGTTGGAAACCTAATTACTATTCTTGTGTATATGACCAGACCAGACAATTTAATAATTCCAGCGTAGAGTCGTTCCCAGACCAAATTCATGTTACGGTTGAGTTTAGATGGGGATTCTATACTCCGGGAGACTCTGCTGGATACGATCCTAACCCGGGAGGGAACGCCGGGCGTCCACCTTTACCTTATTCAGACCTTCGACGCGCCAGCGCGGTTGGTGGAGTCTTTCCACCGAACAGTAGGAGGTACATTACAGCGCCACTCATTGCTCAAGAGATTGGACATAATTTCGGCCTTGAATCCCCTAATTCACCACATTATGATGGAGAGAGTCACTCTGAAGATCCGGAAATAGACGATCCGTACAAAGCCTTTGATTTTGTGAGAGAGCGTGCTTATTATCCTCCACAACCTGGATTATTTTTGGGTGATATAATGAGTTGGGCATGGAACCAAGGTAACAACTCGACGTTGTTTAATACTTACGATTGGGAACAATTAAGAAGTGAATTCATGAACTTGCCCTCTACAGGGAGTGACATTAATCCAAATTATTTGACTGAAATCGAACCATCTAAAATCAAAGTAAACGAATTTTTGGTTGAACCCCAGCTTTCAACAAAACAGGAGTACTATGAGAAATCACTTAGGCCTGCTGAAGGATATCAATGGGAATGGACATTGCAGGGACTTCAGTCGATCAAGCCTGCAGTACTGGATAAAAGGTCCAATCAACCAATTTCAGATAGAGTACATAACCTACTTGCTCAGCTAGCAAAAGACAAAGCGGATATAGTCTATTTGCCTATTGGTAACAGGCCCCTGACAATAGCAGGAAAAAACATAGAAGATACTTACAACGGCAACGTGAATAACATGCGGTTTGAGAAGCCAGATGGGATAGAGTCATGGTGCTCATAGGTGTTATACGCTAAGTTTTCTACAGTAAATAAATTGAACAGGGTCAAGTCATTAGTTAGGCAAAACTGGCGACAAAGAGTTACTGTATCAACTTTAATATCAGCGGTAACAACCCTCATTTATATCCCAATTATGATCCCTGCAAAGATGAATTCTAAAAAATGGTGGTAAGATCCCTTGATACATCTTTATACCATTTATAATATTATTTTGTTAAACATAAGCTGGTAGCTTGACTACATCTCAAGTATCTTGGATATTACAAGACTGGTGAGGAATTGGATTAAAGCGTTAAACTTGTCTTGGCCATGGGTTGTTGTAGCGCTGTCCATTCTATTCTATTTCTCGTTTCTTACTCCTAGCAATGCCTTGACGGACAACTTGAACACTGGCCAGTTTATTAAGACTGAAGACAACTATTTGACATATCAAAATGCCACTTTTTCGTTCAAGCTTGATTATCCATCTACCTGGACTGTAGCGGAAAATAATCCGGATCTTGCTTTGCGAGTTAAGGATGTAGTTGTCAACTTCTTTTCTCCAGCAGAGACTTATTCGGACATTTACAGCGAAAATCTTAATGTAGTTGTTTCTAAGTAAAGGAGACCATCTGTCCTTCTTCTATTATGAAAGCAGCACAGAAAAATGGCATGGACCGCTTGATATTACCGTTGATGGGAAACCTATTAATGGAGTAACAGGATTTTGAATGTAAACTAGTCTTATTTGTCTCGTATAGTAGGTTAGTTAAATCATTATCCTCCTTACTTGCTTATTTCTTATTCGTGTATCGCCATTTGGATCAAGATTAAAATAATTTTGCTATGTAATGTTGTATGTACTCACTTTGGATACAGAAAACAAAGTTCTGGTAGGGAGATTTTGAAATCTTATCTATCTTCTCAATTAGTACATGTACCTAAAACCAATGCTGAATTTTGAAATACTATCTACTCATGCTAATGCAGAAAATAATATTACTTTAGCGTCCAGATGCTCATCATGTTTATAAAACTTCGAGTTCATATCTTGCAGAATTATGGAAGATTTTTTCCTTAAGATGGTATCTACTTTCTTTAATCACCTTTTGATCCAGAGGTTCATCTTCATGTTCCTCTCCATGTCCTGCAAGTGGCGCACTCCCATCTATGTCAACATAGTATGTGCCAGGCGTTAGTAATTCGAAGCAAGCATAATAGCCGGAAGTATAGGCAGGAAAGCCCATTTTCATAGGTAGCGTCTTCCATTCATCAGGGTCAGTCTCTAGCTCTCGACTTGGATTAATATCCATAAATGGTTGGTCTAGAGGAGTGAAAATATGCAATAAATCTTCCTTACTGATAAATACACCTGTTGTACCGTCTTTAGATGGATGGGGACCTGTTATTTTGAATCTGGCAAATACCTCTTCG
>JANWKP010000250.1 GCA_025451315.1 Nitrososphaerales archaeon | reverse complement strand
TAACTAATTTTTAGTATTCACTCTACAATTTTTGTTTATATAAATAAAATTGCAGCATATATTCTAGATATAATAAGATATGATTTTCCATAATTTTCATGTCGCAGGACTGATAATTAGGTAGAGATGTATATCAAAAAATAGATAAATCAATTGATATACAATCTAATTATATTATATGATTGTATATCTATATTTTATCATAAATATTTGAAATCATGTTTATACATTACCTGGTTCAACAATCTGCTCAGTTATTATTTCCTCACTTATTTTACGTATTTCAGTCACTGGATGTCTTTTCACGATTATTTCCTCTTTAACATAGGGCTTTTTTGTAACTTTTACTTCTTCTCTCTTTAACGGTATTTTGATTTCAGTTTTTGATTCTATTGGAGGTATATCTTCTTTTGTTGTACTGGTATCAGGACTATCTTTTGAATTACTAGCTGGTCTTCTTTCTATTCTTATTTCTTCATGCATTAGTTGAACTTGTTCTGTTTTAGTTTCGGTAACAGGTTTTTTAGTAATAATTACTTCATCAGTTACTTCTTTTTTTGTTATAACTAGTTCTTCTGACATAAGAGGGATAACAATATCATTATTTTTATTATCTATAGAAGTATAATCGGTAGAAAGATTATTATTTTCATCTTCTGCTGTGATTTTTGATTGATTGATAGAAGAATCTTCTTCTTTTTCTTCTTTTTCAGTCATCAGTGATGAATTTCTTTTAGAGAAATTTCTTGCTTCTTCTTCATTTATTTTGAAATATACTTTATCCCCATCATAACTTGCTACTAAATCCTTGGGAATATCAAAAAATTCGGTATTTAGAAATCCTTTTTTTGTTAGAATGGAAACTGAACCAACCTCCTGTATCTTACCAAAATCTTCATGATTAATTCCTACTGCATCTTTTTTTATAATCTCATTCCAAGGTATATTTTTTGAATCAGAATCCATAATTATCTAACTTCAATATTATAATATATCAATTGATATAATAGTTTATTTCTGCACCTTGTTTTACTGGATGTGTTAAACATCTGGTTATAAATGCATTGAAAAATATTTTAATTTTGTGTTTGAAGGTAGAACGTACTAAAGTTATATTATATACTATATTATGTATCTATTAGTAATGGAGCTGCCAAATTTTAATAAAAAAAGAAATTCCTCCACTTATGATAATGAAATAAAAAATATTAGCCATATTGAAACATCTAAAAACAACGAAAATCCTATTATAATTTCACCAAAAAAGTCAAAAGAGTCAAGAATGACAATTAAACCGTCTATGATGCATCAAGAAGGATCATTTACCACTAAAGTAGATCATTTATTTGAATCAGTAAAAGAAAAGACATCTGACTACTTTGATAGGGTCAAGATAAAACAACAAGACATTAATTCATTTGCAGCAACAACAGGCACAACAACTACATTACAGGAACCAAATCCAGTTCCTAATCAACAGGAATATATTATTCCAGTTCTAGAAGAAAAATATACCTTTTCTAAAGATACAGTACTAGAAGATATAAAAATAGAAAAAAAATGGATAACTCATAATGAAAAGATTCAGGTACCAGTATCATATGAAAAGTTATTTGTTAATGAAAAGGAGCTTGACTCGTTTTCAAATGATAATATTTTTACTCATATTAAAGACAAAATTTTAGATTTTGTATATGTCGAAGGAAGTAGTCCTGAAAACAAGGTTGAAAATGAGTTAGATGAAGAGGCACTACATACTGAACAGAAATCTATGGATAAAAATCATCATACAAAAAATAAAAGGGAAATACATCATCAAGAAATTGGCGAAAGAGTACCTTTATTTGATGATGAAAAAGGAAATTTAATCAATGAGAAAGATAATAATACTGTTGAAGCTGATAATACTCAAAAAGTAATTCCTTTGTATGCTGAAGAAATAATAGTAACGAAGAGAAAGGTAAAAGTTGGAGAAATAATAGTAACTAAGAGAAAGGTAACTGAAGTTAAGAAAATTGAATTAGATATAGTCAAAGAAAAAGTCATGGTTGATTATGCTAACGGTAGAAAAGAAAATATTACATAGTGACAAAAGTTGTTATTGTATCTAGATTTCTTCGGTTACTTTGTGATAAAAATGTAGAATCAGCTGAAAAGTGTATTCTTTTATTTTAAATAACGGATAATTTACTTTGTTAATACTGTATTAAATGTTATTGATAATACAATAATAAGATGATTTATAAAAATAAAGATGAGACAAAAAAAGACAGTCAGAATGATAAGAGGAATAATATTGAAGAACCACTCACAAATTTATCGGATAATATTAAGAAAGAATCAAAAAAAGAAGCTACTAAAATAGGAGATTCCGATCGTGAGTAAAGTATAGAAAAAATAATCGCGATCATTGAATTTTTGATTTATATTCTATATTTTTATAAATATGGTTGTTTATACAATTAAGTATTATAATCGAATTAGGATGCAATCAATAAAAGCTTGCTTATAGTACATATCAGAATCAGTAAACCTGATGACTATAACAAAAAGAACAAGGGTTTTTAGATAACATACTAAAGGATTAAGAAAAGATTTTATTTATTTTATCATTTGCTTTTAATATTGATCATTTTAAATTTATTGTACCTTTTAATTTTAATAGTTCAAATGGGTAATTAATTTTAAATAGTGTGATTATGGATACTGATACTTTAGAAATTTTCAATACACTATTACTGTCTGTAACAGTATCCAGCGCCTTTCTTATCGGTGCAATTCTTTCCATTTTTATTCATTATCCAGAAAGAATTAGAGCAGATTTAGCTGCATTTTCGGCTGGAATTTTTTTTGCAACAATAGCTTTTTCATTAATTGATGAATCGATAAGAGAAGGCTCATTTATTACTATGGTAGTTGGTTTTGTAGTTGGGGCAGTTGTTTTCAGTGTTATCAATAGGATACTTCAGACAAGATATAGATCTAAAACCAATAACAAGAATAGTAGCTCCTCTAAAATTGTTATTATAGGGACATTTCTAGATAGCTTTCCGGAGACGATATTTATTGGTGTCATCATAGCTTTAAATCTTCCTGAATTAATGCCTGCAGTTATAGCACTATTTCTAGGTAATTTAACAGCAACTATGGAAGGAGCAAAACGTATGGTTGATGATTCAAGACATAACTCGAAAATTGTTAAACAATGGTTATACGTTTTTATTATAGTTGCTATTGGCGGTCCATTAGGATGGTATTTGGAAAAACCCTTAAGTCCTGAACAGCTATCAATGATAATAAGCTTCGCTGCTGGTGCACTTATGGCTTTTATTACTGAAGAACTTATACCTCAAGCATATAAACGAGTAGAACTACATATTGGACTATCCTCTTCTTTTGGATTTATTATAGCTCTAACATTATTCCATTATATATAACAAATCTACTTATTATATATTTAATTAGAAATCAGGTATAATAATTCAAATATTATATACAATTCTATAGATTAATTTTTAATACAATTTTAAGATAATTTATTTCATACAACTGTACACAAATTAGTCATCGATTAATTTAAGTCGATACCATTATTTTTTATTGACTTTCAATAAGAGATCGAAATTTATACGAACTTCTGTTTCAATTTTTATTTTCGATGTTTGACTCTACTTAACTCCCACTAGAATATTTTATCTAATCTTAGATTTATGTTTGCACTATATTTAGTTGTTTGAAATAATAGCAATTTAAAAGTGAATTCTATATTTTACAAGTATA
The DNA here is from genome assembly GCA_025451315.1 of Nitrososphaerales archaeon. Classification (GTDB taxonomy): domain Archaea; phylum Thermoproteota; class Nitrososphaeria; order Nitrososphaerales; family Nitrososphaeraceae; genus TH1177. The sequence goes on along the minus strand of JANWKP010000250.1, from coordinate 2,434 downwards.
ATTTGTTATTATTCATCTCAAGTAATATTTGCTTCTCTGTCTCTAGATATCCTTTTTTCAAGATTTTCCATTGTTTTTTTAATTTCTTTTAACTCTTCTAGTATTTCATTCTCGGTCACAGTATGTGAAAATTCCTGTTGTATATGTTTGTACGCTTCTTCAGATTTCTTTACAATAATAGCAACAAATATGTTGATAACGATAAATGTTCCTATTATAATAAAACTTACAAAGAAAATTCCATTTAATGGATTGACATCTGTTACTGATCCCATTATCTCAACCCAACCTTCTAAAGTTAAAATCTTGAATAATGTTATTAGAGACTTTGGTAATGTTCCCCAATGTTCTGAATCTATATTACTAAATAGATGATATCCAGCGATCCCATAAATAAAGAAGAGAAGAGATAAAAGTAAAAATATATTAATCATACTTGGTAGGGATTTGATTATTGTCGTAACCATCACTGACATCTCTCTCGATCTATTTGTGAGGCGTGTAACCCGTAATAGCCTAATTAATCTAGCAACTGTAGTAAACCCGCCTGTAAGCGGTAGCAGTGAAACAACTATTATGGTGAAATCTAAAATATTCCATCCATTCTTAAAATAACGATAAGGATATGGATAAAGCGCAACCATCTTTAATATTGCTTCAATAATGAAGATAGATAAGACAAATGCATTAATGTACTCAAATAAGGAAATATAATTATTAAATTCGGAAAATGTTTCCAATGCCAATACTGCGGCTTGTAATATTATAACAACAGTTATGATATTATTGAATATTTGATGATTAACTAGGTTGTTTATTAACCAAATCTTATTTCTCATTTTTATTAGTCTATTCTCCTTTTGTTTTATAATAACCTAGTCTTGTTGCCGTTAAAAATAAATAAATAAATATAACAATTAAATAAAATAGATTACATTTTTTCAACTTTAGACATGAATATTAATCGATACAATGGATAAAATCTTTTTTACATAGATAATTCTGAGACAGGTCGTTTCAGGATTGCAGATATAATTGATTTAATGTTATAAAGTAATTAATAGAGAAAGGTAATTGTGCTGGATTGAATTAAAATAATAGCCGTTGTTCTATTATTTAAAAAAATTTATTACTAGTTGAAATACATTAATTTGAATAATCTGTTCTTGATCCTTCAGGATAAAATGCATAATATAATTCATCAAATCTGATTTTTACTAATTCCATAGCATTTCTAAAATTGTATACTTCATCAATTAGAAATTGTTTATTAGTAGAAATAGAATCAAAGGTAATTTCTTTATATAGAAATATTCTTGGGAATGGAGTTTCTATATTTACATGTAAGGGAAAAACTAACTTTCTTAAATCCATAAAGATTTGTTCACGATCTCTTTTTTTCATAGATTGTATTGATTTTGCATCTTCTTCAGTAAGCGAAATATTTGAACTAATTACAAATACATCTTTTAATAAGTTAGTAAAAGTGATTCGAAAAGGAAAATGATACCCTCTTCCTGTAGATAAAAGTAATTCAAACTGTATTTTTGATTCAGGATTTTTATTTTCCTCTTTTTTTTCAATTATAAATCCAATATCAGATAACCCTTGAATTATATTGTTAAAAGTAACTTCTTTTAGATCTAGTTCGTTATTCATTTTTAACTATAAAATTGATGAAACAACTTGTTTTTATTATTGATCACTCTCTTAATGAGGTTTAATGAACAACAACATCATAAAGAGCTATCTCAGGTGTTACATTGTAGTTAATTTTTAGAATGTTTGTTAAACCTAAACCGCTTATTTGAAAAATTGTATTTACAACCATCAATTTTAATTTTTATTTTCTTTTTGTTCCGTAGTAGCTGCTGCTTTTTTAGTATTTTCAAGATATGATACAGTCATAGCCAAATTGCCAAAACCCATGGAATTCAAAGTTTCAGAAGGAACCATTACTATTGTATTACCTTGAACTTTTATAGATTCAAACAACATATTTGATTGTCTTAATGCGTATGCAACAGGATTATCTACATATACTTTTGATGCTTCATTAAATTTATTTGCTACAAGAACTTCCGATTCACTGTATATAATTCTAGCATTTTTTTCTCGTTCAGCTTGCGCCTGTTTTGACATAGCCGCTTCTAACTCTTGTGGTATGATTACCTGACGAATTTCAACACCTGCAACTTCTATTCCCCAATTACTCGCTTCATTAGCTATAATTGATTTAATGTGTTGGTTTATTTCTTCTCTTTTAGATAAAATATCCTGAAATAACGATGATCCAATATTATTTCTTAATGTTGTTTGTGAAACTTGTTGAATCATTTCATTAAAGTTTTCTACATTTAAAATAGCATCCTTTGCTCTATCCTCAATTATCTTATAGCGCAAAATCGCATCAATTGTAACAGGAACGTTATCT
>JANWKP010000249.1 GCA_025451315.1 Nitrososphaerales archaeon | reverse complement strand
TTTCAGAGGGAGTGTATTACGGACTATCGAAATTATTTTAATCCTATATAGTCCGATTAAAACATTTTCAGAGGGCTTGGCCGGATTAAAACATTTTCAGAGGGCTTTGCCGGCAAACAATAACAATATTTCAATTCTAATAGTTCGATTAAATCTTGATATCTAGGATTTTTTTTGACTTTTAAACAAAAACGGATCAGATAGTAGATGTTTTTATCATCACTGTTAACTTGGATAAAGTAGTCATACGTTCTACTTTTTCTATTATTTTCTGTACTCATTTTTAATAGAATTTTTTCAATTTACTTCCTGATTTTTGCATATCTTAACAGAGCCCTTGTTTCATTCAAATAATTTGAGAATAATTTATATTTGTAGTATTATCATTATTGTATCAAATCGTCACTGAACTAAAGTAAATGTGTTAATAATTTCCTTAATAGTTTCTTTTATATTTATATAAATCAAATTATAGTTATAATAAAATAAAAATGAGTATAAAATGCTAAAATATCAAATACTTATAATTTCGTCTACTTTTGAGATTACTATTATTCCTCCAGCTCCGCCTGATTTATCAATTTTTGCAGAATCTTTTACTACCGACACTACTTCTTCTACTTTATCTTCAGTAACTATTGTTTCTACTGTTCTTCTATTGGAATAGGGCATTGTAAGGATATCTCCATGTCTACCGTATCTGATTTGATATTTTTCCCCCTTTCCTATTCCTTTTGATTCATAGAATGTGGCAGGTATTCCAAGTTTATTTAAAGCAGCTAAAACTTCATCTTGTTTTTCTTCTCTTATAAAAGCCTCAATTCGTATCAATTGAGAATTGGTTTTTTTTCCATTTGTCTCCGACAACTTAGTATCAAATAATACTGAAAGGACCTTTTTTTTAAAGTTATGTTTTATTAAACAAATAAATTTTTAGTTTAATAATATAAAAAGAAAAACTTATAATAATTATATCTTTTGAAAGAAAAAATAACAAAAATTTCCAATAATCTTTAATTTTTTATATTTCATCCATTAGTATAATGGGAACATCATTATAATTAAATAAATATAATATCTTGTTCAATATCCTTAATTATCATGAAATTTTATGATGATATTTCTGAATCTCTCCTATTTGAAATTCCTAAAAGTAAAAATTCTTCCCTAAAAGCAATGTTGAATTTTGAAAAATTTGAAATAGGAGAAAGTTACGTTACATCGAAGATAAAAAATAAAAAAAATGATCTATTTGTAGTAAATATCCAGGGTGGTAGTCCAGGAATAGACATCTCATCTTCACTTTTTAATTTTACTGAGATTCCCAAATTAGCATATTTACGTACAATGATTGATAATACAATTCTAGTTAGAAAACTACCAGTTCTTGGAGTTAAAGATTGGTTACTCATTTACGAAGATACTCTTTTTTTGTTAGCTGTAAAGGAAAAGTATGATGAATTAGAAATTCTTTGTGTTTTTTAATTATCATGTAGATATTTTTGTTTTTTTAAGTATTTGTTTGCAGTTATATCTTTTATTCCATAGATAAGATTTTAAGTCATGTCGTTCACCACATTCTTGAAATGGGCTTAGCGCAGCTTGCTAAGGTTACTTTAATTCTTCCTAGGATGGAGTCATCAAAAGTTGCTAGTCAGCTCGCACAGTTTGAATGGTTTCATCCAATAAGTTCTAATTCTGATTATTCTGATCCTAATCTAGACGATTTACATTTACGTTCACAAAAACTCTTTCAAAGTATAGATGAAGTTGTACGTGAGTTAGGGATTAAAACAGAAATTGGAATTATGGATGCTCTTATTAAAGGTAAACCAAAAAATAAAACAGAATTACAAATCTCAGAAATTGAACAGTTAATATTGAAACTTGAGGGAGATTCAAAGTCTTTGGTAAATCAAACCGCAAAAATAATTAATGATAGAGATACTTTAAACAGGCAACTTGATGAATATACTACTTTAAAAGATGCTCTGAGCGTAGTATCCAATTTAAAGATCGATCTCTCTAAACTTAACAATAGTAAATTATTATATCAAAATATGTTTCTTATTAAAACCAAAGATTTCCCAGAGATACAACGTTCTCTTTCTGATGTCACTCTTTTTACATTGAAATTAAACGATACTCATACAGCATTATTCATCTTCGCTAACAAAGACGATTCTGATAAAATAGGAAAAATAATACGTAGTTTTGACACATCACAAATTGCTATACCTGATAATTTTTCTCAAAATCCGAGTGAAGCCTTCCTACATTTAACTTCAAAAATTAAAGAATTAACTATAAAGAAAAAAGAAATTGATACTAATATTTTGAAGATAAGCAAAGAAAATAATTCAAAAATTCTTTATTTAAGAGAATCTTCACTAGTTGTACGTGAAATTCTAGAAACCTTAAGAAAACCTGCAGGGTCAAAGAATTTTGCTTTGATTCAAGGATACATACCGACTGTTATGGCTGATAGTTTCAAGAAATTACATGAAAGTTGGATAACGATATTCGAGCATAAAAAACATAATGATTTCCATGAAGTAGAAAAAGATCATGATCCTGATTCAGAACAGTCAAAAGACGATCAAGAACCTACATTATTTGCGAATGGTCGTTATTTTAGATCTTTTGAACCAATAACACTTACTCAAGGTCCACCTAAATCCAACGAGATAGATCCCACCCCAATGATTGCATTCATCTTTCCTATTTTTTACGGATTAATGTTTGGAGATGCAGGGCAAGGTGCATTATTGGCCTTGCTTGGTGCTACATTTAGATTAAGAGGAACAGGAAATTTAAAAAAATGGGGTACATTGATCCTTGCATCAGGAATATCTGCAGTATTTGCAGGCTTGCTAGTAGGAGAGGCTTTTGGATTTCATATTCTTGAACTTCCTGGCAGTGAATATCTGAGATCATCAGGATACATAGGAATATTAAATGCGGCAGACTTTTCAGAAGAGACTGTACTTATTATTCTTACTTTTTCGGTCAATATAGGTATTACACATTTAGTAAGCGCATTTGCATTTTCAATCTATAAGGGAATAAAGCAAGGCAAGAAATATGAAGTACTTACTAATCGTCTTCCAACCCTGATAATGTATCTGTCCATTATTTCGTTGATGTTAGCTGCAGTAGGTGCTAACTATAAGGTGCTTGAAATGTATACCAATCAAAACCCAGCTCCCTTCTTCTCAAATATAGCAGGTGATTGGGTTACTGTAGAAATAGTTACAAAGATTTCGTTCTTGATACTTATGATAACTATATTACTACAAATACTAGCAGTTCCTTTGGGTGTTAAACTTGGGAAATTGAAACTTCATGGAAATGTAAATGAAGAATTATTTATGACTGTGATTGAAGTTATGTTAATTAGATTAGTAGAATTATTTGCAAATACAATTAGTTATACTAGAATTGGAATTATGTTACTCGTACATGTTGCTTTAATGGGTACAGCCAATAATGGGGTAGAGTTCTTTTTCTCCTCAGGTAACTTTGCAGTTGGAATAGTAGTGGCAATCCTAGGAAATCTAGGTGTGATGATGATAGAAGGATTACTAGTCTATATTCAGGCACTTAGGCTTCACTTATACGAGTGGTTTACAAAATTCTACGAAGGTTCAGGGGTTCCCTTTAAGAAATTGGTACCCGAAATGTTATACACTAGCATTTTATGGGAAAAGAAACCACAAAAATAACAACATAATATCTATTTAATATAATAGTATGACCTAGGACATCTGCTCAATATCCTAGGTCATGGGTAAATTGTTCCCCTTCGGTTTGGTCGATGTATTTTAAGTATGAATATTAGGACTATTTAAATGTGATGGATAGATAAAATCTTGTATTGTATTCTATTATCAAAATAATTTATAAATAACATACGAGTATAAATTAAATAATGAGTGATTTTAACAATAAAAATTTTATATTAAACCAAGCACTTTGGTTAGGGATATCTCTGGCTATTAGTATTGCTATCTCTCTTGTAGTACCATTTCCTTACTCATTACCCATTATAATTGGAGTTTTTCTTCTTCTCAGTTTTTATATAAGACAGAGGCAGTTTAAAAAACTAGGCTTATCAAGTGCGACTATGTTTGGTAGCAGTTCTGTAAACTACTATTGCATGAATTGTGGAGCTAAACATAACCAAGTATCTTGTCCTCGCTGTGGTTCAAAAATGAAAAGAGTAGGTGCTTAATTTTTTCTTTAGAATTATAATGAAAATAAAGTTCTGATAGGACTATTATTCAAAACCTTCACAAAGTTCTATCAATTTATCTTCCCATGCCTCTGTTCTTATTAATCCGCTTGCAATTAGTATTCCTTGTGATCCAAGGTTTATTGCGCTTTGAACATCGCTCTTATCTACTATCCCAGCTCCACAAATTACTTTGATGTTTTCAAAATGTTTGCCTGCTTCTTTAACAGAATCAGTAATTATTGATGGATTGACTTTGCTAACTGCCTTTCCAGTTCCTATTAGTTCCGGAGGTTCAATAGCAATCATGTCGGGATGTACCCTAGCAAATTTACCAACTTCCTCGGAAGTTGACGCACAAACTATTGAAGTCATATTTAATTGTCTTAACTTGACCACAAGGTTTTGTATACATTCATATTCAATTCTGTGCTCACTATGGTTTATCAGAGAACCAGATGCTCCGTAAGATTTTGCTAATTCAGGAATAATAAACCCAGTAGTAGCCCCTATTTTTTCATCATCTATATGTTGACAAATAAGAGGAAGTTTAACGAGTTGTGATAAGTAAAATAAAGAATTTTGTGGAGGTGCTAAAATAATTTCTACATTATTGCTATCTGAAATATTCTTTGCAATTTCTGACAGTCGTATGATTTTCTCTCCAGCCACTTCTAGATAATTCTTACAGTTAATTATAATAGGTCCTTTCAATTTGATATTTCTTTTTTACACTAAAGTTTAGTTTTTCTTATTCCCTTCTAATGATTTTTCTGTTTCTTTATTGTTAGTGTTTGATGTAAATTTCTGATTTAATTTATCCATCCTTGCTTCATATCCTTTATTATATTCTAGTTCATCAGGTACTAAAGTTGCTGGATGAATGAATCCTTGATTTCTCATAATCATTGCTCTTTCAGCTGCCCATGTCCTCTGTAAGTCCCAATCGACTGTTCCAAATCCATCAAGGGGACCAGTTAGTCTGCCTTCATGCATGCTAAATACTAGGCATTCTACAATCGGTATGGAATAATTTAAACTAGCTGATGAATTAAGTTTTACTGGCATTAAAGGCAAGTGATGACTTCCTCTTGTATTACCTGAAACGTAATGCGGATTGTTAAAAGCACTACCAACCTCTTCTGTTGCTGGAAAGTCCTTTTGTGTTCTAACTATTGCTATTGGATCATCCTTACCAACATATGTACCAGCTATATTGTGAAGTCTATCAGTTGATGCAGAAAGAATTTGATCTCCTTCTGAGGAATATACCGAATGAACCACGTATCTGCCAGGAAACATTAAAGCAGCTTCCAACTCTGGTTTGTCCTCCCACATTTTTAAATCTGCAATATTCCCCGTCATGACATCCATGATCTTGAAGGTTACTCCAGCTGCTAGTTTTTCATTTATTAAAAGTCCCGTATTACTTCCCGCATCGATAAACATTCTCCAAAATGGAAAATTAAATGCACCTGGTTCTGTCTTATCAGCAGCAAAAATACAAAAGACTTCGCTTGGCCGTTCTTCCATTTCTATTTCTGCAACTCCAGGACCCATACCTCTAACATTTCCAGAAAAAGAATCTTTTAACAAATCTTGTCCAGCGCCATACAACCCTTGATTTTTAGCTGTTTTTGTTCCTTCACTAAACGCATCCCATGCTAATTTATGAATCTTTTCGTTATCTGTGCCAAATTTATGGGTCATGATAATGTGAATATCATCTCCACTATATCCAATGTAGTGATCTATGATGAGTTCGGTTCCTTTTTTTTCAATAAAGTTTTTAACAACACCAAGTAGTTCATCGCTAGGTCTGGTATGTCCACCAATTGCTCCAATATCTGCTTTTATTGCTGAAACTGTTATACGCATAATTTGAGTGGATTAAATATTGTTTATATCTTTTCTGCTATGTACTTTATTTTAAGCCCCCTTTTAAAATAGGATTCTTTACTTGTTGTATATGTAATCATGATTTTCATTATAAAAATTAAATATAGGTAAATGAAAGATGTAAAAATCCCTAATTTAAATTTCAATCCAAAAGATCAAAAATATTCCCTTGTAATATGTGAAAAACCAAGTGTAGCTAATAGAATTGCTCTAGCGCTAGGAACATCGGAGATTAAAAAAACAAAAATAAAAGGTAATATGGTTTTTGATGTAATTACTAAGGATGACACACGTTATGTAATTCTATCAACTAAAGGGCATCTGTATGGTTTAACTGATAATAAGAAAAGAGGAAAAATATTTCCTATTTTTGATTTGTATTGGTCGCCAATATCCAAACCCCCCAATAAAAATTCAAAAAACCTCATAGAATTAATAGGCCAATTTGCGAAAGATGCTGATAATTTTATTCATGCATGCGATTATGATCAAGAAGGTGAATTGATTGGATATAATATATTAGAATTAGTATGTGGTAAAGCTTATGGTAATTCTCATAGAGCAAAATTGTCTACTTTAACTTGTGATGATATAAACAAATCTTTTTTTGCATTAGAAAAAGCTAATAGAGGTATGGCCTATGCAGGAATGTTTAGACATTTATTAGATTATATCTATGGAATAAATTTTTCTATGGCTGTTTCCAGTATCATAAAAATAAAAAATAGATATTCTTATCTAACCGTTGGAAGAGTTCAAACGCCTACTCTAAAATTTATAGTTGATAGAGATCTTAAAATTAACTACTTTATACCAATTCCTTTTTGGAGCATAAAAGCTCATTTTAGAAAAGATAAGCAAGTTTTTATTTTTTTCTTTGAAAAAAAACAAATAGACACAATAAAAACAGTAAACCGTATTATAGATCAATGTACTGGTAAAAATGGTATTGTAAATAGAATTAGTACCTACAAAGAATATCTAAAACCGTTACACCCATTTAACATAGGGGATCTTCAAAAGGAGTCATTTAGATTATTTAAATATTCACCAAACTATACTCTTTCGATTGCTGAAAACCTTTACCTAAAGGCACTTATTTCTTATCCAAGGACCAATAGTCAAATCTTTCCAGTTGGGATAAATTATAGTAAAATATTAAATGATTTGGAAAAAATTTCAAGTTTATACAAAAAATATGTTACTATATTATTAAATCAGAATAATCTTTATCCAAATAATGGTACAAAAAATGATCCTGCTCATCCTGCTATCTATCCGACCGGAATAACACCTATAAATCTAAACTCTGCTGAATCAAAAGTTTATGATCTTATAGTAAAAAGATTTTTTGCCACCTTCGGTGAAACTGCTATTTTTAAAAAAACTAAAATAGATATTCTAGTAAATAATAATTTTTTATTTGATTTAGAAGGAAAAAACATACTTTCAAAAGGATGGATTGAGTTTTATAGTTCATTTTATAATTATAGTGATAGCAAGGTTGACTATTCAGACCTTAAAATAGGAGATACATTAATAAATATAGCCATCATTAAAGATTTAAAATTTACTGAAGCTCCTGTCTATTTCAATTATTCATCTTTGTTATCAAAAATGGAACAAGAAGAGATAGGAACTAAATCAACCAGAGGAAATATTATAGAAATATTAATACATAGAAATTATATTACTGTATATAATAATAATCAAATTAAATCAAATGATCTCGGTATATTTCTCATCGATTTTATGGAAAAAAACCTCCCAAAAATAATTTCTCCCGATTTGACCAGAACCTTAGAACTTTATTTAGCAGATAT
>JANWKP010000248.1 GCA_025451315.1 Nitrososphaerales archaeon | reverse complement strand
TACATATTTTCTTACACCTTTAATGGAACAAAATTTTAAACTATTAGAGCAGATACTAGAAAAAGTAAGAAAAGCATGACTGTTGTGAGTTTAATATGCAGACTAAGAAGAAGAAAATAAATTTTAATAATACTTTTTTAGAATAGGATTTGAACTTCTGTGAAATGTTTATTTATTTGATTTGATTTAATATGATAAAAATGGAAATGTATAGTGTATGAAATTTCTTATAAAAATATTTGAAGATAAAAAAATAACTATTATCGTAACAAAGAACGTAATGAATTTGCTATTAAGACTAGGAGTGAAGCAAATTTTAAAGTTCGTTCCATCGATATCGCTCATATAATGAGATCGTTGACAAAATGAATCTAACAGTATTCCAAGATCTTACTCCTATTCAAATTTTAGATCTCTGGAAAAGCGGATTTATAATATCAGGAAAAAGGATTTTAAATTTCTAAAAGAATTAAATATTATTAAGTTTTTCGAAGAAAATGAAAAAGTGAAACATGTAACAATAAAAACAAACAATATTATCTTCCAGTAGCTGCAATATATCTATTACTTTATTTTCTTTCAGATCAATCCCTCGCTACTTTCCTAGAACAACTAAGAGATAACAACCCGACCATAATAATTTTCTTCTATTAGTCTCTAAATCGTGTCTTATAGTAAAATCTTTAGAATTTTCTTTATCAGAATTTGTGGATTTGATTCATTTCGTTTATTATCCATTTTTTCGGCTAAAGAAGTTAAAATTTTATTGGGAAGTTGAGAAGCTTGTGTTTTAGTAGCTCTTCAAATAGACATTAAAAGGTCAATAATGAGATTTTATTTATATATTACTATTTGTCGCAGTACCCAATATTGTTTTCCAATATATAGAAATCAGATAAATTAGCTTTATTGATAAAGATTTTCGGCGCCGAAAAATTATGACTTTTAAAGTATAACTACAATGTAAATATTATAATTAATTATTAGAGCATAAAGTTGAAATATGTTTTATATGTATGGTAATTAAATGTCGCATATTACACAAGTGGTTGTAACTATCAAAACAGGAAATGCACCTGGTGCTGATGCTGATGGACCAGTCTATCTAGGTCTAGGTCCACGTGAATATAGATTAGATAAGAATGGTAACCAATTCCAAAAAGGTGCTACTGATGAGTTTATTTTAGGAAACATAGATCCAACAGGACAAGGAAATGTAAAGAATCCAAAAGAAAATGACCCTCGGAATCCAATAACAATAGAAGAAACAGAGCTAGCAAAGGCACCTTATGCTGTATACATAGCTTATGAATCCGGTATAAAATGGTTAGTAGAAGATGTACAGGTGAGAGTTTTAGGTCCAAGCTTAGACGAAACTTACCAAGTGAGAGATAGTATTTACGCTCCTGGTATTTGGTTAGGACAAGAATTTGGAAAGTTCCTATATTTGCAATAATAGTAGAGAAAAATTAATTTCGATGGAATTTTAATTTTCCTAAAAGAATATGGAACATTTGTTGAAGATAATGTATTACTAATTAAAAAAGATTAATTATCTTTTTTTTAAGAGTTTATTGTTTCTATTCATATTCTAATTATACAAATAGAAGTATCAACTAGAAAGTTACAAGGCATTAAGAATTCAACTTTTAAAAGTACACAAGAATAAGATTACTTATAATGAATTCGGATGATTATCAACAGATAAAAAAAGATTTTAGGAGAGGTAGTAGAATATCTGAAATTAAAATATACTAATCCATTAATATCTTTCTTTGGTGACTAATTTCAGTTAACTATTATACTTAATCTGTAAAATTATAGTATGCTCATAAAAAAATAAAAGATAGGTTTTTCCTGGCTAATTGATCTTTGTTAGTTATTCTCAAAATCGGTTACTGCAACAGGGATGGAACATCTCCTATTGGAATGTTAGGTGCTGTTAAAGTGAAAGTCTCACCACCGTTTCCAAATAATGATAACCAAGAGGATAATAAGTGCTCATACTAAACTATATTGTGCTCTATATATATAGGACATCTTTGGAAAACAAATTTTTAATTAACAAAAAATCTATGCTTAAAAAATTATAATCTCATTATTTTCTATTTTTTGTTACCGTATATTATATACGGTTTGAATGATGTGACAATATTTTAGGTGTCACACGCTGAAAACAAATTTACCCGAGACGCATAAATAAAAAAATATTTAGTATAAATTAAAAAGGATTTGTATTTCAGACTTTTTAAGTTAACAAACAGAAATTAATAATATAAAATAATAAAAAAAATATACCTATCTCTAGGTCTAAAATATTTTCAACGTGTGACCGTGGAGTATCTATCGTATGATATAATCAAATTTTATATTAGATAGGTTTTCAAATTTAGTTGCAGATTATATATTGTTCTTTCTCGAACGATTCATCAAACCTAAAACCAATTAGTAAGGATATTAGGAGTTTCGATTTGAGATCCACTTTCGATGTTTACTAAACTTCCAGGTTCAACGTTCATGAAACCATTATCGTCAATAAATTCTGCCAGATAGTGTTCTTGAGCACAATGCCTTTGAGCAAGGAAATCCTCTACTAGATAACATTTACTTTTTCTGGTTTCAATAAATTTCTTTAATGTCTTAACTTTGTATCCACTCTTTTTAAGTATTTCATAATCTACCTGTTTTCTAAAGAATTTTGGCATATTGAATGGTCCTTTATCAGTATCTATAAACCCACTTGCACCGTATTCAAGAGTTAAATTATAATCAAAAGGAACAAGCTCTTTTTTGTAATTCGGTAAAATTCCTTTATTTGAACTCGATGCACTTAAACTTGCATTCTTTAAATCTAATATTTCATCATTGGACATAGAATCGTAGAAGTCTGCAATGGCCCACCCTTCTTCAACTAGCCAATGATTCAATGTATTGTTGGCTTCTGGGATTTGAATGTCTGCGATAGCTCTACCATATCGATCAAATAAATCACTAGGTGAATTTATGCTAGAGATAGCGTTTACATTGACGATCTTATCCGTACCTTCTTTGACTGCAAATTGTTCCAAGTAGGTTGCAAGCTCTTTCGTCGATGTGGCTCCCCAATTTTGTCTGAAATTAAACAATTCCTTTAAAGATAAATACTTAGAAAACACATCCGGGTAAAGGAATAGATCTCCTTTATCGCCTGCATAATGAAGTTCAGGGGCATCGACCCCTTGCAATCTTATTTTAATATAATTTTGACTTTTGCTATTATTTCTTGTTATAATCTTGGTCCTTTTTCCATCTACTTCATTATAGATAAATGCATTCTCAAATAGAGTTAGAGAATATTGCCAATTTTCGTTTTCATTTTTCCGAAATTTAATGGAATCTTGTGTTATGTAGAGTCTCAATGTATCAGCATCGCTATTACCCCCTAAACCAAAATATTCATTCAAGTAGATTTTTCCGCTGATTTCTACTCTGCCAGAATATTTCTTCTTGTTACATTCGCTCATGTATTTGTATTTTCCCACTTCACTAAAAATATTATGTGATGATGGACGTCATATGAATACATTAATATCAAATTGTATCTGTTTTTCTTTCTATTGATATAACCACATTACTCTAAAGATATAGTACGAATGGCACTGCTCGATGGTGAAGCCATATAAGCACTTGCTTGCAGACTAATATACGAAGTTCTATGTTGATGTAATGTAGACAAATAACATACTGAAACTACCAAATATCATAAATAATATCAATACTATATAATCACATATAATATATTATGTTAAAGAAATGTTCAAAATGCAAAGAGAGTTTTGACTGAAGAGTCTGATGCATGTTGGTTTACAGGATTGAACATATATGTATTCTACTGAAACAGGATATATACAAATTTACTCATGATACACAATAATTATAAAAAATTAAGTTGTTAACAATTTATAATTAAAACGACCAAATTTTATAAATAATACCAATACTACATATGATCATATCATTACACAATATGTAATGGTAATATAGGATGGATAGATAGCACCTGAGCCATATTATCTTTCTTCCATCTTATATAGAATAATATCATCAACATTCAATTAATTTTTCGGCGCCGAAAAAGTACACTAGTTTAAAATAAAAAAATACAAGTATATTGGATTCATCTTGAATATCGACTTTTATCAAACCAGTTCAATTGAGATTGATAAATAAATTTTAATATTATAATTTGAAATAAATTATTAGAAGGTTTAAAAATTGGTGAAATGTTCCTTTTGCAAGCACAATTTACTATATATCAATAAAGTAGAATGTAGGACAGGTCAGCAAATGATACTTTATAAGTGCAATGACTGTAAAGTCAAATATAAAGAATATCATTTTTATAGATTAAATCTACCTCAATTTAGTAAATCATCGATTCAATCAATTTGATATCTTCTAGTCATATTTGAAAATTTACGATCCTTATTCTGATAACATATCTAAGAATAATATCTATATAATATTGTAACATCATCCTCTTAAAGTAGATTCTATATCGCGTTTAAGAAAGACAAATAAAAGGGTCCAATGTATAGTCATGGAGGAAACTTTATATATTTTTATAAAAATGCGAAACTATGATCGACGTTCAAAAGACGTTAGACACAAGAACAGAACTTATCTATGCATTAAATGAAGCTGCAGAACTTGAACAAGGTTTTATGATTCAATACCTATTTGCTGCTATGACAATGAAAAAACGTCTTGATGAAAGAATTACGGGAAAACAACAGGAGTTGATACGCCAATGGGAATCTCAAATTTTATCAGTTGCACGGGAAGAGATGGCACATTTAGGTATGGTTTGTAATCTTTTATCGGCAATAGGTGGTGCACCTCATTTTGAACGTCCAAATTTTCCACAAAAGGCAGCAGATTACTATCCATTTGATTTTATTTTATCTCCTTTTTCACAAGAGACACTTTATAGATTTATACGTTTTGAATTGCCAAAAGATGAACAACTTCCAGATCCTCCAGTTCCATCTTCTAAATCAAAATTGTTCGAATTATTTGCTTTTGCTCCAGATCCAATTGAATATGACTACTTATCTGAATTATATAATCAAATTCGACATGGTTTTAACCATATAAAGGAAGATGAACTTTTTATTGGACCTAGATCGGGTCAAGATTATGAATATTGGTCTAAACGTGTTCAAATTTTAAATGTTAAAAATCGTGAAAATGCAAATACTGTTATTGATTTAATAATAGATAATGGTGAAGGAGCTCCAGAAAAGCGTGATGGATCACACTATAACACTTTTTTGAAGATGTATAAAGAACTTAGACTAGAAATGCAAATACAGCCAGATTTTGATCCCTCACGACCAGTCGTTCTAAATCCACGAACTAGAATACATCATCGTGATACACATTTGGATGGTACATTCATAAAAAATGAATCCTCAAGAAAAGTTGCAGAATTATTTAATCTATGTTACGAAACATCCCTTTTGATGTTATCACAATTATATTCACTTGGAGGAGAATCATTATCCGAAAGAGGTATTTTGAGAAAATCATCAAGACATTTAATGACTATGGCAATAAGACCAATTGCTGAAATTTTGACTGATATGCCTATTTCTGATAAGGAGACTGATGGTAATGCTGGACCACCTTTTGAATTGTATGGAAAATTACAATTATCTACACAAGAACCTAATAGATGGATAATTCTAGATGAACTTCTTGATTCTATAATACTGGGAACAAAAGAATTATCAGATAGTAACCAAAGGTTTGCATTCATATCAGAAAATATTTCACTAATTCAGAATAACATAAATGAAACTTTGTCATCGGAGGAAAGATTATGACTTTATTAATCAAATTTGCAGGATGGTTTCAATGTAGACTTCCCACTGCACCTGATCCAACTGATGAACCTCGAGGTGTAAGCGGATATGCTCATGCATTGCCCAATGAACCAGATTTTGATCGAATAATTAGACTTCAACCAAAATTAGCCATTCAACGATCATATTGTCAACCTATAGGAGTTTATGTTAAAACTATTTGGATTGATGGTACTATAAAAGAGGACCATCCATTATTAGGGGGAGAAGTAGATTTTTTAGAAAATCCCAAATTTGAAGGAAGAAACAATATTGTCGTTGAAGATGATGGATATGAAGCGATATTCCCTCTACATATTCAAATAAAAAAAAATAATTGCTTAATTCGGAGGAAATTTAAAGATAATAACATCTTTCCTTCATCAGAAAATGGATATAATTTTAAAGATTTTAATCAACTGAAAGCATCTGGTTTACATATTAATCCCGGAATAGTATCTGAATCTACAGGAATATTTGATCTAAGTAATGTTTGGAAAAAAAGAAAGGAACATATAGAAAAAGATCTTCAAACAGCGGCAAATGAGATAGAAATGGCAGCATTGAATTCACGTATAAATTTTTTAACTAGAAATCTTAAATCGAAAAATGGATTGTATAATCGTTTTGCATACAGAATGCTGTATATGATCTCATTGACTGGAAGTATTATTTTCCAATATCCAGAAAAATATTTTATTGGAAAACCCTCTATCAATCCCGAAAGCAATGAATACGAGGATTGGTCTTTAGAATTCTGGTGTGGAGGATGGGACGCAGATTCACTTTCAGGTTATATTGAAGGATATTTAGGAATTCCAATGAGTTCGGATAATGAAACAATTCTAAAGCTAAACAGAGACATTAACGAAAAGATAAAAGAACCATTAAAAAGAAGATTTTAATCTACTCAGGTATTCTTATCTTAATACAAGATATCAACATTCAATTTTAACAATATATGTAGTTGTAGGTAAGGGGTTGGCAAAAATATAACACCAAATGGGACATTAAATTTTATTTCAATTTATAACTAAAAGTTCCAAGAGACATCTTTAAATAGCACCAAGACATCATGCAACAAAGTTATTAAGTGTACAATAGAACAGACTAAAATACAGAATAATAACTTCTATTTTTTGTGGAACAATACCAAAATTGTATTTAAGATGTTTCGGACCTAAAATTTTTTTAGAAAAGGGACCAGAAAATAGGTCAAATTAGTTTCACATCCCACTGGCCACATTGTGATATGAGTTCTCAAATTGGATTCACTCTAAAATAAAAAAATAAGATGAACCAAAAATAAAATGAAAATATTAGAACAAAGTTTGGAGGAATCTAATGCATATTCATTATTTGTATATGCAGTAAGATCACAAGTAACAAGAGATTATTATTTAAGAAGATTGAAAATTTTCTTTAACCATATTAATTTAGAACCTGAGGTTAATCCTGAAGATCTTTAATATCTTCGATTCTTCACAGAACATTTCTATACTAGTGCAAAATATACTCAAAGTATATTGAATGAAGAACCCGAGCCAATTACAGATATATACAAAATACCCGATCCACTATCATTTCGAAGAGGATTGGTTCTCGCAACAGGTTTTAGTTTACTATTAATAAGCATCATATCAGCTAATAATATGTGGGAGTATTTAAGTACCAAATTTATAAAGATTTATGACATCCCATTACTAATTTTTAGTGCTTCCGGTATTACATATGTTGTTTTTCTTTGGTTTTCTTTTCTTTTGATCGGAATTAGAAAATTACCTGGATGTGCTTGGACAGGAATTGAGAAGGGATTATTAAACCGTGATATTCACATATGTGTCGATTCAGTTTTAAATGCGAGACAAGACATGGTGCAGAGAGACTATGGAATTTCTGTAAAATTATTCAAGACTGATGGCTCTCGGTTATGGATTATAGGTTTAATAGGATTGTTAGTATTTGCTTATGTTCTAATTATAGACACAGATCGTATTTCTCCATTTGTTAAATTGATTTTTATAGGATCATTTTCATCATTATATTATTTGTATGATATTGTCATTCATAGATTTAGTATAGGTAGAAAAGATCTTAACGGTTTAGGAGATTATCCAGAAGTAATCAGAAAGTTATTAGGACTAGGAAAGGATCAGAATTTAAAAAAATCATAACCAGAAATGTTGACAACCAATCTGAATAACGTTTTCATCTATTATGAAAGCAGAGATTCTTTTCCTTTTATAAATCGGATATTCTGCAAACCTTTGAATCCAGTTCCAGACAGAAACATAACTTCTCTTCTCATCTCTAAATTTTACTAATGCTTTAGAAGTATTTCGCAAACTTAGACCAAGAAAGTATAGATAAAGAAATACATAAATACAATAGTGGATGTTCTATTTCTTTCAAATCGTAACAATATATGTTAGAATAGGACATTCACAGCTGTAGATCTTTCGTTAAGTTAACAGAGCCGATTCTTTAATACGAATTTAGTATATCTATTGGTTAGAAAGGATCTTATATAATCTTATAATATTTCAACATTCTGAAGGAACTTATATTTTCTTGTGATAGTAGAGGATTCTGAATTATTGATTATAAGAAGAATAGAAAAAAAATATGTTCTGTACTAAATGGATAATATATAAAAGAGATGCAGTTGATAAAATGTTATTATCGTAAAAGGACAAGTTATTTTAAACATGTCTTGTCATCAACTGTGTCTTTAACATATTTTCTTAATTTTTTTCTTTTTATAACTATTTGTCATAGTTGTGTAGATGTCATCAATGGTGTAAAGAGAATTTGCGAAATAATTATTTGTTAACTCAAACTACTAATATATAGCTATCAACCATTACTTCTTTATCAACCATTACTTCCATTAAGCCTACCTGATTATATTATCGTTATTACGAATTTTTGATTAGTTGAAAATAAAAAAATGTAGAACCTCTGACCTTTAGTCTTTAGAAAAGCATTGCCTGCTGAGAGAATAAATGGATCAAAGAAAGTGTCTCAGACATTAGGTCGAATGGTTGGGCATTTTGCTAGATATGGAATAACGCCAAATGCTAATGAGAGTTTAAAGATTAATGAAACATTAAGAGAACGTGTAAAGTTTCAAAAAAGTCGGAACAACCATAAAAGTGCTATTGCAGAATGTCAACGCATCTACTACACTTTGTAAAACCACATCAAGCGTTAGATGGAGAAACACCAGCGAAAAAGTCGGTTATTCAAAATAATAAAAATAAACTACTAAAATTGCGGAATACTTCTATCAAATAAATTCGTTGAATCCTTTTTGTAAATAATAAAACCAAGAATAAACGAATAGATTTGTTCTGAAATTAACTTAAACGATTATTTTAAAGGGAAAATCAAACTCGTTAATCCTTCTGAATCTTTTCTCTCGTGTAATTAGAAAAATCTCTAGATACCAAATCACAAATATTTTGAAATTTGCAAATGATATATCAAATTTACAATCACAATACTCAAATCTTAAAAAAGAAGTTGACAAACTACAACAACAAATAATTGATTATAATTTAAGAGTAGAACCCAAAGTGTCGGCACCTTAATTCATGGACCCTTAGCTAGGTGGGGGTACGTAGGATTTAACCATTCTATGAAACATGCATAATTAAGAGAACGAACGTCCTCCAAATAGTTTGGGAGTATTTTGACAGCTCTAAACCCAATATCCAATTCGAATGTCAAAACAAGATCTCTTAATTCCCTTTTCATCACCTTCTCAGCGTATTCATACACAGACAACTTGTTTGCGTGTTCAGTGTAATTGAATAACCTTCCTCCTCCTATCATTCTCCTCAGATTTAAATTAAATACTAATTCTTTCCACCTGTCAATAATCATGCTTCCAATACCTTCATGTCTGTGTTTTGGATGGGTAGATATATCTGCTAGATATAATGTGTCTCCATTTAGGATATGGGTTGTAAATAAACCGTCAGCAGTAATCTCTTTCCATGTGTGTTCTGCGTAATCAGGATTGAGGGTGACTAGAAAAGTACTGGCGGACCCGACTATAGTACCGTCTGGTTCAACGGCAACAAATTGCCCTTGCGGAAAAATGTTAAGATGACTTTCAAGCTCTTCTGAACGCCATATATTTCCGTAAGGAGCAAGATATGGATAGGATTGCTTCTGCAAATCCACTATTTTAGAAATGTCTTGTTTATTCGTGTTTCTAACTATAACTCCTAAATCACGCGGATGTAGTAAATCTGACATATACGTATATTCATAATTACTACCTTGAAGTGTATTTAAATTTGTATTATTTTTTTGTCTTAGGTGTATTAGATCATGTTTTTATCTTAATGTCGTGAGTTTTATGCTAGCGTGAGACAGTATCTTAGGTGTCACACGCCGAAAGTAAATTTACCACAGACGGAGGGTCGTTTGAGTTACAAATTTGTTACTAGTATCTATAATATTCAAGATGAATTGTCTGAAATCAAGAAATTTTTGTTGTCCATCCGAGTCCATCCGCCTTACGTTACAATTGATGATGAACTAGTAATAAATTTGTCAATTAGAACTTCAATATTTTCATGTAAATCATAATACTTAATGGATCCTATAGAGCAAAATCTATCATTTAACTGGATTCAACTACCTTGAATTAAGATCTTTGCTAGAATTTTGTTAAACTTGATTTTTGAGATATATTATAAATAAATAATCCGAAGAATCAAGCAAATATTGAATTTGTTAGTATTCAAGGAGATTAGTTACAATAACGAGAACAACAAATTGTTAAAACAAATTTTAGATATTTATTCGACTTATTTTCCGCCTCAAGAAACCATACCTTTGGAAAAAATTATTTCAACGATACAAAAAGATGATAATTATCATGTTGTTGCAGCATTACAAGATGAAACAGTAATAGGTTTTTCATTATTATATTTATTTCCATCATTGAAATTTGGATTATTAGGTTATATGGCAGTTTTAAAGAAATGGGAAGGACAACGAATAGGAACTAAACTTTTTAACTTTACCTTCAAGATATTTAGTTCAAAAATTTCTGACGGGACTGCACTTTTGATGGAAATCCAAAAGGATAATGTACAAAATATTAAAGAAAATGAGATTAGAAAAAGAAGAATTAAATTTTATAAAAATTTGGGTTGCAAATTTCTTCATGGCATTAACTACTTGTTTCCATCGCAAATTGGTGGACAGCCAGAAGAGATGCACCTAATGATTAAACCTATAAAAAATATAAATTCATTATCAAGATACAATGTTATTAAATTTGTCAATGCCATTTATTCAAAAATTTATGATTATAAAGCTGACAATTTGATTGATAAAGTATTTTATAACTCACAAGATCCTGTTTATATTCACGGTTAAATGAAAAATGGAGAATATTGTTCTTGATTCTATAACTATTGTTGTTGATTCTTTAGCTATGGTGGCAGCTCTTGTGGCTATAGAGTATCCTTATACACTTATTACAAAACTTATGATTTCTATAGATATCAAGAACTAGATAACATGTACATGAGGATTCTAGAAATCGGAATAGAGCATCCATCATTTAGAGACATATCAAAAACTAAGGATTATGAGAATAATTTCAAGGATCAAGAGAAAATACGATATGAAAACTATGCGTATATTGTCTGGAATTTTTGCTAAACTCTTTCTGACAGAAACTTAATCGAGAGTGAAACTTGGCAGGGAGTAAAGAGATATGAAAATGATCTTCATTCAGAGTGGTTTAAAAGAAATATCTCGAATTCTAATGTTGCATTATGTATAGTTGATCAGTATAATCCCTGATATTTATTTTCTTGGCTATTATCCTCGGAAAAATAAATATGATATAGATATTCCTATTGTATAGATTCTATATTTGTACTTATTGTGATTTCAACAATTGATTTCCTTGAATATTAGACCATCAAATTTAGGATCATATGTTATAAGTCAAGCTGACTTTCCCTGATTTCAATGACTTAACTCGTTTGAGCTTCAAAGAATGCCGCTCTTTCACACCTTTGAACAGCGCCTTTCCTCCACCCAAAACGAGGGGATTGACCATCAGACGCAATTCATCGATCAAGCCCAAATTCATCAAACTGGATACCAGAGTGGCGCCACCAAAGGTCAGCATGTCCTTACCCGGTTGTTGCTTCATCCTCCGGATCTCTTCAACATCTCTGACAATCCTTGTTGTTTTCCATACAACTTTGTCAAGGGTCTTGGAAATGACGATATGAGGTATTTTATCAGCTCGACGTGCATACGCGTTCTCATTCTTCGTCCCACTCGGGTTCGCCAAGAGGGCAAGCCAATATTGTTCATATTCTGGATACATCACTCGTCCCAAGATAATTGTGTCTACAGAGTTGAGTGTTTCATTAATGTCCTTCCAAGCCTCTTCATCCTCTGCCATCGCCCAATCTAGTTCTTTATTAGGTCCTTCGATGTAACCATCGACCGACGTTTGCAGAGCTGCTATTACCTTTCTCATAATTATATTTCCTCATAAGCTTGTCTTAGAATATTTATGTCGAGCTTGTGCATTTGAAGCATTACCTTCATCACTCTATCCGATTTCTTAGTATCCTTGTCTTTTAGCATCTTGATCAAAACTGTGGGAACGATTTGCCATGAGACTCCATATTTGTCCTTGAGCCAACCACATTGCTTCGCCTTTTCATCACCGCCCTCGGAAAGTTTCTGCCAATAATAATCCACTTCTTCTTGCGTCTCACAATATACTTGGAATGAAATAGCTTCGTTAAATTTGAATATAGGACCGCCGTTAAGAGCTACATATTCTTGACCTTCGATTTCAAATTCCACGGTCGCTACAGATCCTGCCTTCCTCCCATGAATCTCGTATCCTTCGTTTCCGTATAGGGTAATATCACTTACCTTTGAGTTTTTAAAAATTGAGGTATAGAATTTTGCTGCCTGCTCAGCTTTATCATCGAACCATAAACATGGTGCAATTTTTTGCATATAAGTAATATCATGAATTACAGTTTTATAAGCATGCAAGGGATCAAAAGTATAGCTGATAAAAATAAAGCATGGTTTTGTTGCTTTAAATATACTCAATATTTAGTAATACTAAACCTAATTATATTTGAAATATGTTACAAAAATAATAATTCGTCGAATATAAACTTGCAATAGTAATTTTTTAGATAAATCTACAATGAAGTGGATATAGGTAATCACTATAGTCATATAGATGAATTTGAATATTCACCGATAGCGGTTCTGAAATAAGAGTCTATTTTGTAGATATACTAATACAAATGTATTTAGACTTTATTATTAGAAACTTAATTAATTTATAAATTTACTTAAAATTTAGAGATAAGATTTTGAATAATAGGTTAAGAGGTTATAACAAGGATATGAATATTGATTAGAGAAGTTGCCAGTAATATCTTAATTTTATTTGCAGTATTAAATAAAAATAACTTGAATATTTTTAAAAATCATAGAGCCCGTAAGAATATTAATATTTTTTTAGTTAGTTAACAAGCAAGTTCCAAATGAGCCTTGAAAGATCATCACGAGGACCAAAGACAATATTTGCAACATCTATATCTATACTACTAGCACTAGCTATTATAACAATGCCTTTCTCTTCAGAGGTATTTAATGCTATAAAAGAATTGTAACCATCAGCTGTTTCACCATTATGCTCTACAATTTGTATTCCAAAATCAGTAGCTATAATCCATCCTAAACTAACGTAGGCGGTATAATTGTTACTGAAAGCTTTTCCTAGTCTCGAATCGTGTATTATTATATGTGATTCTTTCATAGCGTTATTTATTTTCGTATCAATTAATCCTAGATTAGCTGATGCAAATTTTAACATATCAGCCACAGAAGAATGTAATCCACCTGCAGGAGCAATTGGACGTGATGTATTCCAAAAAGGAAGTTCTTGACCGTTTAGATGTCCTATTGCTAATCGAGATTTTTGTACATCTGAAAGAACAATACTTGTACTATTCATTCCTAATACATTTAGAATTCGCTCTTCAACAAGTCGATCATATGACATACCAGACTTTAATGCTAAAATATGACCAAGCAATGAGATACCAAATGTTGAATATTCGAATTTTAAACCTGGTTCTCTTATAAGTGTGGTATTGGAAAGATCTTGATATAGTTGATCAAATGTATAGTTTTTGTCACATTCAATGAAAATGAGTCGTGCTTGTATACTATCCTCATCATCATCATCAGTTCCATTAAAATTTGAAACACAATGACTACTAGGAAATTCTGATAATCCCGAAGTATGAGTAGCCAAATTTTCTAAGGTAATTTTTTGTCCATTATATGTAGGTACTTTAATACTAGTTGGAAGATATTTTTCAATTGGATCGTCTAAATTAACCAGACCACGGTTAACCATATCAGCCAAAAGAATAGTAGTAAATACTTTAGTAATAGATCCAATAGCAAAAATTGTGTCTTTATTAACTGTTATATGATTTGCATTAGACATATTACCATAGCCGTAAAATTGCGTTCCATTTGGATCAATAAGCCCTACAACAATCGCTGCATTAGTTTTATTATTATTATCTACAAGAGATTGTATGGTTTCTTTTAGCTTGTCAGTTATTTGGAAGATTTTCTGTTCCTCAATCTTTTTTTGTAATGAAGGTTTTGGAAAAGAAGTAGTAGATTCAGAACCATCTATAGGCTTTATCGCTGCACTTGCTATATGAGTTCCAATTAATATAACTATTACAACTAATAAAAAAGATATCCTTTGTTTACCAATCACGAGTAAATTTTAAAACAGAATCCAATAAGGATATTTCTATATTATA
Source organism: Nitrososphaerales archaeon (assembly GCA_025451315.1). Lineage (GTDB taxonomy): Archaea > Thermoproteota > Nitrososphaeria > Nitrososphaerales > Nitrososphaeraceae > TH1177. Next base: position 7,551 of record JANWKP010000248.1, on the reverse strand, counting down.
AAATACTTTATAGTTAGCGTTATAAAAAGAATAGTGGGCAATTATGAGTATTATCACATTTCATGGCATTTGTTACACCAACCAGATGTAATAAAAATGAGATCAAGAAGATGATGTAGAATATGCAACCTACATTGTATAGATAGATGAAAACTAATTGATATCTTCAAAAATATACACATATTCTCAGTCAGTAGAAATGTTCATTAAGAAAAAATCAGGTAGATATAGATGAACCCTAGAAAAGTATTAACCTAAGGGAGTTGAATAGTCATGGTTTCAGTGTTCAATACCTAACAAAATTTGATATTAGTAATTTTTAGATATTTTTATCTACAAGTAGAAGGATTTCTATCAATCTTTATCTTTAACTATTTGTCATTGTATAATAATTGGCATCTTTCAAATGTAAAATCTGCAATATGAACTTTGAAGATAAAAGACGTTTAGAAAATCATAAAAAAGTACATGGAAGAAAATCAAAAGTGTCCGAATATGGTAATCCTGAATTTAATATAGACCGTCTAAGAGGATAAAAATAGAAGAAAAAGATGAATAATATCCAAGTGTGTTGTATTGCACAAACCCTTGATAGATTAATAGCATTTGTGAGAATATCTCGTCGGGAGTTGAATAGTCATGGTTTCAGTGTTCAATCAATCTTTGAAAAATTAGCAAGTAAATTATTACTTAGAGAGTAAATTTGGTATAGGTTCTAAGTTTATTTCTTTTTTGAGAAAAATGTTCAAATAATATCATAAAAAAGGAATATGAATGGTTCCCTTACATATCAATGATTACATAGTTTCAGTTAATAAGATCAGAGACTTTATGATTGGAGATTTGGAAAAAACATTATCACTGGTAAATACTCCAGCTAGGGCTCCAAATTTTCTTCTTGCCTTAGCACTTTGTTGTTATACTGAATATTGGGGACAATTTCTGATTGGTAAAAAAAATAGATTTCATGGTTATAGTCGTAAATGTTTTAATGAATTCTTTAAACGTCTTGGTCCTAAATACGATTATCTTATTAGCTATAATCATAATAACTATGATTATATCAAATGTGACCACAATATATATAGTGACATAAGGTGTGGGCTAGCACATTCTTATATGATTGATGAAAATGCAAAAATAGTAATTGAAGGTGATGGAGATTGTGGAATAGAATATGATTCTACAACAAGAACATACACTTTCATTATAAATAAATATTTTGAAGATTTCAAAATTGCAGTAAATAATTTTATATATGGATTAGAATCAGGAAATGAAGATTTATCTAAATTTAGAGATGTAATTGAAAGTAAACCAATGCTTATTTAAATAAAGTAAAAATAAAAATATCACTACATTGACTTGACTAATGACTACTAAATCAATATATTAATGAAAATGGTCCTAAAAAAATATGGGCCCGTCTGGAGTAATATCGATAGCGGTTCTAAAAGAGTAGTCCAATGTAGTAAATACTATTAACTTGTATTTACTTGTTGGTAACGTATTCTCATCATAGCTGTGTAATTCTATAGATCTTACCTTCACCATCTGATTCTCTGTCTAATGTCAATATATACAAAAATCCATCTGGGCCAGTTTCAATATCTGTTATTCCACCAAAATCGGTTCCAAGAGATATTGCAGACATTTCTTGTTCATTGTCAGCAACTAAGTCAGTCAGTCCAGTTTGACTACTACTCCTCGTATTACTATTAAATTTTATTCCTGTTCTGTCCTCATTAACTTCAAAATAATATAGATATCCATTAGTCAAATCACCAATGTCTCCAACAAAAATGTTGTTGGCATACTTATCTCCAAGCTTTGAAGAATTTAGAAATTCAATATCTGTAATTCCAATGGATGGAAGCCAGCTAAATACAGGATCAGCATATTTTGAATTTGGAAAGTTAACTAATTCATCTTCTGTAATACCACTTGTTGATATTGGACCTATAACCTGCCTCCATCCACTATTAAAACCTGATTTAACTACATTTACCTCATCATATTCAGTTGGTCCATTTTCGGTATCCCATAAAATATTAGTTACAGGATCAAATGTTATTCCAAAACTATTACGTATTCCATAAGCATAATACTTGTTTAATGATGATAGATCATTATTATTATTTATAAAAGGATTGTCAGGAGCTGGAGAACCATCCTCTGGATTTATTCTGAATATGACTCCAGTATCATCAGGATCTGGTCCGTTTACAATATTCTGAAGTTTACCCATATGATTAAGATCTCCTATTACACCGTAAAGATAGTTATCAGGTCCAATTGTCAATTTCCCACCATCATGGTTTGGACCAGGAAATGCAGGTAAGTCTAAAATCAAAGTAGGATTAACAAGAAGTCTTTTTTCATCATTCCATTGATATTTGTAAACTCTATTTCTTAATTGATCACCATCTTGGGAGGATTCTGTGTAATATAAAAATACAGTATCATTATTGACTATAGCAATCCCTAAAAGTCCACGTTCACTCCTACTGTTTACATCTACTTCCAACACTGATGTCTCTTGCAAAGTACCATTTGAAACAAGTCGTACAGTTCCTTTTTCCTTTTCTAAAACCAAAATATTGTTATTATCTATAAAAGCCATACTGGTAGGCCAAGACAACCCTTCAACAATAGTTTCTACTTGCAGATTGGGATCATTAAGACTTGGCTCTTGGGCAATAATATAATACATATTATCATCAATAACAAAATAGTAAACCGACAGAATGACAGTTAGAAATAAGGCTATAAATAAAACTATTCTTAGATTTGTCAATATATAACATTAATATTTCATGATATTATATAAAGCCAATAAATAATTAAATAAATAAAAATTTTTTGTTAATAGTAACATGGGATAGAAATAACAAAGAGGCAGAAAGAAGGTATAGATATTATGTTGATTATAATTAAGATAAGAAGGAGGATAAAATAAAAAAAGGAATGGCATTAAGTTTCCATAAACTTGCAATTCCTGGAATACTAATATTATTAGTAGGTGGAACTATAGCTTTTCTACTTGCATTTACTTACTATCCTGAAAAACATGTGAATGTAGATATTGATGGAAGATGTTATGAGTTATTAGATGAAGCAAATGAAAAACATAAGATTTTAAGAGCAGAAAATGAAATCAACATGAAAAAAATGCAATTACATATGATCGAATATGGTGATGCTAGTTTACCCATTATCTTTAGTGGATTTAAAGAACATGTAGATGAATTTATAAAACAATACAATATTAGCAACATAATATCAACACAGAAAGTTTCAGATAATCCAACATTTGATAAATTTATAATTAAAGCAATATTATCAAAACATGAACTTGAAAAAATAGTCAATGATCTGACACTAAGTGACTTCTATCCAACACTGTCAGTAAAAGGAAGTGTAGGTTTAGGACCAAATCAATATATCAGTAGTGAAGAACGACAAGTAATTTCAGCAGAATCTAAAGAATTTATGGAAAATGGTATCAAAGATATTGTTGAATCTAATGTTGGAATTAAAGAAGCTGAATGTCGAAATATTTAGCATAGATTATATCTCTTAATTTTTAGTCATAAGATCGTTAATAATTAATCGATATTATGATATTTAATAATTGGAGAAAATTTATCAGTCAATTATTTATTTATTTATTTATTTAATTAATTAAAACATAGCCCTCTCTCAATGTTGTTGATTGTCGTAGATAGCTTAACTGCCATTTTTCTTGAACTTCCTTTTCTCTATGCTTATTGTATTGATAATACATGTATATGAACCCGAATACATAACGGGTTCGTCGGGAGTTGAACCATAGAAATTTTTATGGTTCTCAATTTTTTACTTTTATTAGATTATTTGAGATATTAAGTTTCATTCTGTTAATTATTTTTGCTTATGACTTTAGTTTAGGAATTTTTAATATAAAAATAAATACAATCTAAAATTTTAAATCATCCCATTAATAGTCACGTTAATTTTATTATTACAGATTAAGTATATTTGTAAAAGACCTTACTGACTACCGCTATTCTAAAACTCTTTAATCTTTGGATTTTGCTTATTGAACCCATTTAGTCAATGGGACAAAGCAGATATGAATCCATTTAATAAATTTTATTTTATCTACGATGAAAAATTTTTAAAAATTTATAAATTCATCGACATTGTTAGTTTTGAATACTTTATATCCTCTTTTAATAGGCAAATTGAATTTGTTTTAATCTATTAAAATAATTTAAATTAGAATAGGGATTATTGATGTTATTGCAAAAACATTGGATAATTAAAAATATCTACTTCAAAAAAAAATAATGGGGCCAGTGGGATGTGAAACAAATATGACCTAATTTTTGGTACTTTCTAATGGATCTATAAAATGGATGACTATTTCAGAATCCAGATGTAATCTGTCTCGTTGCCAAGAACATTCTTAGATAAACCGATGCTATTATTTAGTAAAGAGAATGATTCGCTTTGCGTATTATTGAATAGTCTTATTCCATAGAAAACCCAATGATCATCAACCGGTTTTCCTATACCAGAATATATCCAAGCAATACTTTGTCCATCTGGAGTCTCGAATGTTCCATTACCTGTGCTCTGGACTAATTTATCAGATAAGTAAGTATCTTTGTAAGTCTGATTGTTAGTAACATTTCCTACACCTTTTAGGAATCCTTGGTCAGAGTAATATGTCTCTGTGATTCGGTAAGGAGTTGATGATATATTCTTTGATCCTAAGAATGTGGTTGTATTTTCATTAAAAATCGAATCTGCTACGTCCAAAGGCAAAGTAATTTGTCCATTGATACTCTGCTGAGGAGACAGTGCTTGTACAAATGTATCGGAACGAGTCAGAAATAGACCTCCTGTTGTAAAGGCGATAATCAAAAAGACAGTCAGACATAATGATAAAACCTCTACCCTTTTCAAACAACCTTGTTAAGATGATGTGTTTTAAATACATTTTGCATTCTAGGAGACTGTTTTTAATAGCTAATTTTTCGTTCAGGATATTTTATTTGTTTATCTAGCTAGTTTATCAACCAGAGTCATGTAATAAAATAAGTATTTGAAATTTAAGATTACTCAATCTGTTGTAAATAATTATGTTATTAAACAATTGTACAAAATTAAGGCGACTCTATTCCATTTTTTGTATCTATAAATAATTTCTTGAATATGTTATGCATGGATAGGTTCGTTCTTCTATTTTATATCTTTTTCTGTCTTTGTTATTGCATTATTTTAGTATAAAGATTTGTACCATTTTAGTAACTTTCTCAATGGAATGGGAAACAAATTTGATATAATTTTAGGTCCATTTCTGAAATAGGTTGTTGTAGAAAAATTGAGTAAGATATTTGTTATGTAATATCTATGTGTATAACAAATATCTGTTATTGTTATGATTTTTGTTCCCACCATCTTCATATGTCTGCTTTAGGTAACACCAATATTTGACCAACCATATTAGGTAAATGTACATGACAGACATACTTTATGATTCCTGGATTGTTTGCTACAAATGATACAGTATTGATTTGTCCTCTCTTAAGTTCAAAGGTTCCTACTCCATCTACACTAACTACATGATGAGCTCCTTGTACTCCTATGAAATGAAGAGTAACTTTATCACCCTGGTTAACGACTAGTTGAGCTGGTGAGAATGTAAATGATCTAAAGTCCCAAGCTCCTACTTTGTTAGGTTCAGTTATTCTAAACCCTCCTCCAGTTGGTATAGTAGAATTTACAGGAGGTTGCTCTGCTGGGTGTATTGGAGTATTCTGAGGACAGGTATCACATTTTACTGCAGCATTTATGTTTGTCAATCCATCAAAATGAACAGTATTTATCCAAAATTCCTTGTTCGTTGTTTGATCTGGATTAACTGTTTTTGTTGTTGCTTCCGTACTATTATTGCTATCTGCTGATTCAGTTTTATACTCACTTGTTATTTCTGTTATAGTGGTTGTTCCTGATGGATAGAATTCTTCTGCCATTGCTTTCTGTATGTTTTGACTATTGTTGATGCCACTTATCATAGTTGCCACTACTATTGATGCAGCTATTACTACTACAGCCATTAGATGAGCTTTTTTTGAAGTTATTATTTTCTTTTGATTCATTTTTATAATCATCATCTTTATGTTCTAGTTTTCATATAAACAAGGAGACAAATACCATCTCTGAATTTCATAAATGGAATTCGTCTAACTATTTTTAATGTTCAATATTATTATAAAGTATTAGTTGCTAAATAGTGGTGAATTAGTCTAAAATGCTGCCATCTCAATATTATAACATCATTGATGCTATTGTTTATCTCATTGCTGCTATAATACCAGCTTACTTTATTTTAAAATCAAGAAACAGCATCAATAATAATGATAATCATCTGAGAAAATTAACCATAATACTTATTGGGTTTATTTTATTGCAAGTTTTATATCATGTTATTGGAACTTTTGGCTTTAGATTATTGGCAAAAGGATTTCTAGAACCATTATCAATGGCGGCATTGCTTTTGTTTGGAATAATGTATCTTTTAAGTACGTTAAAAACAAAAAAACAGCAGCAACAACAGGAATTTAAGACATGATAAATATATTTGAAAATAATAATACTGATGGTAATTCTTATCTTTTGAATTCTATTGGTGATATTACATTCACTTTATCATTGATATCCTTGATCATATTTGTATGGCTTGCAATCAGATCCAAGAGCATTAAATCATTCCAATTTCAAATATCAATATTTATTGCAGTTTACATTTTAGGACAAATAATAGAGAATAATAGGATTCCGGTATTTTCAAGTTTACCACCAGATATTGGACAGCAAATTCATGTTGGCTCAGCAATCTTTTTCACTATTATGATATGGATTAGATTTTATAATGCAGAAAAAAGAGGAAAAAAGATGATTGAAAGTGATATAGATGATTATAATGATAATATTAATGGTAATAAAAAGACTAAAGGTAGCAATAATAATTAATGGTATTATTATTCTTTATTGATTATCATTCTAATGAATAAAAACGTGCCATCGCCTTTTTTATAATATCAGAATTTTGTTCAGCTTCTACAATCACATTATTGCTTTCGTATTTGACATTTACAGATTTGAAAACACTATAGTATAAGCTAAATTTCTTTCCTTCTGGTGTAATAACAATTTTATCAACTCTAACAAGTCCTTCATTAATTAGCAATTTTGTTTTTCTATAACATGTAGTATGTGCAATATTATTTTCTCTTGTAATATCAGCGATTGATTTAGAATGATGCATAATAGTATTCAAGATTTTCGTCATTTCTTCATCAGCCAAAGCAGTAAGAATTGCTTTCTTTACTCTTTGGCTTTGAATTATCATTATTCCCTAATTTCTTCTTAGTTATACTGACTAACTAAACTTCGTAGATATACTTTTAGCTAACTGTTATCTATAGACATTCAATAATTGAGAACGTCTAAACTAGATGTAGCATATAATAGAGAAAAAGATGCAGATGTAAAGGAAAG
>JANWKP010000247.1 GCA_025451315.1 Nitrososphaerales archaeon | reverse complement strand
TTTTCCTCTTGTCGTTGTGGGGTTTCTTCTTGTATTATTGCAAGTTTAGAGGCTCTATTCCTACACCTATGAAATTCATTTATATAGTTTTGGCATCTGAATCTTCCTAACTTAACTGACACTCTCCCTCTATACACCCTATTATTATGTTCTTCTTTGTCAGATTTCTGTATTTATTAATAATATTATTCAATAATATGCTTATAAATGTTTTATAATTTTTTTCTTTAACTAGAAGTTTATATCTATAGTAATAGATTAACGATTAAAATCTGTAAAAATTTCTGTCTGTATTCTTTGATGGTTGCGAAAATATTTACCGAAATAATTGTCTAACTTTGTATTAAAATATTTTTATTAAAATATGCTGTATATATATTGAAGGGAAATATATAAAAAATTCAGTTATTGCAATTCAATCTTTTGTGATAACAATAATAATATATGCACTACTAGTCCCTGTATTTTTTGAAATGGATATGTTTATGGAAAAGTAGAAAACTTTGTTGATGATAATAATGATAAGTCGACGATGTTTAGTCAACATGAAGTAGAAATAGCAGAAACTGGATGTAAATCTTCTTGCCCATCTACTGCAGAAATGTGCATTACACTGTGTGCTTAAAAACCTATTTTTTTATTTCCTTTTTTATTTATTCTTGTTAATATAATAATAAAAGCCATAACCTACTACTATTGATTAGGATCAGCAATAATAATAGGCTATGGTGGACTCAATCTTATTCTTGGCTTATAAGATCGTATAAAGATCGATATTATATTATTTAATAATTAGAGACAATTTAGTTAATTATTATTTTAAAGTTAAAGCCATAACCTCCTATTACTATTGATGAGGCTCAACAGCATTAATAGAAGGCTATGGCTTATATGTTATGAACTATGCCTATCTATGGTGTGTATTAGTCTTTTGTTATAGAATATATTTAAAAATCAGTATACAAAGTTCACAATCTATTATATAATTTGAATTGAAATAGCCTCACTCACTTAATTGCGGACCGTACAAAAGAGGAGGAGGCTATGAATGAAACGATTCCAAGTAGAGATTGGTAAAATAGAGTATGAAATATTCTATTTAAATTTAAGATAATTTATTATTTAACTTTCATAGCCTGAACAACTGTTAAGACAACTAGACTGGTTGACTATATAGGTCCCAGACGATGACAATGATTTTGGTTGTTTGCCTATTAGAACATGACAAATTTGATACAAAGGATATTTATAAATTTCTTAATTTCATTATAGATATGAATAAAAGATTACTATTGTATTTAAAAAACATTGACAATTATATAGTTCTAATACTCAACAAAAAATGTCAGAGATCTACAAATTTTATGACCTGTACATTTTAAGGACACCAGAATTAATGAATCGAATGCATAATGATGACGAAGAGGGATGGTGGAATAGAATTCCATATGAATTAAAATGTAAAGGAGAAATAGAATGCTATGATAAAATAAACGAACTTCATCCTAAATATCCACTTATAATTTATAATTACGCTAGAAAATATAAGAAAAGATTAAAGATTACGGTATCAACAACAAAAGTCAAATCGTTAAAACGAAGAAACATCAATATTGTTTTGATAGGAATTTTGTTTGCTTGTTTATTTATAACACTAGAGTAATAGATTCAATCTTTTTCTTTATTTATTATTTTTACTTATTAACTTTAGTTTAAATATTCTATTTCTAGGTTTAGTCCTTAATCTATAGCCACAACAAGGACAAAAAAGACCTTTCCAATTAAGATAAATATCACAGGTCTGACACCGTTTTTGACCAATAACATAACGTCCTCCACCCTTTGGTTTTAGTGCTTTATAATGTTTACAAATTCCCTTGCATGGCATTATTAGTTATTGATATAGATTTAGTCATTATTGAAGTAACCATAATAACCTATCTATGGTTAATATCACTTGCTAGCGTAATAAATTATTATCAAGATATTGAAATAATGTTAAGAAAGATCTGGAACAATCATGCGCCGGCATTTAAATACATTGGTAACTTATATGTAGTTAGATGTGTGTATGTTATGGTAATAACAGGTAAGTTGAACAAGCACGTTAGAAAGGAATTCCGACAATCCTAGTAGGAACAATGGTTTAGGTTTAGCAAGGTATATTTTGAAAGAATTAAATAATAATCGAATTCTCCATATTGGTCTTGGTTCAAAACAATTTGATAATAATAAAAAATTTGTACACTCCATACAAGAATTTCTAAAAGACATGGAATGGTTATCAATAGATAAATATGGAGAATATAAGATTACAGAAGCAGGACGTAAAAATTCTTTAGTTAATTTAAAGTTTTAATAAAAAGAATCTATTTTATAAAATTATATATATAATTTAATTCTGTTTTCAATATTATCATAATTATAGTATTCAGATAGATAGATAGAATCTCAAACTCTTACTCTTACTCCACAGTAGTTGTAATCTATGTCCCTCAAGAATACCATAAAGACATATTAAAAGACTTCAAAGGTAAACCTCTGAAAATAACAATTGAAGAGTCAATCTAAAAAATATTTATCAGTTATCCCAGATGGATTTACGATTACTTTGGACCTTGCTCAAATAGGCTATCCTAAAAATTATGCAATATTAATTGAGGTTGGAAGGAAATCAGAAGACTACAAGTTATCCTATGCTTTTGGAAAATTACATATTCCACATCCAGATTTGATTTTAGAGGATAGAACAATAAATATTGCTAATGGTAAGAACTCGGTTGCTCTGGAATTTAATAACACTGGTTTATATAATTTAAATGTGAAAGCTGAACTGCTGAACAAACAACATCTCTCTGATGATTTATCAATTAATTTTACTCAGGGAAATCAATTTAATCTGATAAACGGAGAAGGTGCACTTCCTGTGGATATTGTGGCTAATGCTGATTATAAACAAAAATATCTTGCTGTTCCTCTGAATTTATCTTATAGTGTTATAGGCAAAATGGATTTTAAAAACTCGAATTTTAATAATTCTCTAACACAGGAACACATGTATAATAAGATACTTTATTTGAATTTTAACCTTATTGAAAAGGATCGTTTACTAAACTTTGGCGAGATTCCCTCTCAATATATTGCAGTGTTTCTTGGAGCTATATTCAGCTTTTTCATACCATCTATTACACGAGTAACCATGGAATATATTCAAAAACGAACTGCAAATAAACATCTAAAAAATATTCTTAAGGAACAGAATTCAGAATATCCTGATAGTTCAATTAAAAATTTAATAAATAAACTCAAATTTCTAAAACAAGACTTTATTAGAGGAAAGATAACTAAGGACCAATACGAAATATTAAAAGAAAACATAGCAGATGTTATAAAAGATTTGGTATCTAAAAAAACTGATAATAATACTCCTAAAGATAAAACGTAACAAAAAAGACTATGATAATAATACAATATATACTAAATTTTAATATCTGGAATTGTAGTTTTAAATAAAATTTAACAAGTAATTTCTGTACATGCAATCATAGAATGTACGTACTGTTGGATATTCAAATATAATTATAAAAATTGTTTACTAATTTTTAAAATAAAAAATGAAATATTTTGATGTATTAGAATTATCTATTGAGTTGGGGCTACTGCTTGTTCAACTAAATTCTTAGCGTGGTATTTGTACAATTTTTGTAAAACTTCTGCACCAAGATAGGCTTTAACAGTTTCTTTCAAATCCAGATTGGATATTCCCTCAACTATGGCAGCAAACCTTTGGATGCTTTGTCTTAAATTCTGTTATTTTTGTCTTTATTTCTTCTTCTGTCATTAATACAATTTGCAATTAATGAATTTAATATTTCATTTTCACTTGCTTTAAATTTTCCCAATTGCTCGTAATTTACCTAGTAAATAGACCCTTTTACTATAATATTCACAATCATAAAATAAATTTATTTTTTAAATTTGAAACAAATATGAGAAAAAAATAAAAGGAGAAAAAGAATTTTCTGTTATTTAGAAAATATATTTAGTTAGATAATGTCCTATTGCACTTATCAATATATAGCCAATAAAAACAATTGAAAATATTGAAAAAAACAATTGGAATTATATTCTTCCTGTTAAAGAATTTACGAGAGTTGGATTTTTCACTTCTATACATGTACTAATTTTATCCTTACAATAACAACTATAAAAATAATCATTTATGACCATTTATTATATATCGACAAACATGAAAATTACTATTATGTTTTGTAGTACCTTATTCTTTGAGTTTTTATAAAAGCATTAGGCATATCCATCCTTTTAGTTTATTTTTAAAATATTCATCAGGTCCATTTATTTAATCAACACTAGCCTTGTTAAATTGGTTGTAAAATAATTTTTTATATGTTTTATTGATTTGTTGTAATTTTTATATCGTCTATATATATCGTTTTTATTTTTGTTGTAATTTCTCTAAAATTTGACCCTCTAAAAAATATTATTCTAAGACACCTCATTTTACAAAAATTATTTTTTCCATATGATAGAGATTTATCCCCATCCTTGAATCTCCTTTTGTTCTCTATCGAATTTTTCTTGAGAGGTTTCATTCTCCTTTTCTATTTCTTTCTGTTCATTTGGTTTTTTCTGTTCTGTTTTCTCTTTTTTTACTTCAAAATAGTTTTCAGGAAAACCAAAGTATTGATTCACTAACTCTTCTAGAGTAATCTCTTCTTTAGAATTTTTAATTTTTATAATATACCCTTCCGTAGAATAATATTTTAAAATCGGTTCTAAAACAGAAAGTATAAATACTTGATTTGGAAAACTTGTATAATTTACAACAATTTTATCTATTTCTTGTGATAAATTATTATTTTCTTCCAAATAGAATAAATTAATATATTTTTTCGTTTCTATAAGTGGGTAATATATCGTTGAACGTCTATCTATAAGACTATCAATACTATCGATATATCCATGATTAAGAAGAGGATAAATATATGATTGTAATAGTTTGTGAGTGGTTAAAGTTTCATTATGTTTTTCTTTGTGTTTCTTTATTAGATTCTGGGAAGTTACTGCAACTCTATCTTCCTTTAGTTCTTCTCCTTTACTATTTACTTTTGAATCTATTTTGTCTCCTTTATCTTCAAACGTTTTTAAAAAGATGTCATAGTACCATTCTAAAATATATGGTCTAACACCGTCGGAATATTCCATCAATGATACTGTATTTTTTAAATCTTCAAAAGTTGCAATAGGAATAGTTTGTATATTTGTATCTCCTTTTTTAACAACGGTAATTCTTGGTCTCTTATGGAAGTATACAATAGGTAAGAATGACAAGTATGTATAAAGTCTATTCGCACGAGTCATATCTTCAGATTTTGCTTTTGGAAGTAATCCCAAAATTGATTCATTAAATGGAATTATAACATTATTTTTTCCTGGTTTTATCTCTCTGCAAATATCTTGTATTTGTTCCTTTAAACCTTTGATAATATCTCTCGCAATATCCTTTTGACTATCACTTACTACAGTATGTTGATATATCAAGTCCGGAACAGAGAATTTATTTGAAATTAAATTAACTGCTTCATTAAATTTTTCAGTAGAAATTGTTGGGTTTGTAGTTATGAATCTGCGTGAATATTCTGGGTATCTGGGAGAATGGCTATAGTCTAAGGCTTGAGCTATAATGACTGCAGGCCAGCCCCGTAACACATTATTTTTGGTTTTTATTACATTGTGAGTATCTACAAATTCATATTCTACTTCGTATTTGTCATGGCTCAATAATGGTAACAAACCTGACAGTAATTGTTCTGAAGGAGTATCCAAAAATACGATTGTTTTGTTTGATAAATCAATCAGTTTTCTAGCGTCTTTTACTAAATCTTTCTTCTTTTGCTTTAATTCTATAATTGTGCTCCGTAAGGCTTGTTTTGTATCTTGATTATTTGTCTGTGATATCTCATTTTCTTTATTCTCTATCTGTTCGTCTATATCTTTAATTTTTTGTTCTATTGATTCGTATTCTCCAGTAAGTTCATTTTTTATTACCAAAGTGCCGGGTCTATGAAACAATGCTTTATCAGTCATTCTCGCTAAAGACAGTATATCATTTTCTGGAAATAATTCAGCAACCTTGTTTATAACATAATTTTTTCCTACACCTGAAGGAGCATTAATCAATAAATTTATGGGATTATTACTGTATGCAGAGCACATTGTTATAAAGAGCTGTTTAGTTAATTTTTTTTCTTTTCTTGCTTCCTTTAATACAGTATCTAAAATATATTCAATTTTATTATTTATTTCATAATCAATATGCATCTTCGTTATCATCTACCATTGCTAATTCTAACTTGAAATTAGAGAATACATTCTTGTTGCAAATATCCAATAAGTTTTTTAAAATATCAGTAAGCTTACATTCACTCTGAAATATCTCAATTTTTGATAAAGTTTGATTGAAAAATTTATCTAGTTCACAAGATAAATCTATTAATATTTCATTTTTAAATGCAGGGAAACCTTTATTTTTATCCTTGTAATTATACTCAGTCATACTTAGTCAGTCTCTAGAGATAGATTAAGTAGATGTTTTCTATGATGTGTATTGGAAGATTTACCAGGTCCATCCAATACAATATTTTTTTTATGATTACATTTTTTGCACTCACATATAATTTTGATACATAATACTTCATTCTTCCAAATTTGTTGACAAGTATTACAATTTATTGGACATTCTGTAATGACCAACTCTAGAAATTTTTCAGGCACTGAAATATTATTTATACTCAAAACCTTCTGTATCTCCTCTTTCAAAGTATAACTGTTCCATTATTCTAACGATAAAACGACTTCTTGGAACATCTCCACGGTCCTCGTCTATTTTAGCAAGTAAATCTTCAGGAATGGAAATCCCCTTAGATTTAGAGTGACAATGATTCTTATTCATAAATGTTAATTATGCATATTTGATATTTCTGCTTAAATAGTAGCACTACTCTGAATATTTATATACAACAAGAAATTTCAAGCTTAATAATAGAGATTCTTATACAAAACGGCGAACTTAATGATTCAAAAATTTATAATATTCTGATAAAAAAATTAAATTCAAAAATATCTCAGACAACCTATAATAAATATAAAAATATTCTTTTAGAAAAGGGCATAATAAAAAGAAGGGAAATAACAGACAGCAATAAAAAAATACCACCAACTTTTTATTCTCTCACTCCGAAAGGGAAGATGGATTATAATCTTAGAATACCAGAGATAGGTTATACAATTAATAAAAAAAGAGTATTGTATCAATTATTGCTATTTTTTGATTGTTATAAAAGAAGTAATATTAAAACTGAAAGACAATTCAAAAATTTTTTAAAAAAAGTTGAAATCAAATTTGAAAATATGAAACATATAGATTTCCAAATACTAAAACAAATACAAAATATATTTTCTGATGTAACCAATGTCTATAAAGCGGATAATAATATATCAATAGGAGAACATAGAAACTCTTCTAATTCTTCTAAATATTATTATGTGATTTTGCCTGGCTTTACTATTGAAGAATTTTTAGAATATCTAAAACTTATCAAGAAATGTAATGAACCACATCCATTCACAGAATTATCTAAATGTCTCGAAATACCTTATGTTCAGTATCTTGATTTTTCTGAAGACGAAATTTCTGAAGCAGTTTTACTGCTTAAAGAGTACGGTATCATAAAACCGATAGTAGACATATACAAAGGAGAAATGAGATATGATATATGTAATGATTCAGTGAAAGAAATTTTAATAGATTATTGGTCTTTACATTTATTTGATTTTTATATCTCTTTTCAAAGATTAGTGTATAATACTAAACCATCTGATGCAAATAAGAGATATATGAAATTATATTTTGGTGAACAAAGACTGAATCACAAATTAGCATTGATATATAATCTTAGGAAAAAAAATAGAAATGAATTTGAAAATGAATTGCAAGAAAATAATGACAATTTAGAAAAATTAAAAGAATTAAGAACTATAATTTTAAAAAATATTGTTGAAAACTCAAGGCTATTAACAGAAAATGATACTTACATTCTTTCACTTGTAAAAGAGATTTGTTTACCTCAGACTGAATAAATTAGTTAATTCATTTTGTACAAAGTCCATTTTCAATAAGTTGTTTAGCTATTTTGTTTTTTCCCTCTTCACTATCTAATCTGCTAATTATTCCAACCAATACATTCATTTGTGACTGAATAATTTTTATTTGCTCATCTTTTTCTTGAAGTTTAGCTTTTATGATATATTCATTGTCATTACTTTTTTCTTTTAGCTCCGTAATTTGTTTCTCTAGAATTTTTTGATTATTATTTATACTTAAAACATTAATAGCTTTTAAATAATCCTCAAGAATTTCCTTTTCAGAAGGTTTGTAATAACAATCAGAAACCCCTATTGTATGACCCATAAGTATTTCCACATTAATAGATTTCATTACTTGTTCACAATGAGTTTTAAAGAATTTCCTATATCCATGAACTGTTTTAAATTCATGTCTTCTTTCTCCATTTTTCAATTGATGTCTTATCCCTTGTTCCCATAATGCTCAATCAATAAGACGTTTGATTGCACTGCTCTGAAGTTTTTTTGGCATAGTAGCAAGCCCCCATTTTGCACCATATTTGACATTTGTTGTTTGCCAAATATCTCTCATAACCCAAGACTCTCCGGTAATTATTTCACCATAAGACCTTCTGAAATTTATCCAATCCTCTAACGCCTTATATGCTTCTGGAGTAATAAACGTAAAATACTCTTCTTTATCTCCTGGATATATAGTCATTTTCGCAGCAAAAATATTTCCTTTTTCATCAGTGATGGCGGTTATATGATTATATCTTAAAGTTTCACATGCACCT
>JANWKP010000246.1 GCA_025451315.1 Nitrososphaerales archaeon | reverse complement strand
TTATTATCATGATTCCACCAATAATTTCAATCCAGCGACTATATTCATGAAATGTAGATCCAATTGCAGTAATAGAAGCTCCTAGAGCGACAAAGACTAGTGAAAACCCGAGTATGAATAGACATCCTCGAAGAAAGGTTGTTGATTTTATTACAGATACTTTCTGTATAGATTCTTGTTTTTTGAATTCTTCTTCCGCTGATTCTATCCCTGAAATATCTGCTTTTATGTCCACTTTGGAACCCATTGTTGAGGACGATTTTTCATTCTTATCTGAGATGGATTTTCTTTTATTATTCTTGTTTAATAATTCATCAGAACTCATCCCTGTTATAAAAGCAACAAAACTAGGGATTATTGGTAAAATACATGGTGAAAGAAAACTCAAAAGACCAGCTGCAAATGCTATGGGTATCCCTATAGTAGTAATATCGCTGCCTGTTTTGGTATTCGAATTGGAACCTTGATTAGCTGTAGTGGTAGTAGTAGTGCTAGCAGACAAGGAAGAATTAGACAAGATATCAGTAGATGCAAAAGCTGGTGAGACCTTCATAAGTGCATCCTCTACTAATGATTTGGTACTAGCAGACATGGGATTGAATTGACCTTTCCAGGTATGATATATAGTTCCGTTTTTATCTATCAGATAGGATTCGGGTACTCCGATAGCTTTAAAGGTCCTAGTAAAGGCATCTTTGGGATCATGCCAAATAGGATAAGTTACGTTCATTCGTTCGGTAAAAAGTTTTATTCTATCATCCATCCCAAAATTATCAACACTTACACCAATTACTTCTAAACCACTGTCTTTATATTCTTCATACAACTGTTCTAGACCTGGCATCTCTTCTCTACAAGGAATACACCATGTAGCCCATGAATTCAATACGATTAGTTTACTGGTAGCATTTGATACAGTTATTGGCTTTCCATTTTCAAGTGATAACGCTTGGTAGGATTTTACTTTATTAG
This sequence comes from Nitrososphaerales archaeon, assembly GCA_025451315.1. Lineage (GTDB taxonomy): Archaea > Thermoproteota > Nitrososphaeria > Nitrososphaerales > Nitrososphaeraceae > TH1177. Next base: position 4,186 of record JANWKP010000246.1, on the reverse strand, counting down.
CGGCAATTGATTGCTCTGTATTTTCTGATGCAGTTGACTGCCCAAAAGCATAATAATTTTCTAGTCCTTTGTCTAAATTCATAGCTATAGCAAAAAAAATCAGGAATGAAAAAATCATTACTGATGAGATAATATTTGCATCGTTTGAAGTTATTCGTTTAAACATGTTCTGATTCCTCACATCCTATTAGCTTATTGACATTTTAGTTGGCCTCAAAATAGATACATTTATGGAATTATCATCATCCCACACAACATCACCAACTTTGTCATTCACCCTAAGTGGAGTAAAAAGGGCATAGTTTTTATCTATAGATTTAGTAAAGAAAAGATAAGAACTCTTATTTTGAGTTTTTATATAGGTAGTATAAATTTGATTAGTGTCCGGATCTACAAATAAATCGGCTCCATGCGAACCGTTGCCTGCAACCTGGATGGAAATTGAATCTTGAGTCTTATTTGTTAATTGAGCTTGTGAAGTAGATATGTATCTCGGTCCAAAACACAAAATCATAACAGATAGTGACAGCAAAGTAGATATTGAGAGTCTCACAAGATTATTATCTTAAAAAATTATATAATATTTCTTGTACAATAGTCGAAGGAAGTTTAAATATTTCCAAGAATTAAGAAATGCATTTTATTAGGAAATTATCCCATAAAAAATGATACAGTATAATTATCATAACCCCGGTGGAAAAATAAACGTTTTTGGTATATTGTTTGGTGATTTCCCATAAATTAGGGCTATTTCATCATGAGGATGTAAGACGATATCCCTAATATTAGTACCATTTTTTATCATATCGCCATTGATGTATGCAGTTAAGTTCATATTATTAGTAACTGTATAATTGAGATCGCTATCAATTACAAATTTCTTGTTCCACAAATCAAAGAATTGCCCTAAATTAAAATCTCTTTTGACAGGTGATTCGACATGAATGATACCGGATTGGTCATGAGTATGTAGCCAATAGAAGCAATTATCTGTTATTCCTATAAGGGCAGGCACAGTATAATTTTTACCATTTACGAAAATATCAAGATGAGCATGAATATGATATCCAAGTTGTTCCATTGGACCGCATTCAATATCGTCTACTGTGAAACCGTAGGCATAAGTTGATATCGAAGTCAAGTAAGATTGATAATTTGAAAACAAAATAATGGAAACAGCTACAATAATAGATAACAATCCAAAAATTCTATAAGGGTTCAAGATATCTTTAATTGTAATTGTATCATTATTTTTAGAATTCCTTTGAGTGTTATTCAATCTTTCATCCTCTTCTCTCAAAATAGGATAAGCGTCATGATTTATCATTATCCCTTTGGGTATTTGAAAGAGACATTACTTCGTCAATCTGTTTTTGATTCTTCCTGAAATTTATTATAGCAAATATAAATATTATTATTGATAAGGCTATTACAATGTACAGAAGAATCAAGTTTGATGAAAAAATATCACTTGAACTAGGGATGTTTACGTTACTGGAGTTCAAACCATAGATATTTGATTCTAAAGAAGGCGGAGAAGTTACTGATAAAAAAGATGCTGCGATAAGGACCAGTATACCCAACATGGATTCTATTTTTAAGGATTTATTAATTTTTTTCAAGAATACTCTACTGTTTAACTTTACATCCGAATCTTGGTTCTCCTCTGCATTGCCTTTAGTATCGACTTTAATCGTTGAAATTAATTTTGTGTAATTGTATATCTTGACTTGGTTATAACGACCGATAAATATCATTGGAAAAGCCAATGAAAGTTTTATTATAAGAATTTGACCGTAAATGGAAGTAATCAACGACGACAAATTTTGTAAGTGTACAAAAGCCAAGTACAATCCGGTTATACCTATTACACTGATAGCTGTAACGGCGATGAAAGAAAAGTACATCAAACCTTGAGTCATTTGTTCTAAAGCATTCTTTTCTGAAAAATTTGGTTCTATATTTTTATCAATAATGTCGGCCTCATTAGGGGTAATAAAATTCCTCTTTGCAAATAAGACTGTAAGATAGAATAATCCACCTATCCAAATAGATACAGACATGAAATGAATCCAATCTACTGAAACTGCTAAAGATGAAAAATAATCTAATGAGTTACTATGACTTACCATGCTGTTAGAATAAAGATTAAATGAGCTCAAGACTAGAATGGAAATCAAAAGTATACGATCCAATTTTCCGTAGATAAAGACAATTTGAGCTGAGTCTTGATCTTGCATTTGATTCAATATATTTTTCTTGTTGATCTTTCTTCTCATTTTGATGTAATATGATATTATGATGCCAATTACCACAAAAGAAGTAACAATCCTCAACATCCAAACATCTCCAACAGGAGTTGAATAAATAATCCAAAACGCAGATGACATATCAAGTTCCAAGTTTTGTGCTAATTCATAAGACGAAAGTAGCATTATTGCTGTAGAAAACACGATAATTGAAATACAACAAATCAGAAGTAAGACCGCCAACTTCCTAGACGTATGATAGAAAGAGGTCGAAACGAATTGAACTACATTATTTTCTTGAGCTTTTCTATTGTTACGAAGAGCTCCTTGTAATATGATATGATTAAATATTAATCCGATAAGTGCAACCTGTGAAATAATTAGCATAGCCTTTAACAACGCGTCATAGGTAGAAGTTACCGATTCAGTTGATGCATCAGAACTAAAAGTGTCATCCAATTCTTCTTGTGCTAGAACAAAAGGGGATACAAATGATAATGAATATAGTACAGCAATAATTAGAAAAAAAGAAATAAAAAATTTTAGGGAAATCATGATAAACCCTGTGTTCCTGCATTAAAAAAAATAAAGCAGTTTCCCTGTATTACTCTGTCTTGTTTAGTGCTTGAGCTATCTCAAGTTGTGACATGTATGGTTCTGGGAATCCTATTCTATCTTCTGGGCATCCAAATCCACCCAAAAGTGCTTTTCTCTCTACTCCCTCAGATATCTGAACAGTAGAATTATCAGATGGGGCCGATTCACCACCGGAAGGTTGGCATGAGAATGTCACATCAAAGTCGGTTCCATTGATATTTCCATAAATTCTATAATCAAATGTAGTTGACACAGTCGGGTAAAATGGTTCAGATTCGTAGCTACCTAATTCATCAAAAGCTGGCTCAAAATTCGATGTCAAGTTTTTATCACCTGCTAAAATTTCTACTTTCAACATATCTTCTAACCCAGTTATTGGTTGAGTACCATTTGCTCTGGAATCGGTTGGATTAGTAGCATTTGGCCATATTGCCCTAAAATCAACACCAGTCTTGTCGTCTACAGAAGCAGGTTCATTCAAAGAACCAACGACGAACAAATAATCTTTACCATCTATATTGAATAACCCTCTTTGGTGAGCATATGACATTTGCAATATTGGAGACATTATCATCGATAATGCAATTATAACTCCAACAAACATTAAATGAATCCTATTCATCGTATTTTTTAATATAAATAACATTATAATGTTTGTTGTACAAAAATCGAATAATAAAACCGATAGACAAGATCATATTATTTCGAACATTGTACAACAAATGTTTTTAATTTTGCTGCTCAATAAAAGATATGAAGTTACTTTTTATTGTCTTTTTTGCTCTTTTATATGTTGTAGGCACAGGATTATCTATTTTTCCTGTATATGGTCATGCAAACCCGGTCACATATAATCCGTCTCCAAACCGAGTATTTGATTCACCTCAGTCTTTACCAGACAAGGTTACAATAACCTTTACAGAAAGGCCTGAATTAAAGGCGAGTAGTATAAAGGTATTAAATTCAAATAATGAAAGAATAGATGCCAATGATTTGAAGATAGCAGATTCCGACAAAACCCTCTCTGTGTCGGTTGATAAATCAAAAATTACTCCAGGAATATATACTGTAAACTGGGCGGTATTATCTAAGGATGATGGACATATTACCAAAGGCTCGTACGTATTTACTTTCGATAATAAAAATACTCCACAAACCCAAAATTCTCAAATAATGTCGAATGTAAACGGCTCTACAGGTTATTCTAAGAATATTACAACCGCCGATAATATAGTTCTTAAATTTAACATGATACCGTTTAGTGTAGGTCAGAACAACTTTACTCTTGGAGTATCCCATCCAAATGGAACAGCAGTTGAAAATATTAGAAATGTATTTTT
>JANWKP010000245.1 GCA_025451315.1 Nitrososphaerales archaeon | reverse complement strand
TTTCAATTTTTGTAACATCTACTATATCATCTGCAAGTCGCTTTAATCGTTTTGCATTTCTAATGACAGTATCTAGTAATTCAAGTTGTTCAGGATTTTTTATTTTAGAGTAAACTATTTCAGTTAAGCCGAGTATTGGTTGAATGGGAGTACGGAGTTCATGAGCTGCTAAATTAATGAACTCCTTTTGCATTTTGTCATGCTGTTTTAGCTGTTCATTGGCTTCTTTAAGTTGTTTAAACAATTCTGCTTGTATCCAAAGACTTTCAAATATAGAAGCATATGATAAAGCAATATACTTGCTATTAGAATAGGCAGCCAATCCTGATGCATCATAAGAATTATCCTTTGCATCATCCCTTGTTTCTATAATTAGAGATTCTTTTTTATCAACAATTACAATTCCAATGCTTGTATTCAAGCTCATGTCAATAGCCCTGATTTCTATCTCAGGGAAGACCAACATTACTTCATTTATTACCTGTCTAATTTGGTTCTCATCAGCATGGATTAATATTCTAACCTTTATACCATGTTCTACTACTTTCTTAAATACATGCATTATACCCATACGTGTTTGACGTCGAAATGCATGAATTGAAGGAAATATTCTTAGTACTTCTTGTTCTGCTGATTGTATCAGGTCATATGCTAGCTTTATTGATTCTCTGGGATTCTGAATAATCTCTATTTTGGATGACGATCTAATTCCTTCTCCTTCCTCTCCTTCTTCTTCTATTCTTGTTTTAGTAACTAATTTAAGTAACGTAGAATATACTTTTTTTAATAGATCTCCTCGATATAATTTCATCATTTTTCTTTTTATTTCTATGCTTGACATCATATTATTGCAGAATCATCATCATTTTTTTCTTCATCTCTAAGCTTGCTGTTTACAATTACTATTTTTCCCGACTTGAATATACATACAAGGGCTTTATTGTAATATCATCATTAAGGATACATACTGTAAAGTACAATGCTGATCCAAGAGAAATGTAACTCATTGTAGAGCCAAGGATTGAGTATTTGGCTTGGTTTAGATTTTCTAACATAAACTAAATAGTATTATAAATTGATGAATATAAAGTTCTTCCTAAAAAAACTAATCATTTAAAAAGTAATAACTTCGAAAACTTAACATTGTTTAATTATTATATATAAAATAAGGGATAGATTTGTCAAATGTTAAGTTATCTATCAAAAATATTTTTGTAGAATTTAGAATTTCGTAAATATCTATTAAATAATTTCTAAATATTAGAAACAAATACAAGATAGATTGGTAGAAATACTACATGCATTACGTTACTCCCGAGCGGCGTATAGCTTTCTAGTGGCTACTGCAACAACGTCTAGACACCATTACACCCTATTACAAATTTTTTCCAAGAAAAACTCTCCTGCTCTATATGAACTTCTAACAAGTGGACCTGAGGCTACATAAACAAATCCCATTTTTTCTGCAATTTCCCTAAACCAATTGAATTTATCTGGAGAGATAAATTCGATAACTGGTAAATGCTTAGGAGTTGGTTGAAGGTATTGGCCTATAGTCAATATACTTACTCCACTTGATTTCAGGTTCGTTATTGTCTGAATAACTTCATCTTCTGATTCCCCAAGGCCTAGCATTATAGAAGATTTTGTATAAATGAATGAATGAAGATCCTTAATTTTTTTTAAAACTAAAAGTGATTGTTCATATGACGCTCTAGCATCTCTAACTTTAGGAGTAAGTCTAGATACTGTTTCGATGTTATGACTTATGACTTCTGGTTGAGATTTAACTATCTCTTTTATTGAACTTTCATTTCCTCTAAAGTCGGGGATTAGTGATTCCACTATTGTTGTAGGGCATAAAAGTTTAATTGCTTTGATTGTCTTGGCAATGTGTTCTGATCCTCCATCCTCTAAATCATCTCTGCATACAGAAGTAATTACTACATATCTTAATCTCCATTCTTTAATTGCCTTAGCGACTCTTTCTGGTTCATCTGCATCAAGCCAAAAGGGTTTACCGCTATTAACAGCACAAAATCGACACCCTCTAGTACATATGTCTCCCATGATCATAATTGTAGCCGTTCCTGTTCCCCAACACTCTGATATATTAGGGCATCTTGCTTCTTCACAAACTGTATGAAGATTTAGCAACCTAAGTGATTGTTTAACGTTTGTATAATTTTCTCCTGCAGGGGGTCTTACTCTAAGCCATACTGGTTTTTTTATTAGCTCCATTTGTACTTTGAACCATCCACAATATCTTTTATAACAAAAGTTAATACTCGTCGATTATTATATTTGTTGGCTTAATCTGTAATGAAAACACCTTTTTATGATATTCATAGATCATTTGGAGCAAAAATGCTAAACTTTCATGGATGGGAAATGCCTCTACATTATTCTTCTGGAATAATCAATGAGCATCTCAACACTAGAACAAACGTTAGTTTATTTGATGTTTCACACATGGGTCGTTTTGAAGTTAAAGGCATCGATGCCTATGATTGTCTACAAACTTTAGTTACTAATGATATATCAAAATTAGATAACAATATGGCATTATATTCTCCTATATGTTATGAGAATGGAGGAATAATAGATGATTTAATCATATACATGTTTAATAGAAAAAAATTCCTTATTGTTGTTAATGCTTCAAATAGAGAAAAGGATTTAGAATGGATTATTAAGCATTTGAGATCAGCAACTATTATTGAAGATATAACTGATAAAATTGCTCTTCTAGCACTCCAGGGTCCTCTTGCTCAAAGTATCCTAGAAAAGGCAGCAATTGTTGATTTAAACCTGAATCAATTAAAACCATTTAATTTTATTATTACAAATATTTTTGGAATAGAATGTATAATTTCAAGGACAGGTTATACAGGAGAAGATGGTTTTGAGCTATTTTTTGATTCTTCAAAAATAGAGATTTGGGAAAAGCTCATACAGTTAGATTCCAAAGTTAATATTAAACCCGCGGGTTTGGGAGCCAGAGATACACTCAGACTAGAAGCTGGTTTGATGCTTTATGGAAATGATATAGATGAAAATACCACCCCTTTAGAAGCCCCACTCAAATGGACAGTAAAATTTGAAAAGAATGAATTCATTGGAAAAAAAGCTTTGATAAATCAGCGAATATATAGAAAGATAGTAGGATTTGAGGTTCTGGAAAAAAGAGTAGCTAGACATGGAAATGAGGTATTAATGAATAGCAAAAAGATCGGTTTCGTGACAAGTGGAACATTTTCCCCAACTTTGAAAAAGTCTATAGGCTTTTGTTTTGTACCAGTTTATGTTAACCCCAATGAATTAATCGAAATTAATATTGGTGGTAAATTGTATAAAGCTAACGTTCTTAGTAGTACACGATTCTATAAGCGGAAATAAAAAATTTTTATGGCTTGAATAATATTAAAAATAGATCTTTGTGAATGAGAATATAAGATTTACAAAAGAACATGAATGGATTGTAATCAAGGAAGGAATAGCAGTTATTGGAATATCAGACTTTGCTCAGAGTCAACTTGGCGATATAGTTTCCATAGAACTGCCTAAGGTTGGTAGCATATTCCGACGTATGCAAACAATGGCAATAATTGATTCGGTAAAGGCTTCTTCTGATATTTATTGTGTTATGAGTGGTGAAATTGTAGAGGTTAACGAGGAGTTGCTTGAACACCCCGAATGGATAAATCAATCACCATATGAATTAGGCTGGATTGTAAAATTAAAACCATCTAATATGGAGGAATTCCACAATTTAATGACCAATGAGCAATATAACAAATTCATTGGCGAAACAGAAGAGAATAGAGAAAAAGATCAAAGCGGAGGCTGATATCAATTATAATGAATTACTCACCAATAACTGAAAATGACAAAGAAGAGATGTTAAAACGAATTGGAGTAAGATCTATAAACGATTTAATCATGGATTTAAAGCCGTCTCTTAATGAAAAACTGGATCTTTCTAAACCAATGAGCGAACTCGAATTAGTGGAACATTTGAGAAAACTATCACAAAAGAATAAGATCATGAAATACTTTATTGGGGCTGGAGCTTACAATCATTATATTCCCTCTGCAGTAAATCATTTGTTAATGAGGGGAGAATTTCTTACAGGATATACCCCATACCAAGCAGAAATGAACCAAGGAACTCTACATACAATGTACGAATTCCAGTCATTCATCTGTCTTCTTACAGGCATGGATATAGCTAATGCTTCTTTGTATGAAGGTTCATCTGCATTGGCAGAAGCCGTATTGCTCTGTTCATCTTATAATGGAAGGAATTGCATTTTCATAAAGGACGGGCTCAATCCTCAATATTTGGAAGTTTTAAAAACATATTGTGAAGGAGCAGATCTCAAAATTGTAAATGAGATTGATAATAACACAGCTTGTGTGATTGTTCAGAACCCCGACTTCTATGGAAGTATTGAGAATTTACAGTATGTAGCTGAACAGGCACATAAAGTGGGTGCACTCTTTATTACTTGTGTTGTCGAGCCAACTTCTCTTGCAATCCTAGAACCTCCAGGAAATTATGGTGCAGATATAGTAGTCGGTGAAGGACAGTCCTTTGGTATTCCAGTAAACTTTGGAGGTCCATATCTTGGATTTATGGCAGTCAAGAGTTTCTTATTGAAGAAAATTCCAGGAAGAATATGTGGAATGACTACGGATTCAAAGGGAAATAAAGGCTTTGTACTGACTTTTCAAGCGCGAGAACAGCATATAAGAAGAGAAAGAGCTACAAGCAATATAACAACAAATGTAGCACTGATGGCCATAGCTTCTACTATTTATTTGGCACTTATGGGAAGGAAGGGATTAATCAATGTTGCAAAACTTTCTTATAGCAGAGCACATCTGTTGCAAAACAAATTGAAGAGCATCGGCTTCGAAGCTCTGAATAAAAAACCATTTTACAATGAATTCTATATGAAGGCGCCGTCGGGGTCTTTGGAAAATATTTCTTCAAATCTGCTAAAAAATGGAATTCTTGGTGGTCTTGATTTAGATGAAGATAAAATATTAATTTGCTGTACTGAACTGAATACGGTGCAAGATATAGAATCATATGTTTCTATATTAAAGGAGACAAAATAATAAAATGAAGCTCATATTTGAATACGAAGAGGAGACTACAGAACATGTACCTGATGTTGACGATAATAAAGAGAGAGAACGAACAGGAAAAGAAGCAGCAGCAGAGGACATTACAATTGAACTACCAAAAGATCTGATGCGAAAAGAACTTCCTCTTCCAAATGTGAGTGAGATCACTGTTGTTAGACACTATACTAACATATCAAGAATGAACTTTGGAGTTGATCTTGGATTTTATCCATTAGGTTCTTGTACGATGAAGTACAATCCTAAGATAAACGAAGATATGGCAAGTCTAGATGGCTTTAAGGATTTACATCCTCTTTCTCATGAAAGTTGTATTCAAGGGTCACTACAATTGATGTGGGAATTGGAACAAGACTTGACGAAAATTACAGGTATGGATGCTTTTTCATTGCAACCTGCAGCTGGAGCACAGGGTGAACTTTTAGGTGTCATGATAGCAAAGGCTTACTTTAAGCAAAAGAATGAGAAAAGAAAAAAGATAATTATTCCTGATTCTGCTCATGGCACAAACGCTGCAACTGCAACTATGTGTAAGTTTGAAACTATAACTATTCCCTCTGATTCCCGTGGCAACATGGACATTTACAAATTCAAGGAAGTACTTGAAGATGATGTAGCACTTGTTATGTTGACTAATCCTAACACCCTTGGACTTTTTGAGGAAAATATTCTAGAGATTAGCGATCTTGCACATACCAATGGTACCTTGATGTATTGTGATGGAGCAAATATGAATGCACTATTTGGAATAACTAGGCCTACGGACCAAGGATTTGATATGATTCATCTGAATTTGCACAAAAGCTTTTCAACTCCTCATGGTGGCGGAGGACCCGGAGCAGGAGTATTAGGAGTCAAATCATTTTTGGCAGAGTATCTGCCATTACCGAGAATAATAAAAGAACAAGACAACAAGTTTTTCCTAGATTATACCAAACAAAAATCCGTAGGAAAGGTCAAATATTCTTACGGAAATTTTGGTATGCTGGTAAGGGCTTATTGTTATATCAAATCATGTGGCACAAATATAAGAAAGGTGTCAGAGCATGCAATATTGAATGCCAATTATCTTCTCAACTTGTTAAAGGATGATTACGAACTTCCTTACAATCGTAGATGTACTCATGAATTTGTCTTATCTTCTAGGAAATTTGGTGAAAAGAGCGCTTTGAATATTGCAAAGAGACTTTTGGATTATGGTTTTCATCCACCAACCATTTATTTTCCTTTAATTGTCCGTGAAGCATTAATGATTGAACCTACGGAAACAGAAAGTAAAGAAACATTGGATAGATTTGCAGCAGCATTAAAAAGCATAGCAAATGAGATAAAAGAAAATCCAGAAATTGTCAAAGGAGCTCCATATACAAAATTAGTTGGCAGATTAGACGAAGTTGCAGCAGCACGAAAACCTAATTTAAGGTGGATTGCTTTTTCACAATCTGACGGAAAAGAAGATAGTGAGAAAAAATTGTATGTTAAAAAATAAGGAATAGTAGTAATGATTCATGAAAGAGGCACATAATATATACAAATCAAAAAAATTGGTCAAGATTTCACTTGAATATGATGAAGATAGTAAAATAATTAACTCAATAACAATAACAGGAGATTTTTTTCTTTATCCGGAAGAAACGTTGGACGAACTTGAGGTCAATCTTATTGGTACAAAACTAGGAAAAGATGAGATTAAGCAAAAGATCGAGAAATGTTTGAATGACTCTGAAGCATTTGGTTTTGATTCAGAATCTTTGACAGATGCAATACTTGGTTGTTTGAAGGAGAACTAGAATAGGGAAGGAATGAAGGAAAGGAAGAAGAAAAATGAGAGGGAAACTATGAGTTTTAAGTTTAGCAAAATCAGAACTTTAGAAACAGGATATAATTCAGGACCATGGAATATGGCTCTTGATGAGGTATTAATGAATTGTATAAATTATCATAGTATGCCAATTCTAAGAATTTATGGGTGGCGACCACCAACCGTGTCAATAGGATACTTTCAAAGCATGGATGAAGAAGTGGATATAAAAAGATGTAGACAGATGGGATTTGATGTTGTTAGGAGAATAACAGGAGGTGGAGCGGTATTGCATGAATCGGAGTTGACTTTTTCATTCATTACAAATGTTTATCCAAAAAATATAATGGAATCGTACAATTTGATATGTGATCCAGTAGTTATATGCATAAATAAGCTTGGCTTTAATTCAAAATTTGTTCCGTTAAATGATATAATTGTCGATGGCAAAAAAGTCTCTGGGAATGCTCAAACTAGAAAGAAAGGCATACTACTACAGCATGGAACAATATTATTAAATGTTAATCTTGAGAAGATGTTCTCTGTGTTAAAGGTTCCTTCAGAAAAAGTCAAAGATAAGATGATCGATGATGCAAAAGAAAGAGTAATGGGATTGAATAAGCCATTTGACGAGGTAGCGTACAATCTGAAAGAATCGTTTAGTGATAAATTTGGTGCTGAGATTGTTGTTGATAATTTAACTACCAAAGAAGAGGAATGTACTAAAAAGTTGACTGAGGAGAAATATACATCAGATAAATGGAATCTGAAAAGGTAAATTTACTTATTAAAAGACTTATTTGTCAAGTATTTAAAAGTTAAGTAGACGAATATATATGTATGATATAGTAGTCATAGGAGGTGGTCCTGGCGGTTATGCCTGTGCCATTAGAGCAGCACAACTTAGTGGTAATGTCTGCTTAATTGAAAAGAATGGACTAGGCGGAACTTGTACTCAGAGAGGATGTATTCCTACTAAATATCTTCACTCATTAGGAGATATAATGAGAAGAGCAGACGGTGCAAAGAAAAATGGTTTAAATGTCCAAATTGAGTTGAATTACAAGCTTCTCAAGTCCAGAATGAAGGCTACAGTTTCTAGACTTGCGTCAGGTATCAAACTTCTTCTCAAAAGTAATAATGTTAATCTAATAGAAGGTCAAGCATATGTAGTTTCAGCAAATAAGGTGGCAGTTAATAACAACATAATAGAAACAAAAAATATTGTTATTGCTACTGGAAGTTATCCTATTTGTTTGCCTGGTTATGAATTTGGAGAAAGTATACTATCAACTGCATCAATTCTTGAATTAGAAGATCTACCGAAGTCTATTACTATTATAGGAGGTGGATATAGTGGATGTGAATTTGCTTCTATCTTGAATGCCCTAGGATGTAAAGTATCTTTAATTGAGGCTGAAGATCATCTATTACCTTCTCAAATAGAAGAAATTGGAAATGCAATTGAGAAATATATGAGACTAGATGGAGTCAATGTAATGACACATTCAAGGGTAGAAAAAATTAGTGACAACATAGCTTTTGTTAATGGAGAAAAAATTGTAGCAGAAAAGATACTTATTTGTGTAGGCAGAAGACCAAATATATGTCCTAAGGAATTAAATAATATTGGATTAAAAATTAATCAATATGGTATTTGTATAAATGAAAAAATGCAGACCAACATTCACAATGTGTATGCAATTGGTGATGTAACAGGTATGTATGAGCTTGCACATGTTGCATCTAGGCAAGGTGAGGTTGCTAGTGAAAATATAATGGGAATAAAAGAGAACAATAAAATCGATTATCAATCGTTACCTGTGTGTGTATTCACTTATCCAGAAATTGCTTACGTAGGAGATTTAAAAGGAAGGACAGGAGAATTTCCACTTGCAGCAAGTGCTAAGGCAAATTGCTTGGGAGATACAAGAGGCCTTATTAAGGTATTTGAGAAGGAAGGAAAACTTGTGGGAACTTATATTATTGCACCACATGCAGGTGAGATAATAGGTGAAGCAACCCTAGCAATCAAAATGAAACTAAGTATTAAAGATATATCCAATACAATACATGCCCATCCTACTCTTCCAGAGTCTTTTTCAGACGCTGTAAGGGATATCAATAATCAAGCCATCCATCTTCCATCAAAAACTTTACAATGTTAAACAACCTATTTTACAATAAATATTGATTATTTTTTGAATTTTTTAAATAGTATATATGATGAATATTTCACATAGATATGTCAGAAAATGAGGATACATCATCATCATCTGAGAGTAAAAGGAGATGAATACGTTCTAAAAAAGGCAATTCAGGCAAATTTCAAAGAAGAGGAAGAGAAAGGTACGACTGTAATAGTAGATACAAAAGAAGATGCCACTTCTGAAGAATGAGATATTTTACATATAGATAAAATAAAAAATATAGAATAAATCAACAATTTTCAAAAATCAATCAATTTATTTTCTTTTTAACTGCTTACTGCAATTTTCTTTCACTTACGATATGTAATGATCAGATAAATGAGCCAATTTATCATCTTTACATTCGATTTTGATATTCCGAATTAATAATAATAATAATACTTTCTGAAGTACAAAATTGTGTCAAAATCAGTCCACACACCTCCGAGCACATATTTATATCTGGGTTCAATTACATATTTTTTGTAGAAATCTATTAATATTCGATAAAGATTGCAAGGAAGTATCATATCCAAGCTCATAAAAATTCTACACTATTTCAATTATTGAGAAAGTATTACAAACAACAAAAGACTATTTATTTATTCAAAGTGATATAAAAAAGATGTCTGAGGAAGATGATGATAATAGTAACAAACATTCAAAACCTGTTACTGTAATTGTTAAACGTATTGCTAAAAAAGATAGAATTAAAGAATTTGAAGAATGGCTTTCAGGAATTTCTAAGGAAGTCTCTAGACAAGAAGGAAGTATGGATATTGATATAATTAGACCAACGTCTAATGCCAGTAGTAAATCTAAATTTGAATATGTAATTATATTCAGGTTCAATACTTATGGTAATCTTGCTAAATGGGAAAAATCACTTATACGAAATGAATGGTTACAAAAGGGTAGAAAACTAGTAGAAGCTGATCCTGATGTACAAAAAATGACAGGACTAGAGTTTTGGTTTACTCCCAATTTTAAAGATGAATATTCACCGATGATACCTCTACAACCTCCACCACGTTACAAAATGGTAATTGTTACTATTCCAGTTATCTCAATTCTGCTATTAACTTTGGTTCCTCAAATACATTTTTTAACAGAAATGTTATCAATACCATTTCCAATAAGACTTGTTATTGCTCTTACAATAACAGTTC
>JANWKP010000244.1 GCA_025451315.1 Nitrososphaerales archaeon | reverse complement strand
TAGATGCGGTCAAGTCTATGATCCACATTACGAATTAGTCAAGGTCCAAATACAAGAAACAACCCTAGATGAATTGTCCTCACAAGGAGAATTATCATTTAAAGATGAATCTAGCAAATTTATAAGAAAAACATTCAATCATTCACAGACCAAACTTGAAAATATAGAATATGTAAAGAAAAGAATTTGAATAACTCGTTTTCTAGCCATGATATATCGTCCCCCTTTTTTTAATTATCTCATAGAATAAGTTGCAATTCTTTTCAATTGAATCAGACTTGATATTTATGAAATTAAGAAATATCTGTAGTCTTTTAGGATATTGACGTTTTGATTCTTTGGAGTTAAGAGCATACATGAATTTTTGATAGGGAGATAAACTAGATGGACTAGCTTCTATTCTTAACTCAGCAGTTGGAGTGAAATATGAAATCATTATTTCTGTACATACATATCATTATCTTGGGTCTTAAAAAAGGAAGAGATATCAAAGGGGCCCGAAGGGCTTCAGGACGATATCGGCCCTATAGAGTAGGTTCCTTCAATAGCTGATGCCTTCACTATGACAGTATTGATTTGGTATTGGTTAGTATTGGTTATGGAAAATATATTCCAGAGTCTTGATTCAAATAGGAGAATATCATAATTAATTTATCATCCCTAATCATGTTGGATTATCACACCATTCTTTTACTCCATCTAAGAAAGTCCATACTCCATCATTTTTGACAGTTTGGTTACTTATCCATCTCAGAGCATATCCCAACCATTCTTCCCTTTTTGCAATGTTGGTCCAGTCTTTTAGACTTCCTATTGGAACAATGAAGATACCATAGACTTTCAATTTATTGGTAATATTAGAAATTATGTCCGGATACTTTCTAGCATATTTTTTGACATCCATTTTATTTTCTAATATTGCTAATTCAATACATTTGCGTTCACTTTCTAGACTTTCTGCCAATTCCGGATGAATATTAATAGCTGAATAAATTCCCTTCCACATTTGTCTTACTTGTGGCTCATCATCCTCATTTTTAGCTCTTATTACATCCAGATCATATATACCTGCAACCGGTAGTCCGGTTTTTCGTAATGGTCTTATCAGCCTGTGAATTTGATATTTACCATGTGCATTTAAGAAGATTGAATTTCTTAAACCTCTGTCTTCCAAGAGTAATTCTTGATTTACTTCATTATAAAAAACCTTATCCTTTTCATCTTCGGTAACAACTGCTAAATCATAAAATATGGAGCTTAAACTATCGGATGATCGCAATAATGGATCATTTGCTAATTGTCCTAAATCAGCCGCATTTAAATGAGTTGCAGTTCCTCTATGATTGATATAGTTTAACCTGATTATTGTAATGTCTTTAGTTGTTTCTAGACAACCGAGTAAAAAGTCTGGACTGTGAGTAGCTATTACTATAGAGACGCTTTTTTCTTTGCTGATTCTTGTTATCCATCTTCCAAAACTTCTTGAAATAGGGGGATGAAGAAATATTTCGGGTTCATCGATCAAAATAATTCTATAGGGATAAGTAAGAATAGTTAACAGCATACTTACAAAATACTGAATCCCATCACCCAAATCATCAAGTAAAAGTCCAGTATTAGAATTCAAATTTTCATTGTTTCTCTTAACATTAGATGAAAAGTTTCGATCAGCCAAAATTTTGATCATTTGTCCAGTGTGCGTAGGATATTTTATTAAATAAGGAAACCATTTGAAATGTTCATATACGAAGTCCCCTAGCTTTTTCTGATCGACTTTATTTTCGTATAATCTTGTGAGATAATTTTGACCTATTCTACTGGTAAAAATTATAGAGTATCCTGTATCCTTAATAAATTGGAGCCGAGTTTTTACATCTAACCTTACTACAAAATATTTGAAAAAGTGCTTTCTGAAATAGTCGACATTTTTCTTAACAAATTCGTCTTGAATTGTTTCGAGCTCATACCATTGTTGATCATAACTTCCCGGTTGAAATATTTTATATTTCATTAAGGGTACCAAAGTTTTACCTTCTTTTTTTCTTCTTTCTCCATCTTCAAATTGTAGTATGTCTTTTTCGAATTCCTGGTATTGTTTAAGGTCACTGGATATGGAAACATCTAAATTTTCTAACAAGCTAATTTTATCATCAATTGAAGGGTCAAACCACCCTTCTATGTTCTTTAAAAGAGTACTTTTTCCAGAATTATTTGGACCCACTAAAATAGTAATTCCAGAAAGCCAAATTTTTGATGTCATGAATTGTAATTTTATATTTGATAAGGAAAACATAGCCCATTGTATATACTACCATAGAATTATTTGAACTGAAGGAAACGATCGACTAGGTGGGCTTCGAATCCACGAGGTATATGGGAATTATTAAAATATAAATAATATTATATGGGGAATTGTCCTGGTTATACAAAAACAATTACAATACCAGGAGATATTAAATTTACTGTAGAATCGTTTTCACAATATGAGATAGCATTCTGTGCTTAATCAATTCTAATTGACAGTTCAAACAAATGTGAGGAACACCATTTGTATACAAAATAGGGAGATAGTCTACACTATACTTCTTTGAAGTGAAAATTTTTCTTCTCGATAGTTGGATTTATCGGAAAGTATTATTTTGCTTTTTGTCCCGCGATTTTATCTAATATTTCTATTTTATAACTTGACCCGATTATTTTTTTAGTGCCCATTTTCTTGTAGTCCAGACTTTTTAAACAAACACAACACTATCTTTGTTTATACCCACTTTCCGTGCTTAAGACCCCTCTATTTTTTCATATATACGCTTGAGTAAATTACATACCAGAGGTTTATTTTACTAGATTTATATAATAATATACTTGATCAAAACAGCTATCAGATGGACTTTAAAATGGTAATATAATGCCCGTATTTAGAGTAATGTTTATATGTTACTTATATTATATACCATAAAATGGTAACACTATTCTAAGAAAATTTAGAAAGGATATGAAAGCTGCATTAAACCACGTACACAGGTTAATGAGTAAATTTCTACATGATTTAGTTATTTTTAATTCTTAAAGTAATCTTGAGTTAAAGTGATAGTTACCCGAATTAATGTCTTAACAGTGTTGATCCCTTAACATAGTTTATGAATCTAATCCAATTTTTTGCAATTTAGTTTGTGTCTTCTTAGTTACGTTGTTTTAGTGGGGGTGCAAAAACAAAATTTATCAAATAAAGAAGGAAGTTTCATTATGGCAATACTGTCTTTTAATCTTATCTTAGAACAGTTAACAGTTTTTATTTCTCTTATATTGTTCATTTGTTTCCCTTTGATATCACCTACTAAATCCATACTGTCTATCATTATCGCGATCACTGTCCGTTAGGATGTGTAGTATCTCCCTTAATAATTCCATAGAGTTGGTTGTGTCTAATAGATTGTTGACTAGGTATGGGAGGATGTCTTTGATGGTTTGAGGTCCTTCAGTAGGAGGAGATGGTGAAATTGGGTTAACTGTAACAATAACCTGGTCAGGTTCACTAGTTAATCCTTCTTCGTTAGTGACGATCAATTGAAAAGCAAGATTAATTTGAGATGTAGAGCTAGGTGAGTTAAACATGGGATCTACAGAATTAGCATGATTCAAAGTTATCTCTGGACCAGCGATTTGATCCCAAGAGTAATTTAATTTTGAACCATCGACATCCCGACTATTGCTACCATCTAATTGAACTGAATCATTACTTTTGACCGATTGATCCAGACCAGCATCAGCAATTGGTCTTAGGATTGTCTTTCTAAATAGAGCGGGTGTTGGATCAGTATTATCAGGGTCATCTGTTGCCTTTACCGCGAATACATGTTTCCCTGCTGACAGATTTTCATAATTTTTCTCACTAGAACCATCAATAACCGTACCTCTAGGATTTAGGCCACATGAATTGGGATCTTCACATCTTATTGTTGTACAGTCTTTGTACTGACCTTCATCTAATTTGCAATCAAATTTTGCAAAGGATGAAAAACTATCCCTAATTTGATAGGTAAAATTAATGGCATTGGAAGTAACCGAGTCGCCACTTGAGATTTGTTTTTCATTTACAGTTGCATAAATCTCTGTATCTGGTGGAGTAGTAGGGAATGGACATGGCGTCTCAAATTCAGTAGTCGCATAAGGACTATTAGGTAATCTGTTCAAATCATCATCTACATTGTATGCTTCTACTTTCCATTCTCCATATGGTATATCATCTGAGGATAAAATACCCCCTTGTCTATCCCAATTACCTAGAGAATCAGTAAATGTACTTATTCCCTCACCTTTATCTGAGTCTGGAAGATAGTAAAATGCGAGTATCCTAGTATTTGGCATGAAACCTGTAGCATGGATTACAAATGTAAGATAGTGATGTGATTGAATACGATCAGAAATTGTTAGAGAAGGCTCAGCAGATGCAGAATTAGAAAAAATGATAGGCGAAAAAGATAAAACAACAAAATAAAATAAATATATTTTCACTTTTCTAAAACATATATCTTTGAATTTAGAACTTGTCTAACATTATTTGCTGATCAAATCTCTTAGACATCGTAGCCACGAATATTGTATAATATAGTTCTGGTTCAATATCAAATATTCAAAAGGTATCTAGTTTTGAAGGCGATATTAATATTGGACTAATCGTGACCAGACCTCCTTAGTGTTCATGCTTGATCCTTCCTACGCTCAACATTCTGGATCCTATATATTTGACCTATGAGATTCTCTTTTTTAATAAATGGTTGATAAGATAGAAGTAACTGTTACAGATTTAGAAAAAAAGCACAAAGGAAAATCAGGATATGAGAACATGTTTTCAGTTGCCAAACATGTCTACATGGATAACGGGATAGTAGATACAATTGGTTTTGCAATTGATAGAGGCTCTTAAAATCTTGAGAGCCAAAATCGAGGCTATGTTAATTGGTGATGATAAGCCAATAAGAAGAAAAAACCTCGATAAGCAAAACTGGCTCTGATAGCGTAACTTTACTGATTGAAAGGCCAGCGGTTGATGCGATTGCTAGACAAATGAGACCAGCAGTAAGGAAATACATTGGATCTACACCATAATCATTAGTTCCAATTGATGAGGTATAAACGCCTGTCAAACCAAATAATCCCATGAAAATAGCAAAGACAGTCCCCATGAAGACAATCAAATTTTTAAAGATTTTGTTCATAAATAACTAAAGTGGATTGAGTGACATCACAGCATGATTTTGCACTTTATGATTACAAAAATCAATAAATTAATAAGCCAAACACAATCCATCTGGGATTGATATATTACAGTTATTGTCAGAAAACTCATTGTTATTTGCTTGTGCCGATAGACCATTTCCGTTATTCAGATCCGCTCGAATATTTTGTAAGACATTGTTTGAATTGACGATATTTTCAGTGCTTTTGTTGTAGCAACTGCTGCTGCTGCATCAATCCCACAAATCGCTTTAGGAGTATTAGAATCGGTGTGTTGGTGGTACCGCATTGTGTTCTTGATTCTGAAAGCTAGGTTTGATTAGCCCGCCTGAAATATCCCGAGGTGGAGAGAAATCCATTGGTAGGTTCTTCAGGATTTACAAATTCTGGTCAAGAAGGGAGATGGGATGAAGCTTAAAGCAGGGTGCACAGAAAGGTTTTAGCAGATGATCAGTCAAGTCATCTAATACCGCAATGCTAACATGCAAAATTGCCATGGTAACCTAATTTCGTGGATGTTAACAGATTCGCCGTACCCTAATACATACCATTCTCTAACATGCATTTGGTTCGAACTGGCATTTGGTTATCCCGCCTGAAATATCCGGCTGTTTTCCCGGAATATAAGGTCCTTGTTGGTTCTCCTTGTCAATCACCAAAGTAGATTGTCCGAACTCGCGTGGTAGATCAAGGGATGTTGTCGATGTTGTTGCATTCTCCGCAGTTATATCATACTTTAATGTATTTGCTTTCGCATCATACTCTGGATTATAGAGTT
>JANWKP010000243.1 GCA_025451315.1 Nitrososphaerales archaeon | reverse complement strand
ATTTGATGAAAATACTTAATACTTTTTTAGATAAACCAAAAAAAGACCTTATTATAAATAAAATGCTTATTGAATTTTTCCCATATTTAATAATAAAGATGAGGCAAAAAGGTGAACGGTTCAAATTTAACTCATCAGGTAAAGAATTAAGAGAATCTTTCTCCTCATTTTTATTTTATTGGCTATTTGATTTTCCAATTGAAATATTACCACTAAATCTGGCGACTAAATATTTAAGAATAGAGAGATACATTAAAAAGCTAATTTATAAAGGTTAATTTGAAATATTTAAAGACTCAGTTTTCAAAGTAATATGTTTTATCTAGAATAATTTATAAAGCATACAAACATTATTATATCAAGGATAAAATGTTTGTTTATTTGGATAGCAGTGTTGAAACAAGGTACCGGGTATTTTATGGCATTTAATTTTTTAACCAAAAGAATAAAATTTAAATTATTCATTAGAGAATACAGGCGAAGAAATCAGCATAACGAAACATATCCAGCTAACATATTCAGGCTTGAAAAAGTCAGCGTAGGGAATATTACTTATGGTACAATAGATCTTACTGATTACAGTAATGATGATACTAAAGTAGAAATTGGACATTACTGTTCACTTGCTCCAGGGGTAAAACTGATATTAGGTGGTGAGCATCGCCCGGAAAATATTTCAAATTTTCCTTTCAAACACAAATTGGGTTTGGAAATAAGAGAGGCTCGGAGCAAAGGTTCTATCGTTATCAAAGATGATGTCTGGGTTGGTGCCAACAGTTTAATTTTATCTGGCGTAACTATCGGACAAGGTGCTGTCGTAGCTGCTGGAAGCGTAGTGACAAAGGATGTTCCACCCTATGCTATTGTAGGAGGAAATCCTGCGAAGATAATCCGTTACAGATTTGAAGAAAAAATTATTAAAAAGCTACTGAAAATAGATTATTCAAAAATAAATCCTGACAAGATTATTCCAAATATCAAATATTGGTACGAACAGGTGACTGAAAAGAACATTGATGAATTATTGGGGAAAATCTTATAATGGCAGAATTAAAAATAGATTTTAATCATCCAGCGACAATTGCATTTTACCTTCCCCAGTTTCATCCTATTCCCGAAAACGACCAATGGTGGGGAAAGGGTTTTACAGAATGGACTAATGTTGGAAAAGCAAAGCCTTTGTTCCCAGGACATTATCAACCACATGTACCTGCAGATCTCGGTTACTATGATTTAAGGGTTCCTGAAACCCGTGAACAACAGGCAGAAATGGCGAGACAATATGGTATAGATGGATTCTGCTATTGGCATTACTGGTTTGGAAATGGAAAACAGCTTCTGGAAAGACCTTTCAATGAGGTTCTGGAAAGTGGAAGGCCAGATTTTCCTTTTTGCTTGGGATGGGCTAACCATTCCTGGAAAATAAAAACATGGTCGAATGAGGGTAAATTTGACAAACTATTAATAGAACAAAAATATCCAGGTGTTCAGGATTGTAAAGATCATTTTAAATTTGTTTTAAAGGCATTTTTAGATAACCGATATTTGAAAATAGATGGTAAACCAATATTTTTGATATGGGAGCCAGAATCTATTCCAAAAGAAATTGATTATGTAAAAATATGGCGTGAGGAGGCTCGATTAAACGGATTAAAAGGAATCGTTTTCATAGGGTTTACATTTTATCAGAATAAAATAGATTATATATACAAACTTGGTTATGATCATGTAGTTTATGATGCTATCAAAGATGTAGTTGAGATGAATAAAACCAAAAAGTTTATTAAGCAGATAATTCGGAAATTTTTTAATATTCCAATTCTAATTAATTATTCTGATTATCAAAAAGAGGTATTGAATGTTGTTACTTTAAAGGAAGCTTTACCATGTGTAATTCCAAATTTTGATCATACACCTAGAAGTGGAAAATATGGACTCATTCTAAAAAGTTCACCATTACATTTTAAAAACTTTTTGATTAAAATAAAGACTTATTTAAAAGCAGGTAAATTGACTACTCCAATTATATTTATTAAGTCCTGGAATGAATGGGGAGAAGGAAATCATTTAGAACCTGACTTGAAATATTCAAAATCGTATTTAGAATCTCTTAAAGAAGGACTTGGAGACTAGATGTCCTTTTGCTCAATTTATCCATAGATAATATGACTGTAGTTTTAATAAACTCCCTTAAACTAATCAACAAAATAGTAGTTCTGATTATTAAGAAGATCAACTATTTAATAAACCTATTGTCGTTCAAAATTAATAGGATTGAATACCCTATTTTTCCAAAAATCAATGGGCGTGTTTTTATTAAAAACAAAGGAACCATGCAATTTGGAGAGAATGTAGTAATAAATTCAGACATGAAATCTAATCCTATTGGTGGAGATAATAAAACTATTTTGATCTGTACTGAAGGAGCTAAATTAATAATAGGGAATAATACAGGTATATCTAATTCTTGTATTTACGCACGTAATGAAATTAGAATAGGAGACAATGTTTTTATTGGAGGGGGATGTAAAATCTACGATACTGATTTTCACAGTTTGGATCACAGAAAGCGTAGATTGAATGAAGCTGAAACTGAAGTTGTTGTTAAACCCGTTAATATAAAAGACAATGTATTTATTGGGGCTCATAGTATCATATTAAAAGGAGTCACAATTGAAGAATGCTCTGTTGTTGGTGCAGGAAGTGTAGTTACTAAAAATATACCTCCAAATGAGGTATGGGCTGGAAATCCAGCCCGTTTTATCAGAAAAATTCAAATAATATGATTTACTCTAAGTTTTATGAATAATACTGCATTTAATATCTCTGAAAAATCCGGTGGGGCCAGAAAAAACTGGCAATCATTGAGGACTGATGGTTTTCCAATAATAACTATCATTATAGCTACATACAATGTAGAGAAATTCCTTCCACAGACAATTCGTTCTATTCGAGAGCAGTCATATCCATACGTGCAATTGATTATTGCAGATGGTGATTCGAAAGACGGAACAATAGAGCTCTTAAAACAGAATGAAGATTGCATAGATTTCTGGTTCAGTGAAAAAGATAAGGGAATCTATGATGCTTGGAATAAAGCATTAAGGTACATTCAGGGCGATTGGGTGATTTTTTTGGGCGCAGGAGATGAATTTGCTTCGAATAAAGCTCTGGATCAAATTGCGCCTTATCTTTCAAGAGCTTTTCCTGAGCATGAACTTGTTTTTGGAAATGCAATTTTTGTCAGCAAGGAAAAAAGTGTTGTAATTGAGAAAAAAGAGCGGTCCTGGTCTGAAATGAAAGGGAAGTGGGTATTTTTCAGACCAGAACTCCCGGATCACGCAACGGTTTTTCAACACAAATCGATGTTTACCAGTGCAGAACCTTTCAATACAAATTATTTAATAGCTGGTGATACTGAATTTTTATTGAGAAGTCTTAAAAGGAAAGAGCCATATTACTGCCCTGTTGATGTAAGCAAGGTTTTATATGGCGGATTATCGGCAACATTGAATAACTTTTGGAATATGTATAAGGAAATCTGCAGAATAAATAAGGACTTGGAAATTAATCCCCCGTTTGTGCACTGGTTAGTTACCATAACAAAACTTATTCTGAAATTGTTGTTCTATAAAATGCTCCCTAAAAATGCTGCCAATAAAGTTTTAGACATGTGCAGAGTGGTTCAGGGTCTGCAAAAAAGGTGGTCGGTAGAATAGTGTGATGTACAGCATTTCTCAAGACAGTTCTTTTCAACGTAAATCCTTTTTTAGTGTATCTAAAGATTGGTTCTATATATTCCCCTTCTTATTGATACCTTTTTGTGCTTTTCCTAATGTCTTTCTTAATAAGATTCAATTTATGGATCTTTCAAAGATATATTTCTTTTTTTTAGGTATGCTCTGCATATGTACTTTACGTAAAGATGCAGTTAAGAAAACTAAGATAATCATTTTTATAGCTCTGCTCTTTATGACATGTAATTGGATTAGTGTGGCATTAGCATCATTAAAGTTCGAAATCAATGGAATATTATCTTCAATAAAACTGGCAGTAGAATTTTTTGCGTTCATACTGATTCCACTCTGTGGCATTCAATATACAGTGAATAGGATAAGCCAGAAAAGGCTTTTTCTTTTTATTATGATTCCTGTTGTGATTGTTATTATAGTTTCTATAATACAAATATTACTTATATTAGGTATCAAAAATGTCATTTCAGAATATTATTCTTCATTTTTATATAAATATATAGAGGGAAGTTGGACTGGAATTGCTCAATTAAAGTCAAATGCTTTACTGGAATTCAGAGTTAAAAGTACTTTTCATGAACCATCTATATTATCAACATTTTTTTTAATGTATGTGTTTCCATTTCTCTTATGCCGTTATTTAAACGGGTATTATTCATTCGGAAGAATT
Source organism: Nitrososphaerales archaeon (assembly GCA_025451315.1). Classification (GTDB taxonomy): domain Archaea; phylum Thermoproteota; class Nitrososphaeria; order Nitrososphaerales; family Nitrososphaeraceae; genus TH1177. Next base: position 802 of record JANWKP010000243.1, on the reverse strand, counting down.
GGTGATTTTATTGTGATTATGCTTTCGTTTGGATGTTTGATATTTTCATTTTCCACAACTTCTTATATAATGGCTACAATAGATTTGATAATTGTTTTTTCTTATTTTTTCAGAAAAAAGTTAACGCTAAAAAAGCTTCTTTTTATTATGATAATTTGTGCAGGATTTGTATATGTTTTGGTAACATATTACGAAACATATTATCGTATTGTTAATCGTGTTTTCTTGTTCAAGAGTAATACAGATGTTTCTTCATCTACCAGAATCGGATCCATTGTTGGAGCATTAAACATGTTTATGGATAATCCATTAGGAGTAGGTTTTACGATTGAAAAGCATGTAGTATATGATTATCTTCCTAAGTGGGGATTAACATTTGAGACAACAAGGGAAAGATCAAATATACAATCCTTTATTTTCAGGTATTTAGCGGACTTCGGAATAGCTTGGATCATTTTTTGTTTTGCTGCATTAATTATAATTTTTATATCATATCAACATAAAAAAAAGCATCTTCTTAAATGGCAAAGAGAAGCAATATTTTTATGGATAATAAATTTTGTACTGTGTGTTACTTTTGGGTTTATTGAATATCATAGCCAGTGGTTTTTGTTATCAGCGACAATTATCTTAGGTCCGATTTTTAAAAGCTATAAAAATAAACAGCAATTGGTGGTTGAAAATAATTAATCATGGAAGGTAACTTGATTTGTATTCATCTTTTAGACCGGTTTCGCTATGGGGGCGCAGAGCGGGTTGCTTTAGCCTACCAGGATACCTTAAATGAAATGAAAGGTATAAT
>JANWKP010000242.1 GCA_025451315.1 Nitrososphaerales archaeon | reverse complement strand
TTCAGTATGAATGAATATCTTTTTTATGTTTTCTTAATTTTTTGAAAGTAGAAAAACGAATCCCACATTTATCGCATCTCCAATGATTTGCTCTTGCTTCTTCATATCTAGTATATTTTTCAGAGTTTACTTCAAACATACCAGTTTTAACATCATAGTTTATAGGCTTGTAATTGAGGCGAAATTTTAATTTAGAAGGAACAGCAGACAACTTTGATATATATTAATTGTTATTAAAAAGACTGTTAGCTAAATTTCTCTGACTTGTACTTAAAAAAAGAATACACTCTCCCTTTCTAACACTTAGTTAACATTTATAATAGAAGGTTCTAGGTTTTATAAAAGATTCATAATTTCAACTTAAAAAAAATAAAAATTTTTATTTCATAGAAGTATTTTTTCTTTGTTGGCAATCGAAAATTTTATACAAAAGAGTAGTGACCTATCGTCATCCATACCTCCTCTTGTCGCAACTAAAATAAAAGAGATTCTAAAAAAAGAAAATAAAGACGATACAGTGGATGTTTATTCAAAAGAGAATGTAAAAATCTTTGACATAATAGTTAATGCAAGAAGAGAGATTTGTATTGCTTGTGTAAGCATTGATCAGATTTTTTCTTTTAATTATATCGAAGTATTTAAGAGTATACTAAAAAATAATATAAAATTAAAAATTTTGCTTTGTGATCCTCATTCTGATTTATTAAACCATATAAAATATTTGACTGTATTTCCAAATATTTATGAAAGTCTTACTTCTTGTCTTTCTAAGCTATGCAACATGAAAATTGTATCCTTATCCACTAAAGAATTATCAAATTTTGAAATAAGAATTTATAAAACAATTATACCTCATAATATAATAATAATAGATAGAGATATTCAAGCCAGTGGAATTATACTAGTAGAGCCTTATCTTTTTGGGATAACATCACAGAACAGAAAAATATATCAAATTTCTAAAAGAAAAAATCAAGAAATTTTTGATCTGCATTTTAAATCTTTTTTGAAGTTATGGGAGACTAGCCCCGAGTATTCATGTGAATGGGAAGAATTATGAATTTGTACTAATCCCTCTTACTAATTCATCCTCAAAAATAACAATATAAATATTATATTACAAAATTTCTGATTCTAATCTATCTTTTAGCTCGTATATCGAAGACAAATCGATATAACCATATTCAGATTCCTTGAAGTCTTCTTCTTTAATATGACCCTCCTCAATCATTTCAGCTAAATGATTCAATGCAAATAGAACTAAATGTTTTTCATCTTCATTGATCGAAACATTTGTCAATGTATGTTCTTACTCGTAGCTTATATTTTTCCTTTCCTAGTTTTATGTCTACAAATTTGAGCTACTAACCATTATATTTGAAATCAATAAAACCTATAAACCGATAATCTTTAATTATTATTATGAACAGGAATGAACTTTTAAAAATTAAAGATGAAACTTATAAATGCTTTGACGAAAAAAGTAGTATTGATTTAAATCTTTTTGAAAGCATTATAGGGTATGATGATATAAAAAAAATTTTTAAAATGTCGTTATCATCTGATAAAGCAGTACATATATTACTTGTCGGTCCTCCTGCTTCAGCCAAGACATTATTCATGTTGGAGTTTTTAAAGCTTGAGAGATCATATTTTACCTTAGGTAGTCATAGCACCAAAGCAGGGATGATTGACTATTTATTTGATTTTCGGCCACGATATCTATTGGTTGATGAAATAGAACATATGCCATACAAGGACCAAACATCATTACTAAGCATCATGGAAACAGGTATAATAACTGAAACAAAGTCACAAAAGACTCGTAGTACCCAATTGAAAACATGGATCTTTGCAACTTGCAATAATAAAGAAAAATTACTATCTCCACTTCTTTCTAGATTCATTATTTTCCATCTAAAACCATATAATCTCTCTAAATTTATAGAAGTTTCTAATGGGATTCTTATCAAAAATGATGTTCCATTTGATGTTGCTAATGAAATATCTCATGTTGTTTGGAACAAATTAAAATCTAGAGATATCAGAGATTGTATAAAAATTGCCAGGTTAGCAAAAACAATTGAAGACGTAGAATGGATCGCAAAAACTTTGAATCAATATAGAAAATAATAACTTTACTATTCTAACGTTATTTTTCTGTTCCGTTAAAATTATTTTTGGTTCGTTTTCTTCTAAGCCAAAAAGCAATTATCAATAAACCCATTAAGATAGAAATATAAGAAAAAAATATCGTTTCATTTACTACGGTACCAGGTGGAAGTATTGCAAATAAGAACTCGGACGATATCATATCTATTCCGAATGATTAAACTGTTATATTGCTTTCTAAATTCTGTAAATAATTTTTCTATGATAAATTGATGTATTTTAAAAGTAATAATAAAGATATCTATAAAAGTATTAGATTATAAATCCTAAATCAACAACAAATCTATAACATATATGAACAATGTCCAACAGCAATAATTACGAAGATTCTCGCACTAAGGGTAAACATGCTCATTCAACTGAGTATAGACGATTGATTTGGGAAATGATTGTATGGCCTTTGATAATAGAACAAAATAGGCCTTACTTTTCGATTAACGAATATCAATCTAAACGAGTTTTATTTTCAAAAGAAAGTAATTTACCATCTTCCAAACTGTCTGGTGGATTAATATCATTAGTAGTAAAAGGAATTTTAATTAAGGAAGAACATATCTATTCGTTGCATTATAGATTAATTCCTTATCTTAGAAAAAAAGTTATCTTAACTTATGGACAGGCATTAAAGGAAACTTATACCAAGTAATCTCACATTAATAAATCCTTTTTAAAAATATTTATTAGGTGGGGAAGGGATTCGAACCCCTATATATTCGCTTTCAACGATTTCTGCAGGCGAACGCATAACCTCTCTGCCACCCCACCTCTGGATTAGTAATAAAACTGAGAGATATAAATTTGAGTCTTTGTCTATTAACAAAATTCATTTGTAAAAAAATTTTATTCGATTAACTATTTAATTCCATTAAAATAACACATATTAAATTCTATTCATTTTTTATAAGTATTCTTGTAAGCAAGTAAAATATCATCAGATTTTATTGTTTTTCTGCCGGCATGATTAGCAAGATCTATAGCTGTTCTTGATATATTGTTAGCAATCTCCTCGAGTATTGTTCTTAAAGTATCTGATGCTTCGTCGCTTACTCTTTCTGCCCCAGCCTTTTTTATTACTCGATTCATTACAGCCAATCCAAATTCAGGGTTATTACCCATAATATAAAAGTCCTAAGGGTAGTTAAAAATCTAATTAATAGTATAGATCATAATAAGCATAAAAATTATTAAATTAATTCATTTAGTATAGCCTTTCTAATTTTAGCAGACCTCAATGACATTGTAAAATATATATCCATTAATTCATCATTATCTGGGGGTCTACTGTGTTTCTGAAAAAATTTTTCAGAATAATTACCAATTATTGTACCCACAATAAACCCATATGCAAAATCCTCGATTTTACCTTGAGAAGGAAGAAGATTTTGAGAGAAACTTATCATTTGGTTTATGTTTAGTGAATGAAATTTTAATAACGATTCTAACTCCTTTTTATCTGATAGGCTAAGTCCCAAAATTATTTAAATTTAGCCTTGATATATATTTTTAATTATTATGAATGTTAACAAATATTGTGATCTTTAAATGGCAAACGGTAAAAAGTATAGATATATGTTATATTTAGATAATCCTCAATTTCTACCAGAAGATGCAGATTTTATCCTAAAAAAATCAAGAGAAATAACTCATTCAATAAAAATTACAATTAGAGACTGCAGGATCGCAAGTGGATTTATTGAATTAGATATCAGCCTTGAAAAAAAAGATAGTATAGATAAAGTTTCAAATTTGTTAAACGGGATTTCTTCTACTAAAGAAATCATTGAAGTAAAAGAAAGACATTTAACTAAAATAGAGTCACTTAATAAAGCAATAATACTTTTTAATGATGAGAAATACTGGTGGTCCCATGAAGCATTAGAGATGGTATGGAAAGAAGCAAATGGAGAGGAAAAATTATTACTTAACGGATTAATATTAATATGTGCTGCGTATGTTCACTATCAAAAAAATGAAAATAATATATGTTTTTCAATACTTGAAAGGTCAATGGCAAAATTTACTAATGTAAAAGAGTCAACTTATCATTCTATTAATATTCACAAAATAAAAAATATAATTACTCAAATATTGGACAATAAGAAAATTATAAAGTTTAGTATTTAGACCTCAAAGATCTGTGATTATCTTATTTTTTTCTTGTTCTTTTTTAAATAATTATCCTTCATCTCTTTAACAAATTTATCCTTCAAATGATACAATTTTTTAGGTTTCCTTGGTTTACATTCTGACAAAACATATGAACACAGGAGAGGAAAATAGACAGAAGAATCTCCATATACAATCACATTACCAGTATGGGAAGTTTTTATTTTTCCCCAACTTTTCCCTTCTTGAATCGTTGCTCCAGATAAACCACCAGTGTCAGGTCTTGCATCTGTCAATTGAATCACATAATCATGACCTCCTTCCTTTATTTTTAAAATTTGATATAATGTGGGACCGGTTTGTTGGAAGAAATTTTTTGGTACTCCTCCTCCTAATTCTATTCCTCCAGAGATATTGCTTTTCCATAATATTGCTGCTGATTCAGAAATATCTAATAATAAATTAAGAGAAGGTAAAGAAGACTCAAAAAGAAGTGGAATCATATTCATTCCAATTGATGAATCTGTGAGTGATGGAATATATACTGGTACCCCTTGTTTAGAAGCAGAAACCATAAAAGACTTGTCAGGAAAAGAGGACTCATTATTCGCAGTCTCTCCGAGTTTATAAGAAAGATCGGATGTTGAAATCTCCTTTCCCGATTCAACTGTACTTTTACTTATTTCTCTTATCATATTTTGTATAAGGTGGTCTTGTCTCTGAAGTGTCTCTACTTCTTTGATATAGATATCATAAATTCTAACGATTTGTTTGGAATATAATATATCATCATCGACATCAAAATGACCTTGCCTGACAGGCAAACCATAGGCGAAATGAAGATCGTGATATGCATTAGCCCCTGTTGTGATAACCCAATCGATAAACCCTTTCTCAATCAACGTTGAAATAGATTTACCTAGACCTATTGGAGTCATAGCTCCTGAAAGAGTTAAACAAATGGTTGCTTCCGTGTCAATCATTTTTTTAAACATCATTGCTGCTTCTGATAATCGTCTAGCGTTAAATCCAGTACATCCATAGAAAGAAATTAGATCGGAAATAGACATATTTGGACGTATATCTGGTGGTTCTATTTTTTTTCCAGTGAAACTATGTTTATTATTCACATAACATGTTACTATTATCTGACTTTTATAAAATACGATAGAAAAGTGATTATAAGTAACTATATTCTTATATTAATACTATATTATTCTTTTTCAATGATATATAATAAAAATGAAAAATTTACTAACTATGATATTAAAGATTATGATATTAAACAAGGTAATTTAAAAGAAGTCATAAATCAAATGTCCAAAACTGGAGGATTTGAATCTGTAAATTTGACTGACGGAATTACTACATTAAAAAAAATGATTGCAGAACCTAATTGTACCAAATTCTTATCTTTTGTAGGAGCCATAATCTCTACAGGCTTAAGAGGAATAATTAAAGATATGATAAAAAAAAATATGTTTGACTGTATAATAACAACATGTGGTTCTTTAGATCATGATATAGCTAGATCTTTTGGTAACTACTGTTCGGGGGATTTGAATATGGATGACGCTTTTCTTAAAAAAAAAAATATTCACAGATTAGGAAATGTATTCATTCCTGTTGAAAATTATGGTCCTCTGATTGAAACTAAAATACAAGAATATATTTCTGAATTTTACAAATTGAACAGACAATTTGCAAGTTATGAATTCATTGATTATATAGGAAGTAAATTAGGAGAGACATCTTTTTTATATTGGGCTCACAAAAACAAAATTCCTGTTATTGTCCCTGGAATAGTTGACGGAGCAGTAGGAAGCCAGATATGGCTTTTTTACCAGAATCACAAGGATATGTTTCTGGATATTCTAAAGGATCAAACTAAAATTTCTGATATTGTATTTGAAGCTAAAAAAACCGGTGCGTTAATGTTGGGTGGTGGAATTTCAAAACATCATACTCTTTGGTGGAATCAATTTAGAGATGGATTAGATTATGCTGTTTATATTACTACAGCTAATGCTTGGGACGGAAGCCTAAGTGGGGCAGAGGTGAAAGAAGCAATTTCCTGGAATAAGGTAAAACCAGAAGCAAGGCAATTTACTATACATGGAGAAATAACGACCCTATTACCATTTATATATTCAGCTATTTAACAACCGAGGTCTTCGTTAGGAAAAAACACATCAATACATATCTCAATATTAATCCCTCTCATGATTTGTATAATTTAAAAGAATAATTGGGAACTTGTTTCCATTGTTATTTATGAAATAGCCATTACCTTAAAAAGGAAGTAAAAAATAGTAGTTTATTACATTGTTCTCTGGCAATAAAACACTATTTCGAATAAACTCATTTCACTTTCAGGCAAAACATCTTCTTGTCATTTTGGTTCTGACCATAGCCTTTTCTACTGCATTTATTATAAGATCATATCCTATAAAATATGGTTTTGCATTAAATGAATTCGATCCATATTTTGATTACAGAGCTACTAAATATATTATAGACAACGGGTTTAATGCCTATTTAAATTGGCATGACTATGAATCTTGGTATCCTGAAGGCAGGTTTGTACCCACGACTTCACAAGTTGCTCTTCATCTAATAGCGGCAACCGCGTATAAAATTTTTGGTTTTGGCAGTTCCCTTTTGGATTTTGTTATAATGTTTCCGGTAATAATCGGATCTCTTACTACTATAGTTATTTTTGCTCTAGTAAGAAATTTAGCTGGAACTACAGCTGGAATGTTTGCAGGTTTGTTGTTCGCTTTCATGCCTGCGATAATTCAGAGAGGTAATTTAGGCTGGTTTAAGTCAGAGCCTTTAGGGCTTTTCTTAGGTCTCTTATCTGTTTATTTGTTTCTCTCTTCAATAAAAAGCAAGACTATTAAACGAACCATTCTAACCGCAGCAGGCGGGGGATTAATTCTAGGATTAGCTAATTCATCATGGGGTGGAATTCAGTATTTTAGTATTCCTTTGGCTATGTTCTTTTTTGCATTACCTTTTCTTAGGAAGGATTCTATTTTCCTTTATGGAATTATTACTTTTACCGTAATGACTCTAGTAACAGCAGGTTCGTTCCCGCGTCCAGGTATATCATTTGTTATAGGTCTTCCTGGTATAGCTCTAATTGTTGGAACGATCTTTGCCATTGTCGGAACTGTTATTAATACAAAAAGTTCTGCTCTAAAAGCTAATCGAAATCTTGTAGCAGCTCTTGGAATATTTATTTTACTAACAGCTAGTATATTTATAGTAGGAGCTTATCAACCCTCGTCATTTAGGTATCTCGTTGCAATAAATCCATTTTTATCTTCCCATAATCCTCTGGTTGAATCGGTTGCTGAGCATTCTACACCGACCGTAATCGATTATTTTACAGATTACTCGATATTACTTATCTTTGCTGGATTTGGGGTTTGGGTTTCATTTTCCAAACGAACAGATATGACGATTTTTGCTTTAATAATAGGTTTAACCGGACTATATGTTAGTGCAACTTTTGCAAGACTAATGGTTTATTCGTCAATAGCTATTGTAATACTTGCTTCTATTGGGCTTTATGAATTAACAAGGAGCATTCTCCAAAACAGGGTTGAAAATCAGAACAAGATAAAGGAAAAGGAATTTAGGAAAAATATCAAAGAAGGTAAAATTTTACCAGACGTGAAACCTCTGGTCAAAATATCATTTGTAGCAATGATTGTGTTTCTAGTTTCTATTCCTCTGATTGATTATAATGGAGTGATATATCCAAAGAATTTTAATTGGATAAGCTCTGCAGATATTCCTCCATCGATAGTCAATGGAGCAACAGGTTTCAGAATGCAAGTAGAGGATTGGGTAGATGGATTAGACTGGATCGCTGACAACACACCCAAGGACTCTGTAATAGCTTCATGGTGGGATTACGGATATTGGATAACTACATTAGGAAATAAAACAACCTTAGCTGATAATGCCACAATCAATCAAACAAGAATACAAACTATAGCTAAGATGTTAATGAGTGAACAAGAAACTGCTACTCAAATTGCCCACGATTTAAAGGCAGATTATGTCCTAGTATATATCGTAGCAGACAGACATAATGGGCCCAATGGAAATTCTTTTTACACTTTGGGAAGTGGAGGAGATGAGAGTAAAAAACAATGGTTCATGAAGATTGGTGGTTTTAATGAAAGGGATTATGTTGAAGACGATGGGTTTACTCCCAATTCGAATTTCTGGAATAATACTCTGCTTGGAAAGTTAATTCCTTTTACTCCTATATCATACGCATCGTTTGGTAATGGGATGTTAACTAACATACAACCAGAATATTCGAGTGGAACAGTCGCGCTAAATCTTAAAGATATAAAATATCCAGTAAACTCGACAATGGACCTACCGTTTAAACTGGTCTATGCTTCTCCCAGTTTTGAAAATGATAATGAGGACATTGTTTTTGGGGTATTCCTATATCAAGTTAATAAAAATTACAAACCAAATCCAGTTGAAATAGACTTGAGTAAAAATGCTAATGTAACTAAAGACAAAGAATCAAATACAGCAAATGAAAGAGCTCAAAATATGACTAAGGCAAATATGACACCATCAGATAATGTCGCGATTTTAGAAACGTCTCTTGGAAACATAACGTTAGAGTTATTTCCACAAGCCGCTCCAAAACATGTTAACAGTTTTCTAAATCTTTCAAAAACAGGTTTTTATGATGGAACTATTTTTCACCGAATAGTAAAAGATTTTGTTATACAAGGAGGAGATCCATCTACAAAGAATACAACCCAAAAAGATCGGTGGGGTACTGGAGGACCTGGTTTCACTCTTGACGCTGAATTTAACGATATTCCACATGAAAGAGGTATAGTCTCTATGGCTAGAACAGCTGATCCTAATAGCGCAGGTTCACAATTTTTTATAGTTACCAAAGATTCAAGGTTCTTAGACAATCAATATACTGTTTTTGGAAGAGTCATCGATGGAATGGGCGTAGTCGATAAAATAGAAAATCTTCCTACAAATAAATCGTCTGACCAACCAATAGATTTTGAAGACGCAAAGGTTCAAAAAGTTATAATAGAACAGAGAAAAGACACTAAATAGAAAATTGACATCTTTTTCTATTATCTCCTTATAACAAGTTATGAACGAATTAGAAACACTCATCATGGGTGTCCAAAGAAAGCTGTTAGTAATGTACGATGATCTAGATTTATCCGATCTCTCGTCTTATAACCAGGTTTTTATTTTATTAGTAGAAGAATCAAAAGGATCTGCTGGAGGGAGGGGAGGTGGTTCTGGACATCGTAAAATAGCTCAGGTAAGTGCATTTAAGATTGATAATAGAACAATTGAAAAAATATATGATACTAAGGATGAGAATATAATAGAAAAATTTGAGATACCTTATAGTGCAATAGCAATTGATATTAAATTATCTGACGGAAGAGAATTTGTAGTACAAGGAGTTATAGACCAAGAATTGATAAAGAATTACGGTAAAATAATTTTTTCCCAATCATCGACATAATATAATTAGGAAAAATTATAAGCGTTTAATACATTCCCATAAAAAAGACAATGAATAACAATAAAAAAATTGTTGGGGGAGATATCATAGGAATAGGTTCAGATTTTGTGGTTATCCATAAACAGGGAAAAAGATTTTTAATTGAAGTGAATTTTGCATCGTTAAAGGAGCTTAAATTTTCAACTACACCTTATGGATCACAAATATAATATCCTTTAAAGACTATATTTTTAATCCTAAAAGTTAAATTTAGTTATTTTATATTTATAGAAGTCATATCCTGTGAAAATAAATTCAAAATTAGAACTGAGATATAAAAAGAAAGACTCAGGTAATATTTCTCATCATACTCTTAACAATAATCCTAAAATAAAATATAATAAAAAAGCTGAATCAGAATTTTTTGTAGACAACTCTGCTTTAGCTGGATTTACAGGGGAACGTATTTTGTACATGGCACTTAGAGAGTTGATTGAGAATTCTTTAGATTCTTGCGAGGTTCATCATATACTTCCCAATATTTCGGTATCAATAAGGCAAATTGATATTGAAAATGATCTTTGGACTATCTCTTGTCAAGACAACGGTATAGGGATCAATTCTGAAAAGGTACCTGTTGCTGTCTGTTCTTTTCTAACATCTGGTAAATATGTGGAAAAACAACAAAGAGGACTATTTGGGGTAGGACTTAAAATGATAGCAGCATTTTCCACAAAGGATACAGATAAACCCATAAAGATATGGTCAAAATCTATCGATGAAGACATGGAATATTATTATGAATTACGAACTGATATTACAACAAATAAACCTATAGTTTTGAACAAAAAAATTGTAACAAAAACAGAAAATGTGATCAAGGACAAACATGGTTTTAAAATTGTTGCAACCTTGAGAGCAAGATTATCTCATATAACCAAAAATAAAATTTACGATTACATTTCTCAAACTAGCATAGTAAATCCATATTCCGAATTAATTTTTGAAAATGATGATGGGAAAATAATCTTTAAAAGAAGAACCGATATAATGCCTGAACCTGCAAAAGAAGTACTTCCTCATCCAGCTGATATGGACTTGCAAACGTTAAAAAAGGCGATTTTAAACTTTTCAAATCAAAAAACTTCTATTCAAAGCGTTTTATCTAGTTCCTTTCAAAAACTTTCTCTTGAAAAGGCTCGTGAAATTATACGTATCTCTGAGATAGGTAACAAATCATCTAATCTTTTTTCAGAAAGTGACCTCATCAAAATAGTGAACGTATGTAAACAGATGAAATTTCAGTCTCCCCATACTGACCATTTGAGTCCAATCGGTGAAAAGATATTAACTACAGGGATGATGGCTGAATATGTTATTGTTAACAATAAAGATCAGGTTAAATCTGTAAATCCTAGCGAAGATGGGCATAATCAAAATGTTAGAGTATTAAAACCATCTCTTACTTCTTACTCCTCACGATCTATTGTAATTAATAATAGACCAACAATTATAGAATGTGGAATTGCCTATGGAGGGGATATAAATTCCTTCAAATTATACAGATTTGCCAACAAGATTCCGTTATTGTATGATGAGGGCTCAGATGTTGCAAGAGAAGTAGTATCTGAAGTTGGGATTAATAAAATGGGAATCACGAAAAAGGAAGCAAAAGAACAGTTTGCAAATAATCAAAATAGCAAATCAGATAGAGCGGTAGAACTTCTTCCTCTTCATATATTTTTTCATATATGTTCTACAAAAATACCCTATAAAAGCGCAGGAAAGGAAAGTATAGCATCTGAAGGCGAAATGAAAAAATACATGAAATTCTGTCTATCTGATCTTTATAGAAGAGTTAGTGCACAAATACGTCGAGATTTAAAAATCAAAGATGATGAAAATAGGTTAAAGTTATACAAATATTATATCCCATTAATTGTAGATGCTGTTTCTGATTCGATCAAAGTTGATCGTAATAGGCTTTCAGAACTATTTATTGATATAGCCGAAAAGCATGTAAAAAAAGAGATAATACCTACTGCAATAAGTATTAAGGATAATGGCGAAACAAATGTGAGAAAGAAACAGATGATGTCAGCTGGAGAAAAAAATAATAAAACAGTAAATAAAAATATAATGGTAAAAGAGAAAGACATCCCCAAGAATTTATCTCAAAAAGTTCTTAGAAATAAAAAAATAGAAAAATTAACGCTTGATGACTTTAACAGGAGATAAATTTATTGTCTACTAAAAATAAAAGACATAAAGAAATTATCAAAAAAATTCAGACTCTAATGAAAGAAATTTCAAATGATGTATTGATTGGAAAAAAAATGCCTGCTTTAGAAATTTCAAAAATAGGATATGATAATACTTTTTGGTCAGAAAAAAAGAAAATGCTAACATTAGGAGATAAAAAGGTTATAGTAAGCCCTAATTCTACAAAAAAAATTCCAACATTTTCTCAATATTTGGTTATGGCTAATGCAATTCGAAAGTTAGTCGATGAAGAGATGGAGAGTACTATTAGAGGTATGTATTATGCAACCTTGAGTACGGTGGGTGATGAAAAAAATAAAGAAAAGTTTTGGAGAAGTCAGGAAGATTCCGATGATGCTATCAAGGCAGTAGAATTAATTACTGGAATTCCCAGAGAAGAGTTTTCAGTAACTTCAAAGCCAAAAGGTATGATATCCGGTCCCATCACTCTAAATGTTGGTGGTGATATTATTGATTGTAGTCTTGGCAGTAGGGCCACTTCCCAGTTAATTCCAACGAATATATCGGATGTAGAAATTGTAGACGTTAAAGCAGACCTCGTGATGGTGGTAGAAAAAGATACTGTTCTAAATAATATAAGAAAATCGGGATTCATTCAAAAGTATAATGCCATACTTATGACCGGTTCAGGAGAACCAGATAGGGCAACAAGAATGATGGTAAAAACCTTAAATGAGAAATGGAAAAAACCTGTAGTGATATTTGCTGATGCCGATCCATGGGGTTTAGGGATAGCGTTACGCTATAAAATTGGGAGTGAGTCTCTAAGTTATGATAGCGACAGACTGGTTGCACCGAATGTGAAAGTATTAGGTATGATGTTTTCCGACATTTATGATTACAATATCCCAGAAGTAGCCAGACTCTCAGTTACTGCTGAAGATATCAATAGAGCAAATGACATGAAGAAGAAACCATGGTTGCAAGGAAAACAATGGCAAAAAGAATTAAATTTATTTCTGAAAAAGAAAGAAAAATGTGAATTAGATGCATTTTTTAAGCATGGATTTAAATACTTAGCTGAACAATATTTACCAAAGAAACTTAGAGAAGCAGGAGTCATTTAATTATTTTCTATGAATCTTTATATTTTAGTAATTTATATAGACACTTATTTAATGAAAATCCTATAAAAACATTTTTAAGAAATAAAGGATTTTTTAATAATATGTTGGAAGCTAAGTGTCCTAAATGTGAAAAAAAAGCAGAAGTTAACGATGAAATGACAGAAGTTAATTGTTCTTATTGTTTAACAAAAATTCCATATGAAGAGTATCTAGAAATAATGAAAGAAAAGGCACTTAATATGGGTATGGAATTTCACACTAATTGGGATAAAAATCCTTATTCATATTAGTTGTTAGAATAAGTAGTTTTCCAATTAAAGCTATTTCGTTATGCCAGAACCTATAAGACGCCATCTTTCGCCAATCTTTCTGCTTAAAGCAACTCTGCTGCTCTGTATAATACAAACTGGTTTTTTTAGGTTAATTTCAATTTTATTATCTTTAGTATTTGTAACTAATGCCGTAGTAGCTAAAGTACCTATATTTATTCTGAGATTTTCATTCTTTTTAATTGGTTCAACTTTCACCGGTTCCTGAGTTCCAACTGCACTTTCGAAAAGATATGTGTCAATTGTAACATCATAGATATCTTGAGGTAATGTTCCTGGTTTACCAACTACAGAACCGATAAGTGAATCACTCTTTACTAAAGATGGATCTAAAATTGTCCCTATCGACACTAGTCCACCAGGTTTTACATTATTGACTAAACCCGCACCTGTTCCTAGACTAGAAATTTTAGAATAAATAGGAAAATATTTCCCTTTGCTATTAATATTACCAGGTCTCATTTCAATTTCATCACCCAAGTTAAATTCACCTTGAATTAAAGCTCCACCAATAGCACCACCATGAATCGAACCGACAGGCATCCCTGGCTTGTTAATATCAAAAGAACGCAAAACATGCATTATTGGAAATGTTTGCCTATTCCTCTGAGGTGTATTGATATTTTTCTCTATGGCTTCAATTAATATATCAATATTTAAATTGTGTTGAGCAGAAACTGGTATAATTGGAGCATTTTTGGCTACACTATTATCAACAAAATCTTTTATTTGCTCATAATTTTTTACTGCTTCCTCTTTTTCTGTAAGATCTACCTTGTTTTGGACAATTACAATCTGTTTAATTCCCAGTACTTCTAGAGCCAACATATGTTCTCGAGTTTGCGGGCGAGGGACTGCTTCATTGGCAGCGACAACAAGAATCGCTCCATCCATAAGAGCAGCTCCTGATAACATATTGGCCATTAAACTTTCATGACCTGGTGAATCAACAAAACTAGCTACTCTAGAAAGTTCACTTTCTTGTCCACAGTTATTACATTGTGGCTTGGTGGAGTAACATTCTGGAGAGGGACAGGACTTGCATTTGTAAAAAGCAGCATCAGCATATCCTACCTTTATAGTTATACCCCTCCTTAGTTCTTCGCTATGAGCACTAGTCCAAATTCCGGTTATAGCTTCAATTAAAGTCGTTTTTCCGTGATCAACATGTCCTGCTGTGCCTATATTTACATTAGGCTGGTAACCGTATTCACGAACATACCAATCAGGAAGAGTATCTTTCCAATGCAACAGCGAATAAAGAATTATTGAGGGATATTAAGGTAATTGATAACTACTTTTAAAACTCATTTATTTTGTGGAATCACTATTACTAGTTTCTATATTTTCTGGTTGAGATTTAACTATGTTAACGCCATCTAAAATACAGTTCAGTTGATAAATTTCCTCGGTAATCATATTTCCCCTTAACAATTTTCTGACTCTTTTTCCTGCAGTGGAATCACGCATACCCACTCCAGTGTGTAATAAAACATATTTTTTGACTCCACCATGTAAATCAGATCTCATAGGAGTACCAGATTTATCGCTACCACCAGTTATTTGTAATTTACCTCCGGCTAATCCTACCAGAGAAGAATCAAATGTGTCACCTATTTTTGAACCTAAAAATGGTTGAGCATCTTTATCTTTAAGTTCATGTGATAAACTTTTACCTGATTTATCCGAAATAACTATTTTAAAATTAACCAATAAACATCCTAAGAGTAATATTATTAATTAACCTTTTGCAAAAAAGTTAAAATTTGATTTAGCATTATATTTAAAAATGAAGAAAGAACAAGAAAATGAGATTACAATTTGTCCCATTTGTGAAAAAAAAATGGTTGCTATTCAGGTCTGTCACTTAAGGTGTAATAATTGTGGAGCCGAGCTAACTTGTTCTGATAAAGGTCATTTTTGGTGAAAAACTCATTTATATTTAATCCGTTTATTATTTAATTAATTATTAGTTTGCAAGACGTCACATCAAAATATTAAGACCTCATCTCCTTTGACCACTTTAATTGTTTTCTGTTTGTTTTACATATTCTAGATTGAAAATTTTCATAAACAATTGTAATTAATTGCCAGTTGGGTATATGTTCAATGCTTAGGATAATCTATTAAATGTCCTAAATGTCATTGATATTATATTGCAAGTCAAATATATGATATATCTAACCTTGGAATTACTATCTCAGTATAATCATATAATAAATTGATATTACTACATATATTTTATAATTAATATGAATATTCAAACAGGCTTTTTAAATCTTATAAAAATTATGATATATCTAATAAATTCTTTTACAATAATTTAGTTATTGATATATGAATTATTTCTCCAAGAGAATCATCTTATGAGTATTAAAGAAAACGTCTTCAAACACCGTTCTATACTAATACATAGATTTTGAACAAAATGAAGGTATAAATAGATTATTCAAGAATATAATTTATCAATTAGGTGGGTTTTAATGATATAAAAATCATTAGGAAACAAAATGATTAAATATTTGTATTTTGTATAGTCACATCGGTAGTAAAATGGCAGCAAGAAGAAATACTAAACCAAAAAAAGAAACTCCCAAGGAACCAAAAGAAATTATTATTAAACCACCCAAGGAAATAAAAGAAACAAAATCAGTTCCTATAACTGTAGAATTAAACATCCTTAAAGTTCTCATAAACGAACGTCCTCTTATTCCTTTATTGAGAGTATTAAAGAAGAACAAAGAATTGCACACAAGAGAATTACTTATTACGATGGGAAGTTGGGGATATGGACAGTCCTTAATGAAACGAGCTACAAATTTAGGTTTGATTGAAAGAAAGGTAAAAAAAGAGAAATCTAGAGGTCGAGGTAAACCAAGAATATATAATGCTCTGACAAATAAGGGCAGAGAAGTGGTAAAATTAGCAGATAGAATAGGCTACGAAAAGTAATATATTTTCAAATAAAATTTCCTTTTTTTATATTTTAAACATTTCTAACTTTACTAGTAAGTACACCACTTGAGTTATTGAGGAATATTAATGAATATCCTTTGTGACACTAGTTTCTTAATGGTTCTAGTCACAAAACCGATCAAGCTATTGGATAGTATTATAATACGTTACGGAAAAATAAATTTTCAAATCCCAGATGTAGTAATAGATGAACTAAAGATTCATGCCAAAAAAAGATCCTATAAAAGATCCCAAATTGCAAAAACGGCTCTTGAAGTAACAAAAGGATTTGAAATTGTCCATACAACTAAATCAAACTATACAGATGATAGCATTATAGATTATGCAATTAATTATAAATGTGCAGTTGTAACTCTGGATAAAAATCTCATTCAAAGATTGATATCTTCAAATATACTGGTCTTTTCGTTACGAAATAATAAATTACTAATTATGAATCCTTAATAAATAAACAACTTTAAATTCTGAGGCAAAGTACTATTTATGTGCAAGTAAATAATATAGAATTCAATTGGTTAGGACATGATGGTTTTAAATTAGTTACCGCAGATAATAAAGTAGTATATATTGATCCTTATAAAATATCTGAAGTACATCATAAAAAAAATGATGCAGAAATAGTATTGATCTCTCATAATCATTTTGATCATCTAAGTATTGAAGATTTAAGACATGTAATAAATGAAAAGACGATGATAATTGCAGCTTCCGAGTGTATTGAAAAATTAAAACAGGAAGGCTTTAAAAATGTTATAAATGTAGAACCTGGACAGACAATTGAGGAAAGGGATGTTAATATCGAAATCGTTCCAGCCTATAATATCAATAAAAATTTTCATCCAAAAGATGATAGAAAGATTGGTTTTATCTTCTCCTTCGATAAAATGTTAAAAATATATCATGCGGGTGATACTGATAAAATACCTGAAATGAGTGAGTTTAAACCTGATATTGCACTCGTCCCAGTTTCAGGTGTATACGTAATGTCAGCCGATGAAGCAGCTGATGCTGTAAATAATCTCATAAAACCGTCTAAATTGGCTATCCCGATGCATTATGGAACGATAGTAGGAAGTTTAGACGATGCAAAAAAATTCAAAAAGTTAGTTAAAATTTGTCCGGTTGAGATTTTAGCCCAAGAATAGCTATGGATTTGAAACATACATATTACTTTATCACTAGATGTAAACTTAAACAAAAATTTGGAATGCATTTCCATGTTATATTATCATCTCCATTTTCTACATATAATGAAAATCATTAAGGTAAATATTTATGGAATGTTATTCTCTAATATTTTTTATTTTAATTTCGATATTTTAACCAATAATAATCGCATATGAACAAGCCACGTATCTAAGGGTATACTTCGAATTATACATTCCTAATTAAGATTAAATTTTTTGTCCAATTAGATTAATTTTTGCCATGAAATTATAATTTTAGGTTTAATATTCTTTGTATATACCTATTACCCAGTAGAAGCCGAAGATTTATGTGAGAGAATAAAAATTGAATAAATATGGTAAAAACTGAATCCTCTCAAAGGTTGAAAACAGGCGAAAAAGCTCCAGATTTCAATTTGATCGGTATTGATGGAAAACTTTATTCTTTAAATGATTTTAATAGTAAAACTTTGTTAATAATATTTATCAGTAATCATTGCCCATTTGTAAAGGCAAGAATTAGAGATATTATAGACTTACAATATAAATTCAATAATGATGAACTTCAAATTATAGGGATCAATAGTAATGATCCTAACTACGAAGGAGAAGGATTTGATAATATGAAGAAATTTTCTAAAGAATACAATATTACTTTTCCCTATTTGCTCGATGAAACTCAAGAAATCGCAAAAACGTATGGAGCTGTCTGTACACCTGATCCTTATCTCTTTGATCAAGAAAAAAAGCTTGTATTCCACGGAAAAATAAATGATGCTGACAACCCTGAAAAAGCTTCAACAAGAGCAATAATGAGAGAGAATATCCAAAAATTATTAAAAGATGAAAAAATCGTAAATGATTTTGACCCATCTATTGGTTGCTCTATAAAGTGGAAAAGTTAAGCAAGATCTACTTCTATTTATTTTTTTTATGTAATCTTTATTTGGTAAACAAGATTGTTTGAATTTCCATTAAAATCAGGCTTTTCTCCTGATGGCGATCAGCCAAACGCAATTGACAGATTAACTGAGGGAATTCTACTTAGAAGAGATAATTCGGTTCAAACCTTGCTTGGAGTTACTGGTAGTGGCAAAACTTTTACAATTGCAAATCTCATTTCAAGAATAAAAAAAAATACTCTTGTAATCTCTCACAATAAAACATTAGCAGCTCAACTTTATTCCGAGTTTAAAGATTTTTTTCCCTCTATAAATGTAGGCTATTTTGTTAGTTTTTATGATTACTACCAACCTGAAAGTTATATCCCCCAGACAGATACGTACATTGAAAAGGATACAGCGGTAAATGAAACTATTGAAAAAATGAGGTTAGAGGCAACAGCAATGTTAATGTCGGGAGAGCCAACAATAATTGTCTCAACCGTGTCATGTATTTACTCATTAGGTTCACCTTCAGAGTGGGAAAGAAATGCACTCACAATAGCAGAAGGCGATATTATTAATAGAAAAGAAATAATTAAAAAATTAATTGAATCAAGATACGAAAGAAATGATATTTCCCTTACACCAGGTAATTTTCGAGTTAAAGGTGAAATTATTGATATAATTCCCGGATACTCTAATGATTTAATTCGCATAACCCTGTTTGATCAAGAGATTGAAAAAATAAGTATTCATGATGCCATAACGTTAAAGAGAATAAGAGATCTAAATAAGGTTACAATATTTCCAGCGAAACACTACATAACAGACAAAAGAGTGAGAGAAAACGCAATAAGCAATATTAAAAAGGAACTAAAAGAATGGCTTCCCAAATTAGAAGGAGAACTGGAAAAAGAGAGATTATCTTCAAGAACAAAATACGATATTGAAATGATAAAAGAGCTAGGATATTGTTCAGGTATAGAAAATTACTCTCGCCATTTTGATGGTCGAAAAGTAGGAGAGCCACCATATTGTTTATTGGACTTTTTCGGAGATGATTTCTTACTAGTAATAGATGAATCCCATGTGACCCTTCCTCAATTAAGAGGAATGTATAATGGAGATCATACTAGAAAACAAATGCTTGTTACATATGGATTTA
This sequence comes from Nitrososphaerales archaeon, assembly GCA_025451315.1. Classification (GTDB taxonomy): domain Archaea; phylum Thermoproteota; class Nitrososphaeria; order Nitrososphaerales; family Nitrososphaeraceae; genus TH1177. The sequence continues at coordinate 5,836 of JANWKP010000242.1, read as the reverse complement.
GACTCCCTAGTTCATTTGATAATCGTCCACTAAAATTCGAAGAATTTGAAAGATATTTGAGAAAAGTAGTTTTTGTATCAGCAACTCCTGGTCCCTATGAATTAAAGTCCAGCTCCCAAGTTGTAGAACAATTAGTTCGACCAACAGGATTAGTCGATCCTATAGTAGAGATTAGATCATCAAAAAATCAAATTGACGAACTAATTATTGAAATTCAGAAAAGAACTACCAAGAATCAAAGAACACTAGTAACTACGTTAACAAAAAGAATGGCTGAAGACCTAGCAGAGTTCTTGTCAAAAAAAAATATTAGAGTAAGATATTTACATTCAGAAATTGAAGGACTAGAACGTACCGAATTAATTCGTCAGTTAAGATTAGGTGAATTTGATGTGCTAATTGGTATCAATCTCCTAAGAGAAGGATTGGATATTCCAGAGGTTTCGCTTGTTATCATTTTAGATTCTGATAAAGAAGGTTTTTTACGGAATGATATCAGTCTTATACAAACATTTGGAAGAGCTGCTCGAAACATAGATGGAACAGTAATAATGTATGCAGATAAAATTACAAAATCAATGGAAAATGCCATACTAGAAACAAATAGAAGGCGAACGAAACAAATAGAATTTAACAAGTTACATCGAATAACACCTATATCAATATCAAAGCCAATAGTTAAGGATAAAAATTCTCAGAGTCAACATGAGTTTTTTAAATCAATGAGCAAAAATGACTTAAGAAAGATCTCTATAGAAACCGAAGTTTTGATGAATAAGTATGCTGAAGAACTTGAATTTGAGAAAGCGATACAACTTCGGGATAGATTAAAAAAAATAAAACAGGAAATGGGAATAATAGAGGTTCAGTAGATCATGATAGATAAATTGATTGTTAGAGGTGCCAAACAACATAATCTAAATAACATAAATATTGATATACCGAAAAATAAGATTGTAATCTTTACTGGACTATCTGGATCCGGTAAATCTACACTCGCATTCGATACCATTTATGCAGAGGGTCAGAGAAGATATGTAGAGTCCTTATCAGCTTATGCAAGACAGTTTCTTGAACTTATGGAAAAACCAGAGGTAGAATCTATTGAAGGATTATCTCCAGCCATTTCGATACAACAAAAAACTACTAATAGGAATCCTCGGTCAACAGTAGGAACGGTAACAGAGATTTATGATTATCTAAGACTATTGTTTGCAAAAATTGGGGAGCCTTATTGTCCAAATTGTGATAGAAAAATAGAAAGTCAAACATTAGAATCGATTACAGAATCAGTATTTAGGTTATCTACCGAAAAATCACTTTTAATTATTCTAGCTCCATTAATTCAAGGAAAAAAAGGTTCATTTGATAAATTATTTCAAGAATTATATGAAAAAGGATATTCAAGATTGAGAATTGATGGACAATTTGTTGCTTTAGATGACTTAATTGATAAATCAAAAGATGCGAAATTTTATGATAAAAAAAATCCAAAATTAGGAGATCTCGAAGAGTTTAACCTACCAAAACAAAAGAAACATAATATAGACGTTGTAGTAGACAGACTCAAACCGTCTATAAATGAAAAAAGTAGAATATTTGAATCAGTACAAAATGCAGCAAGCTTAACAAACGGTTTAATTCTTGCACTAATAGATAATAAAGAATTTTTATTTTCTAGACACAATGCCTGTCCTTTCTGTAAAATTAGTATAGGAAATATTGAACCAAGATCATTTTCCTTTAACTCTCCTTTTGGAGCTTGTGAGGACTGTAACGGTCTGGGAATTAAAATTGAATTCGATCCTGGTCTAATAATTCCTGATAAAAGTAAAAGTATTATTGAAGGAGCAATTAAACCATGGCAAGGAAAGTTTGCGACTTTTAGATCATCTATGTTAAAAGATGTTGGCAAAAAATTCGGATTTAATTTAAATACACCTATAGAAAAAATGAACTCAAAACAAATAAATGTAATATTATATGGAACAAATCAAAATATTTCCTACAAATATGAATCAAAATATTCACAAAGCAAGTGGGAATATGAAAGTACTTTTGAAGGAGTTATTCCCAATTTACAAAGATTGTATAATATTACTGAATCAGATACCAAAAGAGAAATGCTTACACGATTTATGAATGAACGAGTATGTGATAAATGTTCTGGAAAGAGACTAAAGAAGGAATCATTGTCAATAAAGTTATCTGAAAAATCTATAATGGATGTAGGAGATTTACCAATTGACGAATGCTACGATTTTTTTAATACATTGGATCTTGATACTACGAAAACATATATTGCAAAAAATGTGTTAAAGGAAATAAGATCTCGACTAGAATTTTTACTTAATGTAGGACTTAATTATCTAACATTAAATAGATCAACGTCGTCACTCTCTGGAGGAGAATCTCAAAGAATTAGACTTGCAACTCAAATTGGCTCAAATTTAACTGGTGTACTTTATGTTTTGGATGAACCAACGATAGGACTTCATCAAAGAGACAATGATAGATTGATAAAAACTTTAAAAAGACTTAGGGATTTGGGCAATTCTCTTATAATTGTTGAACATGATGAAGATGTAATAAGAAATTCTGATTGGATAATAGATATTGGTCCTGGAGCTGGCATCCACGGCGGAAAAATAGTTGCTCAAGGAATTTTGAATGAAATTACAGAGAATGATAACTCATTAACTGGTAAATATTTGAAAGGGGAGAAAACTGCAACTCTTCCCTCAAAAAAAGACCCCTTCACTAATTTTATTACTATACATGGTGCAAAAGAGAATAATTTAAAAGCAATAGATGTAGATATTCCTATTGGATGTATTACAATAGTCACAGGAGTTTCCGGGTCCGGCAAATCAACACTTGTAAACGAGATTCTTTTTAAGGCTGTATCGAGTTATTTTGGGTCCAATGAAATACCTGGAAAATATGATTCAATAAACGGTATAGAAAATATTGATAAGGTTATTGGAATTGATCAATCTCCAATTGGTAGAACTCCTCGTTCTAATGCAGCTACATATGTTAATGCATTTACACCAATAAGGGAGATTTTTTCTAAAACAATAATGGCCAAAGAGATGGGTTATAACCCTGGAAGATTTTCTTTTAATGTAAAAAGTGGCAGATGCGAATCATGTGAAGGATGTGGCGTTAAGCGTATTGAAATGCAATTTTTACCTGATGTATATGTAAAATGCAATGAATGTATGGGAAAGCGTTATAATTCTGAAACATTGTTAATAAAATACAAGGAAAAGACGATAGACGATATATTAAATTATACAGTAGAAGAGGCGATGGACTTTTTCCAAAATATACCTATTATATATAAAAAATTAAAAACTTTATTTGATGTTGGTTTGGGATACATTAAATTGGGTCAACCCGCTACGACTTTTTCAGGAGGAGAAGCACAAAGAATTAAACTGGCTGCAGAACTTTCTAAGAGGGACACGGGTAAAACCCTTTATATTTTAGACGAACCAACTACAGGACTTCATTTTGAGGATGTTAAGAAATTGCTTAGAATTTTAAGTAGATTAACCTCTTTGGGAAATACAGTTGTTGTCATTGAACATAATTTAGATGTCATTGCTAGTGCAGATTGGGTAATTGATTTAGGACCAGAAGGTGGAAGTGATGGCGGACGCTTAGTAATTGAAGGACCTCCAGAAAAAATAATATCTCATGACGACTTGAGCCATACGGCTAAATATTTAAAGAAAAAGTTATTGAATTCTAAACCTATTGAGGTAAATTATTAAAAATTCGGAATGTCTACATTTAACCTTATCAACGAAGGAAAAAAGATTCCAAATAACCCCGGCATCTATTTAATGAAGGATAGAACAGGAAAAATAATTTACATAGGAAAAGCAAAAAATTTAAAAAATCGTGTTAACAGTTATCTCAATCAGAAAGATACTATTAATAATAAAGATAAGAATTTTTGGAAAACACAAATATTGATAAATAAAGTACAGGATATTGATTTTATACTAACTGATAATGAAGTTGAAGCATTTCTTTTGGAATCAAATTTGATTAAAAGATATAGACCTGTTTTTAATATTGAGTTAAAAGATCAGCAAAGATACACATATTTAAAAATTACAGACGAAAAATTTCCCAGATTATTAGTTGCTAGAAGAAATAGGAGAGGAGATTTTCAAGGTCCTAAAGGAGATGTTATTGGTCCATTTGTTTACGGAAGTTCGAGATTTCTCTCTTTAGGGATTTTGAGAAAGTTATTCAAGGTAAGAATATGTAATAGACTACCAAAAAAACCTTGTTTAGAATACTTTATTCATAATTGTGATGCACCATGTATTAATAACATCAGTGAAGAAAAATATTTAGAAAATATTAAATTATTAAAAGATATCCTTAATAAAAAAAATGGTTTAGAAAATTTTATTGCAAATTTAAAAACAGAAATGAATGTAGAGTCAAAGAAACAGAACTACGAACGAGCAAAAGAAATTCGTGATACTGTAAAAACTATCGAGTCTTTATTAATCAATCAAAAAATGGATTTAAAAAATAGAAGAAACGAAGAATACATAGGTATCAAAACAGATATTTTATCAGGAGTTTCTCATATTCTCATCTTTAAAAGAGTTAATGGAGTAATAAGTGACCAAAAAAAATATTATTATGAACTAATTGGTGATAATAATTTCTCTACATTTTTACTTCAATATTATACAACATCACCTCAAATTCCTTACAAGATCTATGTAAACGAAATTCCTGAATCTAAGACAACCTTAGAATTAGCCTTAGAAAAATTATCCAACCATAGGGTTAAGATTATAAAGGTTACATATTCGGTTAACAATGAAAAAAAAGATTTAATGAATTTAATCTTAAAGAATTTATCAATTCAAATTGAAAGAAAATACAATCAATCCGTTATAGAACTAAAAAACACTCTTAATTTAAAGGATTTTCCTTTCATCATTGACTGTTTTGATGTATCAAATTTTGGAACATCAATTGCAGTTGGGGCATGCGTAAGGTTTGTTAATGGATATCCCTATAAGAATGGATACAGGAGATTTAAAATAAAGTCATTACAGTCCAAACAGGACGATTATTTAATGATCAAAGAAATAGTACACCGAAAATATATGTCGCATAAAAGTTCGATAGATACTGAAAAAATAAATAATGATTATAATAATATTAACTCTTACATTAATAATAATAAAATAGACACGTCCTTTCCAAATCTCATCGTGATTGATGGAGGAAAAGGCCAACTTACCACAGCAGAATTTGTCTTAAAAAAGATGTGTTTGAATATACCTATTATTTCTTTAGCAAAAGAAAATGAAGAAATATACACGATTAACTCTAGAGAACCTTTGCAAATTTCAAAGAAGAGTACTGCATTGCATTTACTTCAATCTTTAAGAGATGAGGCACACAGATTTGGTTTGGCTTATAATATAAAATTGAGAGCAATAAATTAAAATAATGTTCATTAATCCTCTACAAAAAATTTATTGGATATATAATCCATAGCTCATAATCTCAAAAACATAATGGAAGGTAATTAACAAATATAATCAGGAAAAAGATATTTATCCATTTATTATATTCAAACTTGAAATGGATATTCCTCGAATAATAATTGCTGGGACTAGCAGTGGAGTGGGAAAAACCTCAATAACTTTAGGAATTCTTTATCTATTAAAAAATCTTGGTTTTAAAATTCAAACTTTTAAAATAGGTCCAGATTTCATTGATCCCTCATATCATGAGTTTGTTACTAATACTCCTTCTTATAATCTTGATACATGGTTAATGGGTA
>JANWKP010000241.1 GCA_025451315.1 Nitrososphaerales archaeon | reverse complement strand
GGTTCTGCAGCAGGAGCCAAGGGTGGGGCTGCTCGCCCATTAAAGGGGAACGTGAGCTGGGTTTAGACCGTCGTGAGACAGGTCGGTCTCTGCCTGACAGGGGCGTGGTTGTCTGAGGGGAAGTTGTCCCTAGTACGAGAGGAACAGGGCAACGCAGCCTCTGGTTTATCAGCTGTCCGACAGGGCACGCTGAGCAGCTAAGCTGTTTTGGATAACTCCTGAAAGCATCTAAGGAGGAAGCCATTCTCGAGAAAAGACAGCCTTCCGTAAGGAGAAGGGTAGCTATAGAAGATAGCATTGATGGACTGGAGGTGTACGCATCAAGCTTCGGCGAGATGTTCAGCCTGCCAGTACCAACAACCCAAGGCACCTGATATTAGTAAACTCTTTAATCTTGGTTAGTATACGTAATGGTTTAGAGTACTACTTGGATAATTCGATCCTATACACGATGAGACTTTTTTTTTAAATAATTTTAATTATCTATTGAAAAATGAGTATAAAATTTCTTTTTAAAGAAATCAACTAAGTAAATATATTAATTATCCACTATAAATTCAGTTTTGTTACCAAATTAGAAAAAATTCTATAAAGGGTTTGAGTTGCTAATGTTCCTTCTCTATAATCGCTATTCTTCATTGCAACTTCTACCATGTCGATTCCTATCAATAAAGCAGTTTTATTTATAGATTTAAGTATTTCTAAAATCTGGAATGGATTTAGCCCAAAGGGTTCAGGTGTTCCGGTACAAGGAACATAACAAATATCATATACATCAATATCAAATGTAATGTATATGTTTCTATTATTTGTCAGTTTGCCTATTTCTTTTGTGATATGATGTAGGTTCTTATGAATATCCAAGCCTGTATATGTATTAACACCATTGTTAATAGCAAATTCATTTTCTTCTTTGTCGCTTTGACGAATTCCAATTTGAATAATATTCTTACCTTCAATATGACCTTCATCGATGAGGTGAAAAAATGGAGTAGTGTGACAAATCTTTTTTTTGTCATAAATTGGTTTCATATCTCTGTGTGCATCAAAATGAATTATGATAGGATTCTCATGTGCAATTGATTGTATACTAAAATATGATATTGTATGTTCTCCTCCTAATATAATCGGGATCTTTTTTTCTTTTCTTATTAATGAATTAATTTTGATTATATTTGAGATCATTTTCAAATTATTTTTTAAAAGTTTTTCATATTTGTTATTATCTTTCATATTGACTAGTACTAGGTCACCTATATCATATATTTTGACTTTCTCAAAAATTTCTTCATTTTCATCTAATAAAAAAGATTCTATCTGTTTTGCAGATGTTACTCTAATTGCTTCAGGACCTAAAGAAGTACCTTTACCAAAAGTAGTAGTAATATCCAGGGGGATACCGTATAGAATTGCATCGGAATCTTGAAATGTGATTTTTGTAGGAAAATCTCCAAAACTACATTTTGCATTAGTTTTCTCAGGAGGAACAAAAAAGTATTCCAACGTTTCTAAAGTATTCAATTATCTAAATTTACCAAGTTACAAATTAAATTGTTTCTAGTTTATCATGATTAGTATTTTTCTTATCTTTTGGACCAAAATAATTCATCTAAATTAGCTTGTCTATCTTTTCCTAATATCGATTTAAAATTATAGTCTAATGCAGACAATATTTGATCAAAAGTTGCTTCCATAGCTTCAAGATATTTTTCTGTGTCAATCTCATTTATATTTTTAAGCAAGTTAACAGGTTTTACGCCATCATTAGTTTTGGTTTTAACATATGATATTATGTCACCAGCTTTGATCTCTCTTCCTGATTGATGTAGTAACATTGCAGCCTTTATATGTTGGGGTAGTCCTTTGTAGGTTATAAAATCAATATTTTTTCCATCTATTGATTTTATCTTGGAATTATTTGTCTTTTCTCCATATCGATCAGGTGATTTGTTAACCATAACATTAAAACTTAATTCTGAAGGATTAATTTTTCCAGCTTCTAAATCATTCGCATAACTCTTTATTATTTTTTTGATTTCCTCTTTTGCCTTTTGAAAATCTTTTTCAGAATTTACTTCTTTTAATATTTCCAGTATTTTGTAAAATGCCTTTCGTATGAATGGAGGTGTATGTGATTTTTTACCTGTTAATCCTTTTACATCTACTGTTCCATCACCAAGGACTCCCAGGTAATTCTTTTTTAAATCACTAAAGACAACATATCTATATGTTTTGTCTATTTCTAAATCTACCTCTAACTGATTTCTTGCCCATTTTGAAATATCTTTTACTTTATCAGAAGACGGGTTTTTTAAAAATAATGAATCTTTATCACCATATATTACTTCAATACCAATTTGCTTACATTTTTCTATTGTTCGTGTTGTTGTTGCTCTTCCTATGGCTGCAGTAGCATCAGCTACTGGTAGACAATAGAGTGGAAATATTTCTGCTCCCATAACACCATAACTTGCATTTAATATTACTTTTATAGCCTGGCTAATAACTTCGTAAAGCTGACGATTCTCTGTGGTTGTTGTTTTATCTTTTGAAAGTTGTTTATAATATCTGACTCTCAAATCCCGTAGAGAACCAATGAGAAGAGATGTCAAGCCCCTTCTTCTTTTACAAATCCAATGCTTAGTTTCAGGAATTTGTTGTTCTGGATCATTTTTGCAAGATTGGTGAGAACAATTTACAGTTTCATAGGATAGATTATGAACTTTTATAATACTAGGATAAAGTGACGCAAAATCAACAACTACTACATTAAAATGTATTCCTACCTTTGGTTCTACTACAAGACCACCACGATATTTTTTTTCTTTGATTATTGCAGTAGTAGACGATACTCCCTTAGATATGAGCTCATCTCTTCGGGGTATTAGAGAATTGGTTTGTCTGTGCTCAAAATATAACATACCCCTAATCCATTGATTTACTCCAAATCTGGAAACGTCATCAATTGGTAAATGAGATATTCGAGAAATCACAATTAATAACTTTATTAATAGGTTATCATTAAAAGTTGAGAGTCTCAATGTGAGATCAGCATCTTTTAAACAATACTCCGCCAGTTTGTGCATAGGTATGTCTGATATATCTCCTTCAAATTCTATTTTATGGTCGTTAAGTAGAGCTTCGGAAATAGCATTTAGTGTATATTCTGCATATTTGTGGTTAAAGGCATATATTTGAACAGATCTATTTTGGAAGGTCCTAAATAAATCGATATGTATTCCATGTCTGAGATTCACAGGTTCTGCCTGCATTCCTCTTTTTATAAAATTGTCTCTTTTTACAATAAATGGAATATCTTCTTTTTTTATGATTTCTTTATTTATTGGATCTATTCTTGTGTCCTGAGATCTCATGTATAAATATGGAAGATCAAAGTCATCTCCATTGAATGTAAGTATGATTGGATAATTTTTAATATCTTTAAATGCAGCTAGGATTAACTCTTTTTCCGTTTCAATTACTTCTGCTTCCGGGATAAGTTGTTTTTTTTCATTCAATCCATTATTTAAGACATATACTTTTCTGAAACCATCGTTACCTGCTAATCCTATAGCAGTAATGGTTTTGTCATGATCACGTGGATGTGGAATTCGTCCTTCTTCCGATTCTACTTCAATATCTATTGCGATTCTTTTTATATTTGGAATTGGTTGATTTAATAAGTTAATCCACTGAGCGATATAATAATTGTAGCTAGTTGATTTATTATCTAGTACATCTTGATTATTGTTATCAATTAATTCAGAGAGTTTACCACGTATAAGAGGATCTATTTCATATTTATATTGATAAATAAAATCATTTTTTCTATAATAAAAGGTCCCTGGAATAAGAGCATTATCATAGAGATAATTTTCATGGTATTTTATATCAGCTTCCCAAGCTGTAATTTTTTCTCTTATACTATTATCAGTTCCTCCTATTGATAAAGGATCTGGGGCTATAATTTTTAATATATCTATTTCCTTATCAGAGATTAACTCCTTTTTTCTACTATGTTGTATGTTATACTTGGGCTCTTTTTTTATAATTTCTTCTAATCTATCTTTATATTCTATTTTCGTATAACAATATGGTTTATGATTAGTTCTATCTTTCCAGAAATATATGACATCTAAGTCAGGATCATAAAATTTTAATAAAACTTTTTGATCTTCACCAGAATAAATAGCTGACAGTAATATAACATTTTTATTTTCTGGTAGGTCGAATATATCGTTACTTGTTTTATTTTCATCTTTAATGAAGTATTTTTGCGTCACTATCTCTACATTCTTAACATTCTCTTAAGATTTAATCTTTTCAAATAATAGTACAGATAATGAAAAGGGAATTAAAAATGTCAAACTTCTTTGTAGGCTATTTTAGTTTGAACAAGAAAAATACCTATTAAATATAATAAAATCATTGGTCCAGCAATTAGCCACATTGTTACACCACTACCATCAGGAGTAATAACAGCTCCAAATACTACAATTATAATTATTGCATATCGGAAATTTTTTTTCCAAAAGTTGTGATCTATTATCTGAGATAAGGATATAACATACATAAGCAGTGGAAGTTCAAATGAAATTCCGAAACCAATTAGAAATTGTAATACAAAAGTTATAAAGTCATTAATATTTAAAAAGGTTTCTACACCGATTGATTCTCCATATTTGTACAAGAAATCAAGTGTAAAGGGAATTACGAGTAAATATGAAAATATTACACCTATGATAAATAATCCAATAGTTGGAATTAACATTTTAAGGAAATTGATTCTTTTCTTTTTCTTTTCTTCTATTGCAGGTAGAATAAATTCATACAGTTCTCTAATTAGTAAGGGTACTGCAACAATAATTCCTATCAAGCCAGCAACATATATTTGTGCAAAGAAAGCCTGACCTGGAGCAGTCTGAATAAGTTTAACTTCTACTGGAAGTAAAGTATCTTTCATAAAAGAGGTAACTTGAATAGCTATATTATTAAAAGGATTTGGATCGATAAATGGAATATAAATAGTACTTGGAAGATGTATTATGTGTATATTAATTGGATAAACCTTGAATCCAAATGTAATACAAAATATAATAATTATTAAGATTATAATAGAAACCCTTAATATCCTAGATCTCATTTCATAAAAATGATCTCTTAGAGACATTTCTGTGGGCATTTATTTAAATATCTACATGGTGAAATATATTTTATATCTATTATTATATTAGATGCTTATATATTAATGAAAGAGATAATATTTTTAATGTTATTTGATAATTTTATTTTTGTAAATGTATTAATTTAATTAAATTATCAATTTGGATAATTAGTTATGACTATAGTTGATAAATAATTCTACCCATATCATTTGAGGATAATAAATATGTCGATTCAAGAATTTCTTCTCCCTGACGAAAATATTAGATTTCACAGCAAAACTAGTGTGAAATATGGTGAAAAAAAATATAACGTTTTGATTACTGATATGCGAATAATACTTTATGCACAAAGAGGACATATTTTAAAAACTGATGATGTTATTAGCGAACGGTTAGATAAGTTACGTGAAATAAAATATTGTGAAAAGGGGTTAGTATTCAGAAGTGCAAAAATCTCAATTCAATCTAGTATAAATCTTGATATAGTAGGATCATGTACCGAGTTAAAACAATTATTTAATAACTTACAGGTCATTGTTTATTGATACCTATTATGAATTTATTCAATTATTTGGATTTGTATCTTTAAAAGTGAATAAAATATACTTAAAATGAGCATGAGTGGTATTTATTAACAAAAAATATTTAGATTATTTTAATATTAAATACTTATTATTTAACATGTTACAGCCATTTTTGATATGTTTACTTTCCTTGAACAGTACTGTTAACTTAACGAAAGATCTATTGGCATGAATGTCTTATCATAAGAAATTTTTATAAAATTCATCAGAAATAGACCATCAACTTTGTTGTTCTCATATTCCCGGTATTGTACTTTCTTAGTTTGTTTTAGAAATACCTCCAAGATAATTGGAATAATTCAAAGATTGTAATAGGAACTAGTTTCTGTTTATAATTGATTTCGGAGATTTGATTATTATCAACTACAAAAGAAAGGAAAGAATAATTGAATTCACAATAGATGAACCTGTTATTCACATGTGAAATTAACATCATAAGCTATGGATTAACATTGGTCCCGTTCACAAATCTAAAATTTGTATCACTTTTACAAAAAAAACATTTTGTAAGAGTCTCTCTTTAGATCATGAGAAGTTAAAAAATATGGTATGCGTATAGTTCACACAGAAGGTGGTAATAGATGTGTTATCCTAAAGATTATAACTATCTGCATTCAAAAGATAGAGCGCTTTTCTCATAGAAAAGAGATTGAGAGTAATGCAATAAGGATGGAACAGAGATTTCTATGACTATTACTACTACTTTCATACTAACAAAAATAAGAATTGTTACTAGAACGTGTATACAATTAAATTAGAACATCATTTATGAATACTATACTAATCGTTACAACAAACAATAATTCCATCTCTTGTTAATGAAGGTAAGTATTCTTGAATTAATAGGTCACCTCTGGAATAATTAAATATCATTGCAATTTCGAATTAAACTAAAAAAAGGATTATTTGTTTTTGTCATATCAATACCATTTTATAAGAAAATATATTGTTTAATATGTTACTTAAATGATTTTAGAATTTACAGGAGAAATAACCGATCCTATACATAAGTATATTCCTATTACAGATTTAGAAAAAAAATTAATTGATACTGAATTTTTTCAACGATTAAGAAAAATAAGACAGTTAGCAGGTGCCCATTTAGTATATCCTAGTGCTCAGCATACCCGTTTCGAACATTCCATCGGGGCTATGCATTTGGCAGGACTAGCAGCAGAGTCTCTTTTAAATAAAGGGTACATCACTTGTAAGGAGGATGTGGAAAGTTTACGGATAGCTGCATTATTACATGATATAGGGCATGGACCTTTTTCTCATCTTTTTGAAGAAGTTTTAAGAGAGAAAAAGTCAAATAAAATTAATCATGAAATAATTGGAAAAAGAATCATCAAAGAAACAATCATCACTGATATTTTGGAAAAATATGGATATGATGGTGACTATGTATGTAAGCTTTCTTTTGGAGAGTCTCAAAAAATGTTCTATGATGAGATCATAGCAGGTAGTTTATCAGTAGATATTATGGATTATTTGCCTAGAGATAGTTTCTTTACTGGTGCAGAATATGGAAAAGTCGATTATCACAGGTTAATTAGCTCCCTTGAAGTTCTTTCAAATGGTCACTTAGGTATTGATAAATCTGCAATTAATTCTCTTGAATCTATGTTGATCTCTAGATATCAAATGTTTAAAGCTGTATATTTTCATAAAACGGTTAGAGCAGGTGAAGTAATGTTATTACATTCTCTTATAAGCGCAGATAAACAGCTTAATTTTTCAAATTTTACTATTGAAGAATATTTAGACTATACAGATGATAAAACTATAGATATTATTTGTTCATTGAAGGAGAATAAATTTGCTTCAGAATTGGCGTTGGATTATAAAAAAAGGAACCTATTCAAATGTGTTTATGAAAAATTTTTACAAAACAAACATAATGCCTTTGATAAAGGGTTAGCAGGGAAATATATTAGAGATTTTTTAGGAGGAATAAAAGAATATTTAGATATCGATGAAAGCTTAATATTTATAGATATCTCTCAAGCTCCCTCAATGCCACTAACTCCTTCAAAGAAAGAATTAAATTCAATAATGTTAGTTGATAAAGATTTAGAGTTCGAAACCCCTACTTCCGATATTCCATTAATTGATTCAATTGCAGGTTTTTTGGATATGATTCGTATTTATACACCTCAACGAAATAGAGAAAAGCTTGAAAAAGTATTGAAGAATATCGATCTTTAAAAAGGGAATAAAAATGGTTGATTATCTGCAAAAAAAAAGGATAGTAATAAAGTTGAGCGGAAGTATATTCAGTCTTTCAGATACACATGTCCAGGATAGCAATAACTATTACAATATTTTCAAACAATATAGCGATGTTTTAATTAATCTTACAAGTAATGTACAATTAATAGTTATTACCGGAGGTGGAAGTATAGCGAGACTATATATCAAATTCGCAAGAAAATTAGGATTAGATGAAGCAAGCCTAGATTTGTTAGGTATAGCCATATCAAGAGTAAATGCAAAGTTGCTCATTGCTTCTTTAGGTAATTATGCCTATCCTGAAATTCCGCAGTCATTAGATGAGGTAAGTAGGTTTATGGAAAGCAATAAAATTATTGTATCAGGCGGATTACATCCTGGACAAAGTACTAATGCTACCTCAGCTTTAATTGCAGAAAAGACTAGAGCAAGCGAATTTATCAATGCAACTGACGTCAACGGAATTTATGATTCCGATCCGAGGAAAAATAATGATGCACAATTATTTGAAAAAATTGAATTAGGTAAATTACTAACCTTATTATTGAAAGAAAGTTCAATGGCTGGTGAATACGATTTACTGGATATCATAGCTTTAAAAGTTATAGAGAGATCTAAAATAAGAACTAAAGTAATTCTTGCCAATCCAAACAATTTATCTAATGCTATACAAGGGAGAAATTATATAGGAACAGAAGTATTGCCGTGATTGTAAATGATATACAATCATGTTAGACCTCCACAAAATGAATTCAGATTACCGTTTTGATTTCTCCATCAAATTTAATAAAACCATCAAAAACCATTTTTTCGACTATCTTATTACCTTGATCGATTGTCATGGATTTAGATTGAGCTTTTGCATAGCCGTCCTTGTCACAGATGAATATAATTATTTCCCTACCGTTGTTTAAATTTCCAACAAGCATTTCTTCTCCTACTGGTTCAAATCCAGAACTTCCTTTTTTAATCGTATATGTTAACATGGAAAATCCTGTATACTCGAATAGTTTCATCTGAGCTTTTCTTGAACGTTCTTGTCCAAGGAACGCAGCTTTATGATATTGCATAGGGATAATTTTGTATTACTGTATAATTATTAATGTTTACCTAGTTTTAGAAAAATATATTATTTATGAAGTGTATTTATTAAAAAATATATTTAGAGTGATTTAACACTTAAATTGTTATTGATGTTAACAATATTTAGAAAAAGGTTTGATAACTTTGGGCAATCTTTTAATGCAGATGCCATTTGGTTTTGAATGGATTTTTATTATAGTTATTATAGTTGTATTATTTTTTGGAGTAAAAAAAATCCCTGAATTGGCAAAATCTTTTGGTAAGGCTACCGCAGAATTTGAAAAAGCGAAGATCGAAGCCAAACGAGATTTAGATAAATATAAAAACGAAAATACTAATATTGAACGGGAAAAACTTGAATCCATTGCGACAACTTTAAGAATAGACTATACCGATAAAAATGACGAGGATTTAAAGAAAGCTATTGAGAATGAGATCAATAAAAATAAAAATAAATAATAGACGCAAATTTTTACCTTAAACAATTTATTGTACTAGTAAAATTTCATTAATAATGATTAATCCGGCTCAAATTTTTGATATTGTTAAAAATTATGATAAGGAAAATATCAATATTGGTATTTTGGGTAGTCATTCAGCACTTGAGGTGATGGATGGTGCTGTGGATGAATGTATTAGGACTGTTTGTATCTGCCAAAAAGGGAGAGAAACACCTTATTTTAGATTTAAAAGATTATCTAATACTGTAATAGTTCTAGATAGATTCATCGATATCGTAAACCCTGACCATCAAAAAAAATTAAGAGACCTGAATGTTTTAATGGTAGCTCATAGAGCTTTCTCGGTATACCTTGGATATAACAATATAGAAAATAACTTATTAATACCTGTTTTTGGGAATAGATATTTGTTAAGAGCAGAAGAGAGAACAGCACCTAAAAATCAGTATTATCTCTTGAATAAATCTAGAATTAATCATCCTCAATTAAAAAAACCTAATGAAATATCAGGACCATCTATTGTCAAAATTCAGGAAGCAAAAAGGAAGTTGGAACGTGCATTTTTCTTTGTTAATTCATATAATGATTATTTGGAAAAAACCAAAATAAAAATAAAAAGTGGATTAATTAGTGAAACAGATTTGGAATCTGCAATAATTGAAGAATATGTAATCGGTACTTATTTTAATTTTAATTTCTTTTACTCTCCTCTAAAAAAGGATCTCGAATTTTTAGGTATAGAACGTAGATTACAAACAAATCTGCATGATTTTACAACCTCGCTTACAGCAAAACAACAATTAGAATTAAATATTGAATTACAAAACATAGAGATAGGACATACACCGGCTAGTATTCGTGAATCAATGTTGGAAAAAGTATTTGATATGGGAGATAAATTTGTAAATACTGTTAAAGAAGAATATCCACCAGGACTAATAGGTCCTTTTTCTCTTCAGAGTATTATTACTAAAGATTTAGATATATTTGTATATGATGTATCATTTCGTGTCCCTGGAAATCCTATTTTATCCACTACCAGTCCTTATACAAAATATTATTATGGTACTACATTTGGAGTAGGAAGAAGAATTGCTATGGAAATAAAGGAAGCTATATCAAGCGATAGAATTAAAGATATAATAACGTAGATTGTTTAAAACTCAAATATATTGAATGACATTAGTAATTTCTTCTAACTTTTTTACAGTATGTGTAGGAATTTCATTTTTAACATTCGGGGATTGCAAGTTAAAAAGAGAATCTGTAAATCTTATTGTTTTCATGCCCAACTGATTTGCAGGCAAAATATCAATATCCAAACGATCTCCGATCATTATACATCTACTAGCGGGAAATTCTGTCATGTTGATTAAGTCAAGAAGTAACTTCCAATGAGGTTTTTTCATCTTTATTTTTGACGGAATAGATATTCTATTAAATAGCGAAAATATATTTGAATTTATTAATGGTTCTAGTGTTTCTTCAGGTTCATTAGAAATTATCCCTAGCTCATTATATTTTGAGAGTTTTTCGACAACTTTTTTTGCACCATAATTAAGACAAACTAATTTTCTTATTCCATCTGATAAATCAGGTTTAATTTTTTTTAAAATGATTTTATCATAACCTATAGGAAGAATGAGTCTGCAAATAGTAATGATTAATTCATCTAATCCACCATTTCCAATCAGTCTATTTTTTATGATATTATTTCTTAATGTAATGTAATTTCTACAATCTATTCTTCCCCCAAATCCATTAATTAATTCTAAAAGCTTTTTATCAAAAAAATCTATAAAATCCCATTCATTTATCAATGTTTGTCCGACATCAAATATCAAAAAAAATCTTTTCAATAAACATGAAATCAAGGTTTTTTTATTTAATAGTTTAGATTTGTGAAAAGCTTGATAAATATTTAAATAATTTAATTGCCTAATTTTTAAGAGTCTTTAACTTTATTAGAATTATAGATTTTTTAATACTGCTAATGAATAAATAGATTCATTTCCTTCATTGTTAAGCTGTTTATCATATCAATTATTACATCAGAAAACTTTTTATTAATTATAAACACATACGAAATATTAACAAATCATAATTTTTCAAACTGTAAAGAATGCGATTCGAATAGGAATATTTTCATCGATTGATGATATTTCTATACATTTTACTAAACACAAAAAATAAAACATGGCGTTGTGTTTTTATTATAATGAGAATTGGGATAATATCGGATTCCCATGACGATATAATCAACGTAAAACATGCAATAAAAATTTTTAATGAATATAAAGTAGACTATGTCATTCATGCAGGAGATTATGTATATCCTGGTATTGTTCTTGAATTTAAAAATCTTAAAAAAAATATCAAGTTTGTAGGTGTCCTGGGAAATAATGACGGTGAAAAAATAGGTCTCGTTAAAAGTTTTACAACAATAGCAGGGGAGCTTAAGGGCGATTTTGGAGAGCTTAAATTAGATGATGAAATATTTGGAATTTATCATGGAACAAACGAAGAGATAAAAAAATCAATAATTCTTGCTAATTATTATGATATTTTAATATGTGGTCACACGCACAAAAAAGATGATAAGAAAATTAATAGGACACAAATACTTAATCCTGGTAGCGCCCATAGAAATTTACAAAATGATGATGTAAACAAAAAAGCTTCTGTTATAATTTATTATACTGGAGTACAAAAATATGAGTTTATTGAATTAGATAAATGAAGCTAGGGAATATTAGTAGAAAAATTTATATCTTAAAATATAATGATTTTTATTATTAATATTATCAATAAATGCTTTGTTGCATAACTCATAATCATTCATATATTCTTCCAATACTAATTGATAATTATCTAATGGCTATACTTTGAAACCAGTTATACAATGATGCTTTTAGTATTATTTCCTTTATCATGTTCTCAAATCTGATAGCAGTAACATATTCACCAAACATTCTCTTTATACATGAAAATACTGTTT
>JANWKP010000240.1 GCA_025451315.1 Nitrososphaerales archaeon | reverse complement strand
TATGTTGCATAGATATCTTTATCGAAATTATTGAATGTCTTTTATACAAATTTCTTACATAATGGAATGTCATGTCAAGAAAAATTTCCCATAAAATAAAGATAGATGTAATTCAATTGTGGTTGGAAGGGATTTCACGCAACCGCATATCGGAAATAGTAGGAATTGGTAAGGGAACAGTGACAGGAATAATCCAGAATACGCGATTGACTATGAATGACATAGATCTCCTAAGGACAGTAGCAGAATCTTTGTGTAAAGAGGGAGTTGACATTTACACCTTCGCTTCTGCAATAAATCTTATGAGAAAATTTGATGAATTTAATTGGCCTCAAGAAAACATCGAAGGGCTATTAGAAGAGCTCCAGACAACTAGTCTCAAGACAGAAATTGAACCTAAAATCCTATTAGATAGGTTGATGGATATACTCAATCTATCCATTAATTTTAATCTTTCAATAGAGGATTCAAATTCTTTTCTAGAGGGTTTAGAGTATAAAAAAGCGGATCTTGTATCACAGGTTTCCATCAAACGAGCCGAACTTGACCAAGTTCGACAAGATATATGTACTGAAATCGAAGACTCAGAAGACTATAAGCGTTACAAAAATTGGAAGGACGAGCGATCGAGTTTGATCGATTCAACAAGAGAAAAGGACATGAGAATTTTGGAATTAGAATCAATAAATTCAGAACTATAAGAGAATTCAAATAGTAATTACGATTCTTGTTTGCCTGCAAAAAAAGATATCGACTAATAATGGGCTAGTAAGAAGTAAATATCTAATTTTTACTTACTATCTTATAGTAATTGAAATTTCAAAATATGCTAAAGCCATTTTTCTAATGAGATATCAACAAGTACGCGATGGATGCAATATTTAGATTTTCATGACACCACAATTATATCCTTCGGATGATCTGTGAACGCACCTATCATAAGGATTCAAATCCCGCACTTATTTACTACTCAAATGCAATTGTCTATGAATATGCACGTTTATCAGAATGGTTTACTGAAAATTGAAAGTGGATCATTGGCAAGCTATATCCTGCAGGATTTGTTTGAATGGTTGTCTATCCGCATTCTAAAAATTATTTATTAGCTGGATGTATGTTATAGTTCTTAAAACCTCTATCTATTTATTCACATCTTTTTAGAATTTTTTATGTTTTTGTAGTTATCCATATGTTATCGTTCTTTTGAGTTTAACTAATGCTTATATTCTATAATCTTCTCGTATCCCTATCTAGATTTTGTTGAAATTTGCTCCAGTTTTATAGAGACATGTTGGCTTGCTAGGTAACAAGACGATAGACAAATATCTGCTATAAACATAAGCATTTAGATAACTTTCTACAGATACCCAACCAAGCATCCAGAGGTATATAAGCATACATGGTCTGTGTTTTAATATACTCAATTATAGGATTGTATATTTAATGGTGCATAGTCAGTATAGGATCTCATCAGAAAACTAATAGCCCGTATTCTGTTTACTTGTATTATTATCAAATTAATCTCATATAGCTATATCAAAAATAAATGATTTCTTGAGGGAATATCTACTATAAGTAACACTAGAACAAGATCATCGAGGGCTAAAATAAATCGTCTCATTCTTGATCCCGCGGAAAGATCAACGCTATTAATGCATTCTTGCTTTGTTAATCTTCAATTCCTGTCTTTAATCTATTAGTAAATATGAGTGTTCTAACTCGACTGATTTAGAGATTTTTGAAATTTTCTTTGTTTTATACAAGGATCTATTCTCCAAAATTGTTCCAAAAATCGCGACAAGCATTAGGGTTCAAATCCCGCACTTCGCACTTCTTTTTTTATGTATGATTTGAATCCTCTGTTTCTATGCTCTTAATAATGTGTTCTAATTCTACTTATTGCAAATTTGACGTCATTATAAGTTTGGAATAAAACGGGCAACATCAATACTTTCAAATAAAAAAGGATATCTTGACAGCTCGACAAGGATATTCAATGAAGTAACAGATAGTATAATCGTTTCTAATTTGGATACTGACGATGAATAATAATGACTGTTAATATATGGTGTATATTGTTTTTGTAAAATCGAGATGTTGAAGTAAATAAATAGTTAACCAATAATGGTAGACTTTAATTTATGAGTATCAATTGCTGATGAGTACAAACTTTTCATTCAGTCTTTCTTTTAGCCAAACTATACCTAGGTAAATTTCTTTGCTTCCTCTTCATGAATTGGCAGGTTCGCCTCATCGACTTTGATGGAGGTCGTAGGACATACAGTCACACAGGCCATACACCATATACATGCCTTCTCTCTGATAGGATCTGGTTTATCAGTATAATCTTTTCTTCCTTCTCTACTGTGATCATCCCCAGTCCCTTCACTTGTGGCGTTTGCCATCTCTATGGCTGGAACATCTTGTTCTGACCTATACCATTGATAGACTTGTACGGGACAGGCTTCTATACAAGCTCCATCAGAGATACACGAATCCCAATCTACTGCTACAAATGTGCCGTGAACACCTAATGGAACATATTCCTCTCCTCTGGCTTTGTATGCTTCTTGAACTTCTTTATTTGTTGACGATTCTGCATCTGACCTTCCTGGACCCCACACCAAATGAAGATAATCTCCATCTGAAGTTGAATGCTTTCCGACTACTTGATGATGTTTTGGAAATTCTGGATCTATCGTCATAATGTAACCTTTACATGAAACTATTTAAGATAAACATATTCTGTTGCAAGTGTTTGTTTGTGCTTTTCTCAAATTCAATTGATGTATTTTCAAGTTTTATTGTTACACTAATCTTATTGGATACCAGTAAGGATCCATTACTGGTTAGTAGATTATAATTTGGTATTATTTATGATCTTTCTAAGCGAAAATAAATAGTCATCTTCACTTAGCTTTCGACCAGATTCATCGCTAACGTTCAGAGTAATTGAAATGGTTGAGAGGAGCACATCTTTCATAGCTTCCTTGCTAGCATGTCTTGCTTCCACATCAATATATTCATCAAGATTTTTAGAATAATTTCTAACAATAAACATTTTGAGATTCCTTTCTAATTCCGAATATACAATGGTATCTAAATTGGACCTTTGTATATTTGATAATAGTTGTTTCTTCATATATGATTCGATGTCTGGAAAAATCGTCTTTATGAAATCATCAATGCTGTCAAACTTTTGTATCATAAACGGAGTTTTTAGACTAACTTCACTACTCATAATCATTTAATAAATTTGCATCGCAGTTAATTATTATCAAGTGTTAAATTATAGGCGGCGTGGGAAATAATACCTGACCCTTCTGATATTATTGGAGAGTAAGTTGTAACTATCATAGTGCATTTAAAAACCTCATGTATCGCTATTTATGTTTCACCATAGCTAATATTCGCTTTTAAACAAATTAGGTAATATAGAAAGTATCTGGCATTTTAAAAACGAAGTGCGGGTCATAATCATTGAGAGGGATCGCGGGTTCAAATCCCGCACTTCTCACTTCTCCTCTTCTACAAATAAAGGATTTGAATCCGCTTGTCTACATTATGCACATATCGATCAATTAGGTAACTAGATTCATTATTCATATCGTGTCAGTTATTATTTTATGGTCGCTAGAAATGTCTGCAATATCTTACCGACTTCATCCGGATATTGATCTGGAACTGCATGACCCGCATCTTTTATCTGTACAAGCCAGGCTCCTGGAACTTTACTTGCAATGACCAAAGAATTTGCATGCGGGACATATAGATTATCGTCTGTTCCAGCTATGACCAATGTGGGTTTGTCTATTTTCGCTAGGTCGTCACAGGCACCATCCCAGTCGGAAGTCACCCAAGCAAATCCGGCGTTCTTCTGATTATTCAATGTTTCAGGGGAAAGACTAGGCTTCATTTGTTGGAATGTAATGTTTCCGGGAAGGTCTACAGATTCTGGGTGTAGTTTTATCCATCCCGATCCTAATGAGGCATTTACAAGCGATTTCATTTCATCCTGAGAAATAGGTACATTATTTAGAGATTTGTTTACAATATCGGATTGTAATTTGTCAAACTCAGCAGGTCGAGGTACATTATCTTTTCCGCCGCAGGTTCCCGCTATAAGTATTACGCTGCTAACCTTATCGGGATACGTAATTGCAAATTGTTGGGTTATGAATGAACCCAGTGAATATCCAAGAACGTTTGCTTGTTGTATTTTCAAAGCGTCCATTAAACCAGCAGTATCATTACCGAGTAACTGCATAGAATATGGTTCCGTTCCAGCAGTGGTATTTCCAATTCCACGGCTATCAAACACAATTACTGTGTTGTTAGATGCTAGTTTACTTAAAAGGGCTGGATCCCATGCATCCATATTATCAGAAGCACCATTATGAAGGATTATGGGTTCGCCTTTACCAAAAATCTTGTACGCAATATCAATATCTCCAACACGGACTTTTTCTACTGGAATATCCTGTATATTTACCAAGCCTATAGTATTGGTAGAATTGGCCTGAGTAGCATTTGTTTGACCATATATTACATTATTAATATTGCTTGATATAGTTGTACTTGAGAAAATTATAGTAGAAATGAATACTATAATGAAAAGATGATCTTTTCTAACCTGTCTATTACTATACACAACCCTATTTCACTCGATAGAGTATATAAAGGAAATCGAGTCTTATGAGAAATGGCGGATTCATTTCCCTAAAAAGGGATTGAACATTGTGTAACGGAAAGAGGGTTCAAATCCCGTACTTCGCACTTTTTGAATTTGAAATAGAAATGTTTTGAAATTATGTTCGTCTTTGGTGCTTCTTAATAGCTACTTGTGTTATATTAGTATAGAACTTAATTCCGTTAAAGCTTAAATTCTAAATTAACATTGCTTTATTGGAGGAATCTCCGCCAGTGTCTCTCTCACCTATGAGAAGATATTCTAAGTCTCTTCTCATAGGTAAATGCTAGAACCAGCTAACAGCTTGAGT
>JANWKP010000239.1 GCA_025451315.1 Nitrososphaerales archaeon | reverse complement strand
CATCATCCTGCTACATGTCCCATGTCTGGTAATGCGTCTATAAGAATTGGTTTCTTGACATATTTTGGTTTATAATGAATTTTTACTCCTAACAATTCTATTTATATTGTATTAATTTTATTTTAAATTTATAATTATCTAAAAATAAATAAATATTATTATAATTAAATTAATTTAAATCACAATTTTTATTAGTAAAATATTCATATAGTAATCTTTTGTATCATTGTTTCTATATTAGCAAGCTGAATATTCACAAATATTTCTATAACAGCTGTAGTATATATTGTAAATTTGGTATGAACTTCATTTGATATTATCTCGTATTTTTAAAAATAATGTCTATTGGTTACCCTTACCCTTAAAACTCATTTATTATGAAATAAACTTGATTGTTTATCATATTAATTTAATTTAATTATATTTAAAAAATAATATAAATTATTTAGGAATTTCTATAATTTGTTTTATCATATTCCATTCAATAAATGCTGCAACTATTAAGATTGATACTACTATTACAATTTCTATTATAGTCGGTTTTAGCAGTAATTTCCAAGATTTTTTTTTAAAAAGATCATAAATAAGCATTCCACTTCTTGAAATTGCTAGACCATAAGAAAAGATTTCTATAATACCAAATGGAGTAATAAGAATTGCTAGTGGGGAAATATTTTGCAATGCTGTATTTTCTAAAGCCATCGCATTAAAAACTAATCCTGTACCAAAGCCAGAAAATATACCAATTCCTACACCAATACCTGGAATAAACATAGACAATGCAATTAGAACATTATTCTGAAAAATGCCAACTTCATCTATTCCTTCAATTTTTGTTTCAAATTGCTCTTTTATTAATGATGATTGTTCCTTTTCTATGTTTATTTTAGCACCAATACTATAAGAAATAAGAAAAACTAACATCCCAACAGCTAAATAATAAAGACGTTTCTTCAATTTTTATGATAATATTATTTAACTTTATAATATTTTTGTATTGAACTTATAATAGCAATGTAATTAAATAAGATGATTCTATCGTAATAGTTTGTAGTTGTCTTTTCAGAAAGAAATATCAAATGCATTGTCTTACATTACTGCACAAGGATATCAAATACATCCTGAAGCATTTAACATTTTAAAAAATCTTGATTCAAATATAATGGAAATAATTCAGAAAGTTGTTAAATTTAAGAAAAGCCATAATGACACTAACATTATTCTTATAGAAGATATTGGAAATTTTTGTACAATAAAGATTTCCAATGAACTTGATAATTTAACTTCTTCAGATTCAAAGTTCCAAGATAATACTATAGAAACAATAAATGAAATTCAAGAATACAAAATTATCTCTACACAAAAAATTACAACTGATAAATCAAATTACAGAGAATCATTTAAAATTATTTATGATTCTGCAGATTATATTGATCCAGAGGAAGGGATTAATGGATATATTTCATTATTTAAAAGTAGGTTTCATCAGTCTCTAAAAATTTTATCTACAAGACCGGAAAGTAAACGTATCAATAAAATATCTTCCATAAAAAGAAAAATTAAACAAAAAAATAATAATAATAATTATTTAGAAAATAATATTTCATTAAATGGAAATACTTCCATAATTGCTGGTCTGGTAATGTCTAAACGATCTAAAAAAAATAATATTGAATTAGCTATAGATGATTTAACAGGAATAATAAATACAATCGCTTTAAATGAAGAGACAATAAAACTTGTATCAAAATTAACCTTGGATCAAATGGTAATGTTAGAAATTGAAAATAAAGGGATAAATTATGTTATTAAAAATGTTGTCTCTCCTGACATTCCGGATCATATACCTAATAAGGGAAAAACTGATGAATATGTGGTTCTAATTTCTGACTTGCATATAGGTAGTAAATATTTTAATGAAAATGAATTTATAAAATTCTTAAATTGGTTAAATTCGTCATCAGATAATGAAATCGTTTCAAAAATTAAATTTCTCTGCATAGGAGGAGATTTAATTGATGGAGTCGGAATATTTCCCAATCAGGAAAAAGAACTGAATGATAGTACCATATACCAACAAATGTGTCATTTGACTAATCTATTAGATCAGATTCCCAAAAAAATTCAAGTATTTGTTATTCCAGGAAATCATGACCTTGGAAGAAGAGCTTTACCTCAACCTGCTATACCAAAAAAGGATTCAGAAATATTATATAGTTGGAAAAATTTTACTATGTTAGGTAATCCTAGCTATATTGAGTTAAATGGTGTTAAAATTCTCATGTACCACGGTCAAGGACTTGATGATATTATTGCTACAATACCAGGATTAAGTTACTCTAATCCGGCTGAAGCGATGAAAATATTACTAAAAGCAAGACATTTATCTCCAATATATGGCCAAAGGACACCAATCTCACCAGAAAAGGACGATATGATGGTAATTACTGAAGTACCTGATATATTCCATTCTGGACACGTACATGTAATGGATGTACAAAATTATCGTGGAACATTAATTGTAAATTCTGGGACATGGCAAGATCAAACCCCATTTCAACAAACTATGGGAATAATGCCTACCTCTGGAATCGCAATAGCTGTTAATCTTTCCACGTTACGTCCATTTCAAATTGATTTTAGTCAATAGTTGTCGTTATTGTAGACAGTAGATGGTCATCAAATAAGGCTTCTTTAAGGGTAGATAATGGAACGGTTATTTTGATTTTTTGAGAGCGGCCATATCTGCCTTGATTAACAATATTGGTCGAAATTAAACCGAGTTGATCGAGTTCATTTATAATTTGAGTTATTCTACGTTGTGTAAGTGATTCATTATCTACATGTTTACATAATGAGGAATAAATTTCATAAACTTCTCCAGTATTTCCGTTTTTTGATTTTGCAATTGCTAGTAAAACAATTTTGGTATGAGTAGTAGAGTTTTTAATTATTTCAAAATTAGTATCTTTTTCTATTTTATGCTGTGCTAGACGAATATATTTTTCGTGAACTTTAGTATCTTTATCTATTTCAGCTATTTCCGCTGCTACACGAAGCAAATCGATCGCTTTTCTAGCGTCACCATTATCTTTTCCTGCAATTGCTGCACATAAATTTATTGTTCCTTCGGTAACGACATCATCATAAAAGGCTAACTTAACTCGCTCAGATAATATCTTTTGTAATTGATCTATTTTATATGGATTAAATACAATCTCTTCTTCACTTAAGCTGCTTCTAACTCTAGGATCCAATTTATCCTTAAATGTTAAGCTATTCGATATTCCAATGAGACTGATAAAACCAACTTCTTGAAATTGTTCATTTGCTCGAGTAAAGTTATAAAGTATGTCGTCGCCATTTTTGTCGACAAGTGAATCAATTTCATCTATAACAAAAATTACATGTAATTGTCTTTTTTTAATAAAATCAAGAATTCTATTTGTTGCTTCTCCAAGGGATAGACCAGTAAAATAAACCTGATTTTTTTTATCTATTTTGTTTATGTTCATTTCTTCGGCTATTTCATAAAGAACTTTATATGCTGTATTAGCTATTTTTGCATTAATAAAAACCACTATAACCTCTATCCCAAGTTCTGTTGATTTTTCTTTAAACTTGTTAATTACATTTTTAACTACTGCAGTTTTTCCTGTCCCTGGTTTACCAAATAACAGTAAATTTGATGGTCTTGCTCCTTTTAATGATACAGATAAAGTTTGAGCTATAGTAGTTGTCTCTTCATCACGAAATTGTAATTTGTGTGGTATATAGTCTATTGTTAAGATTTTCCTATTTTTGATTAACGAGTTGCCTTTTACTGCATTTTCAAATATATTATCTAAAATATCATCGCTCAAACATAACTCACCATAAAATTATCCCCTTACCCCTTACTTTCTATTGCATTTCAAATTTATATTAACATGTTATTATATTATTAACATGTTATTAACTTAAAATTTAAACCCCAAAATCAAATATTTTAGACTATATTAATAATAATATTTAATATATATTATAGTCATTTTTGTTTTATATTTGCAAAAGAAATGATGGGGGAGAAGTGTAAGTAGATTGATAACAACAAAATATTAACAAGAACAAATACATTTACAAGATTTTTGCAAACTAATTGATTTAACCCCTTTATTTCTACTGGAGAGTTAGAATGACGTTAAGTTTGTTAACAAGGATTGATTTAACCCCTTTATTTCTACTGCAGATTAAAAATAAGTTATATTAGAATTATTTGTATTAACATACTTCAATATATATGCGTATTAAAGACGTTAACATTGCTTTTTCTTGATATTTGTAGAAAATGTTAATAGTTATTTCTACTTGGTTAAATCTATTATAGAGTCGTTAGTATATGATGAATTTAATGTCTTTTCTTCGTTAATTTCTTTCTTTTCTACTTGTTCTCCAATATACTTTTTTCCTTGTTCTGTTAATTTATATTTAAATGGCTTTGTAGTTATATCCCTGTCTACTAATTTAAGTTCATAGAGTTTTTTCATTAGTCGTGATGTATGTTCTCGTGTTCTACCAATGGCATTTTTTATTTCATTCGACGTCAATGGTTCCTTTAAAATTATTTTTAAGATATAATGTTCAGTAGCATTATGTTTGTCATTAATTATTAAGGATTTACCTTTTACCTTTTCAATTTGTGATTTTTTAGATATATATTGTTTTGTGATATCATTGATTTCATTGTGATGTGATGTGATGTCTTGGTTGTCTGTGATATTTTTTATGATATTATCTTCTATGTTTTCGTATCTTGGTAGATTTTTGGATTGGGATACTTTAGATTCTAGTAAATCTAATCTAATTTGGATATCATTAAGTTTAAGGATAATATTATCAATCTGTAATTGTTTTTTATTCTCCAATATCTCAATAATTTCTAAATTATTATCTATTTGTAATGGTACCGATTCACCAACTCTCTTCTTCTTCTGTAATTTCAGAAGATAGGAAAGTAAAAATCCTACTATAAAAAATATACCTATTATTATAAAGTAAAATAGATCTATATTCAAATAATATCACATATATCACAAAATATTTATCTTTATCTCTTTTTACACATATTTCTCACCATTTATATCTTATTTATCTTTCTAAGAATTTCCTCTATCACAATAGTGATATCACTTGAGACAATTTTAGTAGCATTGTGATGTAGATTACGTTGTGATATTTTAGATACTTGCTTAACTAGTAGTTCAATGGTACCCATTGTATTGGTGTCTATCAAATTTAGTAATCTAAACAAAATTATTGTATAAATCAGCTGATCATATTTTTTTCTACATTGTTTAACCTGTCTGTAATAAGCACCAGGACTCATTTGATTATTAGGAATACTAGAAATACTAGAATCATGAATATTGATTTTATTATAAATAATTGATATTTGTTTCTTGGTAAATAAATTTTTTTCAATAAACAAGTCTAAAAGATCAGTAAATTTTAATCCGACGTTTGCATCAGTACTATACATATTTGTATAGTACTTGTTTTTGTATAAAAAGTTTCAACTATTTATATAGAATACTAGTAAGTATAATTTTATTTACTTAAAGGTTTACAAAATTCTTAATATAAAATAAAAACCAAAAATATTTTTTAGGAGTTAATATACTTTAATATGGTTCCACAGTAATTGAATACTATAGAAACTTATATTTTAAATGAGATAAAACGGTATCGTACTTTGTGTTTTCCTTTGATCGATTCAGAGAACCCAAAAGATGTCATTTCAATAGCAAAAAAAGTCGAACGATTAGGTGCATCAGCAATCTTAATTGGTGGTTCATCTATAATTGATCAAATTGAATTATCAAAAATAATATCACAAATAAAAACAACTATCACTATCCCTGTGATATTATTTCCTGGTAATGTCACTGGTGTTTCACCTAATGCAGATGCTATCTTATTCATGTCATTACTTAATTCTGAAAATCCGTATTTTATCACAGGAGCCCAGGCATTGGCTGCTATTGGAGTAAAGAAATCAAAGTTAGAAGCATTGCCTACTGGATATTTGATAATTGGTGAAGGAACAACTGCTTGGTTTGTCGGTCAAGCAAAGGGTATTCCTTTTCATAAACCTAACTTGGCAATAATGTATTCACTGGCAGCACAATATCTTGGTATGCGATTCTTATATCTAGAGGCAGGTTCAGGAGCCAATCAGCATATATCCCCAGAAATGGTCAAATCAGTGCGTCAATATTATGAAGGTGTCTTAATTGTAGGTGGAGGTATTCGAAATTCACAAATTGCCAAACACTTAGCAGACGCTGGTGCAGACATTATAGTTGTAGGAACAATGATTGAAAATGATAATAATTGGGAAAGTAAATTTTCTGATATTATTGAGTTAATAAGGAAATGAAGGATCAATATCATTTTTTAGATGAAAATTCCATTCAAGAGTTAAGTAATTTAAAAAGACCATTATTTTATAATGATTATCATGATAATCTCTTAAATTTATTAAATAAAATTTATCTAATAGCCAGTGATGCACGTACACACGGTATTGATGTTTCTGAGAAAATTGAATCGAGAATAGTCTATGATTTAGCTGATAGAGTAGCTAAAATGCATGATATTAACATTACAAATAGATTAAGAAATTTATTATCAGAAACAACCAAAGAAAAAGCAGCATTAAAGATATCAGAAGAAATTGCACAAGGTAAATACAGCAATGATGACTTAACAACTAGATTAGATAATGCAGTTAGGGTAAGTCTTGCTATAGTAACAGAAGGAGTAACTGTTGCACCTTTACAAGGAATATCTGATGTACAAATCAAGAATAATTCTGATGGAAGTAAATATCTTTCAATATCATTTGCAGGACCAATTAGATCTGCTGGAGGAACTGAAGCAGCCTTAACAATGCTGATTGCAGACCATGTAAGAAAGTCAGTGGGGTTAAGTAAATTTCAGGCTAACTCCTTTGACGATGAGACTGGTCGATTTGTAGAGGAATTACGTATATATGAAAGAGAAGTTGGAAGTTTTCAATTTAAAATTTTAGATGAGGATGTAATAAAATGTATTAGTAATTTACCAGTCGAATTAGACGGGGTAGATACTGACCCTGTAGAAATTGTCGGCCATAGAGCAATGAAAAGGATTAAGACAGATAGAGTCCGTGGTGGTGCTTTAAGAGTTATGAATGATGGTTTAATTGGACGAAGTAGAAAATTATTAAAAATAATAGATAATTTAGGTTTGGATGGATGGGATTGGCTTAAGGAACTAAAAGGAGCAATACAAAAAGAAGGTTCTTCTGAAGATGATACAGTACACCATAGAATGTCAGAAGTAATTACTGGCAGACCAGTGTTGTCAATGTCTAATAAAATTGGTGGATTTAGGTTAAGGTATGGTAGATGCTATAATACAGGATTTTCCACAATAGGGATTCATCCAACCGTTCCTATATTATTAAATTATGCTATAGTAGTAGGAACTCAAATTAAAATCGATATCCCTGGAAAGGCAGCAACAATTGCATTAGTTGACTCAATAGAACCTCCTTTAGTGAAACTAGACGACGGAACTGTAACTTATGTTACAACTATAGAATATGCCCATCAAATTCAAAATAGAATTAATACTATCCTTTATTTGGGTGATATTTTAGTTAGTTATGGTGATTTCTTAGAAAATAATGCAAAATTATTTCCTGCATCCTATGTGGAAGAGATATGGGGATTGGAATTACAAATGAAAATAAAACAAATTTCTTCAAATAATAGTTATTCCACTGACGAAAAATACGTCAATGAAATTTTAGAATATATTAACAAACAACGATTATTTGAATTAGCAAATAATCCTATCGAAATAATTCCAACACTAAAAGAAGCATTCTTAATTAGTAAAATATTAAGTATCCCTTTACATCCTAAATATTCTTTCTATTGGGAATCGATAACGGTGGATGAAATTATTTTATTAAGAAATGAATTTTTAAAAAAAATAGAAATCGATGCGAATGCTGATTTAATTTTTAACATTACAAAAGCTACGACTAATAACTATTATTTTGAATCATTTTCAATTGAATATAACGAAACATTAAAAGGTATACTAGAACGTTTAGGTATAACACATTCAATAAAAAATTATAATAATAATCTATTTCTAGAATTGTCAGAATTAAATCAAATAAACTCTTTGGTTATCTTACTTTGTAATCCATCAATAAATAATGAATCATCAATAAATAATGAATCATCAATAAATAATGAATCATCAATAAATAATGAATCATCAAATAAAATTTCTTCTATTGATTATATAATAAGAATATCTGGACTTTTATTAAAACCAAAATTTTCTTCATCGATAGCTGTACGTGTTGGAAGGCCAGAAAAAGCAGCCGAAAGAAAAATGAAGCCACCAGTACATGTCTTATTTCCAGTAGGAAGTAAAGGCGGTTCTACACGAGATTTAATTAAAGCATCAAAAGAAGAAATTCTTTATACAGAAATAGCAAATAGATATTGTCAAACTTGTAATCTGACATCACTTGGTACTAAATGTAGAAACTGTTTATCTGAGACACCTCTTAAGAATATCTGTGGAATCTGTAGAGAACTAATTAATTCTGGAATTAATAGTACAAAAGAAGTAACTACTAGATGTACTAAATGCAAAAGGGAAGGAAAAACATATTCTCCTTCGAAATATCCACTTAAAAGAATGTTAAAAGAAGCGGAAAAAACACTAGAAATGCGATCTAAAGAACCATTAAAAGGTGTAAAAATTTTGATGGGCAAAAATAAATCTGCTGAACCATTAGAAAAAGGAATTTTAAGGCAAAATTATGATTTATATGCATTCAAAGATGGGACAATACGCTATGATGCAACCAATGGACCTTTAACTCATTTTAAACCTGAGTGGATCATGACTAATGTAGATAAATTAAAGAGTCTAGGTTATTCTAAAGATTTTTATGGAAAAGATTTATCTAGTGATGATCAGTTATTAGAAATTTTTGTTCAAGATGTGATATTACCTATAGATACTGCAAATCATTTACTTCAACTATCCAGATATATAGACAAAGAATTATTAAAATTATACAAGCTTGAACCATTTTATAATGCCTCATCTATTGATGATTTAATAGGTCATATAATAGTAGGACTTGCTCCTCATACATCCGTGGGAATCATTGGAAGGATTATAGGGTATACTAATTCACAAGTCTGTTTAGCGTCTCCAATGTGGCATTCTGCTAAACGTAGGGATTGTGATGGTGATGCAGATTCAATTATGTTACTAATGGATGTGTTCTTAAATTTTTCTAAAGAATTTCTTCCAGATAAAATTGGAGGATTGATGGATGCGCCTTTATTGATTCAACCTATTGTTTTACCACATGAGGTACAAAGACAGGCTCTCAATATTGATGTTACTTTGAATTATCCATTACAATTATATGAAAAATCCCTAGAGTATACAAAAGCAGAAAATCTTTCAAATAAGGTTGATATTATTAAAGATAGAATTGGTTCTGAATTACAATTTTATAATTATTATTTTACTCATCATACAAACTTATTAACCACTGAAGAAAAACGTAGCGCATATTCTAGACTAACAACCATGAATGAAAAATTAGATATGCAGATTTCAACAGCAAAATTGATTAATGCAGTAGTTCCAGATGAAGTCGCATCCATGGTTCTTACCACTCACATCATACCTGATATTATGGGAAATATGCGTTCTTATTCATCACAAGCATTTAGATGTACTAAATGTGGAGATAAATATCGTAGGATACCACTAGCAGGTAAATGTCTTGGATGTGGTAATAATTTAATACAAACAGTCACAAGAAATTCTGTTGAGAAATATGTATATATAGCATTAGATATACGTAATAAATTCAAAATGAATGATTATCTTTCAAGTAGAATTGAGTCACTAGTTATGGAATTAAACTATATTTTTAAAGAAAAAGAAATTCAAAAAAATCCTCAATCATCTATTTTTGATTATTTATAGATAAATAAAATGTATTGTAACTCTTAATTTATTTATTTATTGATTTATTTAGAATGGTACATTAATTAAATAAATGATAAAAATAGTTATTAAGCTTGCACTAGGCTAATATATTTATAAGCTTCAAGTTGACCATCAAAAACATAATGTAGTTTTTGATATTGTTTCTTAAATTCAGTAACGTCTCTTTTAATATTATTGGTATCTTCTTTATCAATAACAACTCTTTTTATAAAATCAGCTACTTCTGTCATTTCACTTTCTTTCATTCCCAATCTTGTTATTTCATTAGTTCCTATTCTGATACCGCTGGGATGCATATAATGTCTCCCTGCCTGGATATCTCCTGGAAGTAATTGTCGATTAAGAATAATATTAGATTTTTCCAAATCTATTTCAATAGTTCCACCATCATTATATTTCGAAACATCTACTGCAATCTGATGAGATTGTGTATAACCCCTTTTTTCTCCTAAAACAATAAATCCATAATCTGCCAAACTTTCTGCTAATTTTTTTGCATTTTTTACGACTTGTTTAGCGTAATCCTTACCGAATTCCAATACTTCTGCTAATGCTATTGCTTTACCAGCTACATGATGTAAGTGATGACTACTCGTATTACCAGGAAATATTGATTTTTTTATTGTCTCTGCATATCTTTCTAATGAAAGTATAATTCCTCCCTGAGGGCCCCATAATGTCTTATGAGAACTCATAGTCATAGAATCAACTCCTTCTCGTATGGGATCTTGGAATTCTCCTCCTGCTATTAATCCTGCAACGTGTGCCCCATCATAATTAATAAACATCTTATTATCATGCATAAAATCGACTAATTCTTTTACAGGATGTGGAAAAAGGAATAAACTTCCCCCAAACATACCCATTTTTGGAGGTTTACCATTATTAATCAAATCCAAAATCTTTTTTTTAGTCAAATCAACATCAATTGTCATTTCTTCTTTTGAAAAAGGGAAGAACTCAATGTTTAACCCACACACATGGCCTGCTGTACCAAAATGTTCTTTCTTACCATGAGAAATATGTCCTCCATTTGGGATAGATGTAGCTATCATTGTATCTCCTGGAAGAGTAAATCCTGAATATATCGCTAGATTTGCAACTACTCCTGAGGTTGCACGACAATCGGCAAATTCTGCATTAAAAACTTTTCTAGCAAGATCGTTACAGATTATTTCAACTTGATCAATAAAAGTACAACCAGCATATACTCTTTCACCAGGCCATCCTTCAGCATATCTATTTCCAAAATCAGATATTATTGCCTCTCTTACTGCTGTACTAGGAATATTCTCACTAGCAATTAATGGAATAGAATTAGCAAACCAATCATGATGGCTTTTCATTAACTCAAAGATTTTGTTATAGGATTCTATTGCACTCATTAGTATAGTTTTTGGATTTCCTTCCTAATTTAAAAATGTTGTAATAAAAAAGAATATTGAAATTATTTAGTTAATACAATCTAATATAACAATAAATCTGTTCTATTGCTTGGTTCTACAATTATGATTTCAAAATCTGAAAATCTTAATCATAAATTAATATAACAATAAATCTGTTCTATTGCTTGGTTCTACAATTATGATTTCAAAATCTGAAAATCTTAATCATAAATTAATATAATAGTTATAACAATGAATCAAAGATCAATAACGGAGGGGTTGTCTAGACTGGTTAGGATACCTGCCTTACACGCAGGTGGTCATGGGTTCGAATCCCATCCCCTCCAGATAAATTTAAGATTAACAAATCATGGTTACAAGTTTGATACACATGGGTTAGTTTTAATCGAAAAATTTTATTTATTCAAATAACAACAATAATAGTTATTGGACCAATCCCAATACTACTGATTACATTATCATCTTTGTAGATATACAATTTGTCTTCTTGTCATTCCTGTTATTATAAAGATACAATAAAACTATACAAACAAATCATAAAATGTTATGATCTGATATCTAGACTCATAATATTTGTTTGCTAAGTTAGTTGTTACATCAGAAAATGATTCACTGATAGCAGTAGAAAGGAAAGAACAAAGCTTAGAACTAGATTCGATAACTAAAGGAGCTTCTACTTCAGCATATTGTAACTACTTTAAAAATATGGCATCAAATAATACAAAATGCGAATATCCTTTATGATTTTATAATAAAAGATAAATTTTTAATGCGAATGGAAGAAAGAGATTTCCCTGATCAAACTGAACTAGAAATATTATAAGATTGTTACTTTCAGCAAAGTAATTTTAGAAGTATTCTTCCCTTTTTTCTTTGATTACAAACTTACAGATTGAATCACCTTTGGCAGCCCTATGTGTTGTTTCTATATCAGCTCCAAGGAGTTTTTCAAATAATTCAGTTTCAGTTGAACATGCTTCCCAATGTTTTTCAGCTATGTGTATAATTGGACAATTATATTCTAAAAGAACATGTTTTCCTCCACTCCTTTTTGACTCCTTTTTTGATTCAGCAATATATCCTTCCTCATCTCTAATCCTAGCTAATTCCTTGACTTGTTTATCGAAATCTAAACCCTTAAGACGCTTATAGTATTGATCGAAAAGATCAGTCTGGCGTTCGTGTAAAACCTTTTCAACACCTTCTTTTCCCATATTTCTTTCAATAAAATCAAGAGCATGTGTTGCTATTGCACTATATGATTTTGGGAATACAGTTTTACTTTGACTTGTTAGTTGATACACCATCCTAGGCCTGCCTACATGTCCCCTATTTTCTATACTTTCTACTAAACCTCTATTCTGCAAAAGAACAAGATGCTTGTGAACAGCCATCCTGGATACCTTCATAACCTTTGCCAATTCTTCAAGTCCTGCTTGCTGCATAACCTTAAGATAATAAAGTATCTTCTTCTTTGGCTCGCTAAATCCATCTGAAACATTTTCTAAATTAGCTGGGATGATCAATTATTATTACATATTACCGGCTAACTCATTCATAAACCCTTTTGTTTACAAATTGAATCAATGTTAGAGTTGTTATTGTTGATTTCATTTTGATTAAAATGCTAGCCAACTGCTATATTCCATAGCATGTTCTCTAAACCTATAGACATATATTCATAATTAAAATTAATCTTTCTATTTAGTAGTTGCAGGTTCAATTCTTTCAGATTCTTATATATTAAGAGAATTAATATAATTTGTAAACCTCTATGTTTATAAACATAGAAAGAAGATAATCTCTATATGAGTAAAGTTATAGAAATTATTGAAAAAGAGATATTGAGTTGGCCTTATGTTACTGCTGAACCTCATAGATTTGGGGGTATAGAATTTCGTCTTAACAAGAAAGAAATGGGACATATACATAGTGAAGGTTTAGCTGATATTCCATTTCCTATGAAGACTCGAGATGAACTGGTTAACTCTGGACTTGTTAAACCTCATCATGTACTACCACAATCAGGGTGGGTTAGCTACTGGTTTCATAATAGCGGCGAAAAAGAGGATATCGCAACAGTAATCGACCTATTTAAATTGCGATATGAACTGCTCAAACCAAAAGCTCAAACCAAAAGCTCAAACCAAAAGCGATATAACAGTAATTCCTCCTAAACAAAATTAGTGGTGATATCTCTTGGATTTACCGTGGAATGATGAAAGATCAAACCAATTTATAACAAATGTAGGTTTGATAACAAGCGATGGTCCTTTTGGACCAAACGTGATGGCCTGTGAATGGACACATCATATATCCTACAAACCTGGTTTAATAGCTGTTTCTCTTGGTCATACAAAGGCTACAGTTGAAAATATCAGAACGTCAAAAGAATTTGGTATTAACTTATGCGCAAGTGATCAATCTGTATTAGCTAGTGTAGCAGGTGGTTACACCGGTGCTAAGTATAACAAGGTGAATGCATTAAACGAGCTTGGATTTGAATTCTACAAAGCAAAAAGAATAACCTCTCTTATGATAAAAGGTGCTGTACTAAATATTGAATGTAGATTATATAAAGAAATTACTCTAGGTGATCATATTATGTTTGTGGGCGAAGTTATTGAGGCTTCCAATAATCCTGACAAAGTGCCACTTGCATATCATGGAGGAAAGTATTGGATCATGAATACAAATTTAGTAAAGCCGTCTACGGAAGAACGCGATAGAATAAAAAAAGTAATTGAAAAATATTCAATATGATACAAGATGATGACACACAAAAAGAGGTGATTCTTTCGTTTAATGACTACGCTCATAGCTGGACTGCAAAATTCAGTTCTTGTGATTGAATCTTCTTCAAAGAGTGGTGGATGGAAGACTTTTGAAAGTTTGAAAGGAAGTCATCCACAAAGTATAGCATTCGATCTTTTGAATCCAAGTAGAGCATATTGTGGAACATTTGGCGACGGTTTGTGGAAAACTGATAACGGTGGGCAAACTTGGGATAGTATTGGAAAGAATGAAATTTCCACTTCGAATATAACGTCAGTTTCAGTTAGCCCTTTGAAAGAGGGCAAAAAAGATGGAATCAGTAAGGTATACGTTGGAACCGAACCTAGTGCATTATATGTATCAAGTAATGGAGGTGAATCATGGGAAAGAATGAATGACCTCAACAAGTTAGAATCATCTAAATCATGGAGCTTTCCTCCTAGACCTTGGACTCATCATGTTCGTTGGATTGAGCCAGATGTAAATAATTTAGATTATGTTTTTGTTGCCATAGAAGCAGGAGCTCTAGTTCAAAGCCGTGATGGTGGCAGAACATGGATAGACCGGGTGAAGCAAGGCCCTTATGATACTCACACTTTAGCAACTCATAAAAAGGCATCCAAACGGCTATATTCTGCTGCAGGTGATGGCTATTTTGAAAGCTTTGACTATGGAGAATCCTGGAACAGTCAGACAAAAGGACTTGGACATCATTATCTCGTTGGACTTGCTGTAGATTCAGCTAATCCCCAAAATGTGATTGTATCAGCTTCACTAACTGCGCAACAAGCACATTCTAGGGAAAATGCTAATTCTCTAGTATATAGGAGATCGATGAGTGACGAAAAATGGAATGCTGTTTCAAAAGGTTTTCCCGAATCCAATGGAACAATAATTTCAATCCTTGCTTCGAATCCGAATAGTGCTGGAGAATTTTATGCTATCAACAATCGAGGAATATTTAGCTCTACTGATTCTGGTGTTTCTTGGACATCGCTTGATATCCCGTGGTCCAAAGAATATCTTTTGCAACATCCTTTTTCTCTAGCAGTCAGAAAAGAATAGATGTATGAACAGAATAAGATCGAATGAGCTCAATCTATCCCGGTATTTCATGGGAAATAAATATACATCTTAGAACTCATTGACTATAATACCTATTAATTGAAAGATACATTATAAGTCGTAGGATACATAATTATTCTGTAAATTATTTTGATGTAGAGTTGATCCTACAAAAGAGTTATTTTTATTTCATAGTAATTCTAAAGCAATAATGGAGACAGATATAAGTTAAATGATTTATGGAAATATGTATCTATGAACCAGTTAAAGTTATGGATAGTAATTATTATCTTATCTTTAACTGTTGGTTCAAGTTTCATAGCTATCAAAATTGTTCTTGATTCTATACCGCCTTTGTTTGCTTTTAGTATTAGATTTATGATTACAGGTGGTGTTTTAATATTAGTTTCTTATATTTTTGATAGAAAAAGTCAAGAGATAAAAAAAATTAAACTTTGGAGAAATGCTTTGATTATTGGTGCGTTTCTGATACTTGGTGGACACGGATTGATAGCATATGGAGCTCAATATCTCTCTGCAGGAATTGCCTCATTACTAAATTCAACAATTCCTTTGTGGGTAGTATTATTTATGTTCCTAATATTTCACGTTAAAATAACTAATTTAACAAAAATTGGTCTTACTCTTGGTTTTAGTGGCATGATAATCCTTGTTGGACCATCAATTGGAGGAGATCAAGGGTTAAGTCTAGTAGGAATTGCATCATTATTAATAAGTTCATTATTTTGGGCACTAGGGTCTATCTTTTCTAGTAAAGTATCATTGCCTCGAAATTTTTTATTATCTGCAGGAATGGTTACATTAATCGGAGGCTTGTTACTACTAATTCCTAGTGTTTTAACTGGAGAACTAAATCTGCTTCCTTCTTATTCAGATATAAATTTTAACTTACTGATATCCTACCTATTTTTAATATTTATTGGCACTGTTATACCACTAGCTGAATTTTATTGGCTGCTCAAAGTTAGTACTGCAGCTGTTGCTAATACTTTTGCTTATATGGCACCTATTGTAGCAGTCTTTTTGGGATGGGCAATTCTAGCTGAATCTGTCACCTATCTAACTATTATTGCTACAATTGTTATTTTGATAGGTGTTGCATTGATAGTTAGGACATCAGAAAATAGTAATAACAAGTGATTGTCAATCTTTGACAAAACAATCTATAACGAAACAATGAATCTATGATTTGGCAAACTTACCATTACCAAAGATAGAGTGGGTAATATTGCGAGTCTGGTTTTTGTATACCATGGGCTAGAGCACAGCACAGTCTAGCAAGTAAATCAATAAAAAAGGAAGAAGAACTTTTTTCAGTTGGTATGCTGGTAAAGTATTATGAAACTCATTACGGCAAATAACAGAATTCCTAATATGGCTAAAGAAGAGATTGATAGATTCCTTGAAAGTAAATTGATGTTGCAGATGTCAACTATCGATGAAAAAGGTGAGCCTAACATACAACCTGTCTGGTTTCACTATGATAAAAATAGAGAAAAATTTCTGATAATAACATATAAAACATACAAGAAAATTCAAAATCTTCGAAATAAGCCAATTCTGTATTTTTCCATAGATGATGGTAATTTTCCGTACAAAGGAGTAAAAGGTAAAGGCTTGGCGAATATAGTAGAAGATCCAAATAGAACCGTTCCAGAAGGAGATAAAATAAGTATGAAATACCTAGGTACTCTTGATCACCCATTAGCAAAAATGATAACAGAGAATTCAAAGAAGGGAGATAATGTAATTATTGAAATCAGTCCAAAGTTCTTTTCTACATGGGATTTTGGTAAAGAGCAGTTATGACCCATATCTAAGTTTGTTTTTCCTTTATCTCTTACTTCTCTCAGGTTGATGGCCACAAAATACAATCATCTTAATCTATAAATATTATATGATTTAATGAGATTAAATGTATGTATTACCCATTATCAACAATAAATACGATTATCCTGTCTTATTCTATCTTGTTTTTACTATTTACTACTTTTTTGAGTTTACACCCAATTTATTTTGCTGAGGCTCAAAATTCAACTAATGCTCAGAACAACACGCATCAAATCTACATACCTACAACCATATCAAAGGAGGCGCAAGAAGAATTGCGAAAAATTGCATCGAATCCTTTCGATTTTAAAAACCCTGGTCCAGCCGATCTGATTGGCTGGAAAAAATTATACCAAGAGATTGAATCTATGGATCTCTTTCGTTCACAATCGTTCATAGACCTTTATCAACCCAATATAACAGAAACAAAATTAGGTGGAGTCAATGTACTTGACATTAAACCCAAAAACTGGCATGATAATGGAAAAGTTTTAGTATATACACATGGAGGAGCCTATACGTTATTAAGCGCCAATTCAACTCTATCTAGTTCTATCTTGGCAGCAGATGCGACAAGTCTTAGAGTGATGTCTATCGATTATACAGTTGCTCCATTTTCAAAGTGGAATCAAACTACTGATCAGGTAATCTCAGTAATTCAAGCATTAAAAGATCAACAAGGATATTCTCTTGATGATATAGCCATTTACGGAGACTCGGCAGGCGGTGGTTTAGCAACAGGATCTGTCCTAAAAATGCGTGATGGTGGGATGGGAATGCCTGCTGCAGTGGTACTATGGTCACCTTGGACCGATGTTACTCAAAATGGTGATACTTACTTCACCTTAAAGGACGCTGATCCGTTACTAACGAATAATCAGTTACTGAAGAACTCTGCAGATGCATATGCTAATCCAATAGATCAGAAGAATCGCTATGTTTCTCCCGTGTATGGTAATTTTAGCAAAGGATTTCCTCCTACATTAATCCAGGGTGGCACTAAAGAAATTTTAGTAAGTGACTTTGTTCGTTTATATCAAGGCTTAGACCAAGCCGATGTACCGGTAAAATTAGATATTTACGAAGGAATGCCTCATGTATTTCAATATATATTAATCAAAACACCAGAATCCGATATATCTCTCTCCAAGATGAATAATTTCTTAAGAGAGTATTTGGATTATTAGCATTCTTCTGTGAAAGTGGAAATGATGAGATACTGGACTTTGACTATCCATTAGATGTTAAATCAAATGATTGTGAAGAATTTTAACTACATTTTTTAAATATTCCTGTTACTTATTTTGCAGAAATAGGTTAATTTGGATTTAGTGTAATCATATGAACAGAAGTAATGGGTTCAAATCCCATCGCCTCCATTCAATTCACGGGTTTAAACAGAAGGCTTTTATTTTTCAAAACAATATTCTTATGTAAATTCATAAAATGATAATTAAAAAATTTCTAATTTTCCTCAGACAACAGTAAAGGAAACATTACAATTATCAAAAAGATCATAAAAAAATTGAAAATAACAATGATAATGATAATAATATAAAAAGAGTTAAAAAGAAAAATTAATACTATAATCAAATATCAAAAACCATACATTTCAAAACAATTTTATGAAATTTTAAAACAAATTATTCTAATGCAAAAAATAATTTGAATTTGTAAAACTGATAAATATTATTTGTTTTTTATGATCATTACAATATACTCGGCTCAAGTCTCGTCATAGGTAAATCCTTATAGTCTGAATCATCATGCTGTACCATCAAATAGTTCAGACTATGACAATCTAAATTAGATAATTGATAGTGAACCTTGTTTACTGATTTTTAAATATCTTGTACAACAGAAGGATAATACCAAACAACACCATAGATAGGCATAATTCCTAACAAGCCATGGCCTTCTATTATTGCTTGCAGCGTAAGAGTAGAGGGTTATGGTTTTTTGGAATGAAATTTTGAAAATGATTATTTAGTCGATCGTTATACCGCATCCAATCTTTCTGTTAACTTTTGTGATAACATCTTCTTTCATTTTATCTTTCTCTCTTAACACTTGATTGATATCCTGTACCTCTTCAATCTTGGTTTCTAAATCTGCTCCTTGTCTTTCCAGGTGTGTAATATAAGATCTAATATGGCTCAGTTTTCATGAATATTTCTATTTTTCATCTCTCCCTAAAGATATATCATGATAAAAAATAGAAAAAATGTCTGAAAAATATTTCACAATATTAATTTAATAAGACTAACACAAATTTTCTATAATATGATGAATGTAGGGAAAGAAACTAAATGTCCTATTTGTAAAAAGAAATTCATTGAACATTCAGAGTTACAGGACAAAATATGCAAAATGATCACAATAAAACAATTTGCAAATATCTCTCCAGGTTTTGATGTTCAACATAGACCTTTCTTTGAAGATTGAATATCTATAGTTCTTCAATCTTGGTTTGTAATTGTTCTTTAGTATGAACTGTATAAACCCGTGAATACAAGTAATGGGTTCAAATCTTATTCCCTCCATTGATTCCTCGGGTCAAAGGATAACAACAAAAAATAAATATAAAAAAGCAAAATACAAAATATAAAAACACAAACGATACGTTATGGATAATAAGATGTATTACTGCTTTATTTTTGCTTAGAAAATAATTAGATAAACCTTTTAGAGAAGCAAAAAAAAGATATTAAAAAATTATTAAAATGGATAAATGAAGACAAAAATCATAAAGCTTCTGCTATAGGCGTTCAAAGTTTGACTGGAGACAGGAAAAGAAGCAAAAATAGATAATCCTTTTAGCTGCCATGATATATCTATGTGAGTATATAATAATTAAAATTTCATAAACATTTGAACCTAAATGTATTATCTTAAGTTATTCTAATAATTATTGAAATTAAAAGGTAGTGCGGTATCAGAGATTGCTCTTACTATAACCAATCACCAAATTCAAATGTTTACATGGAAATACTAACGTTAAATAACCAAATTATGTAATAAAGTTTATATATTGTAATATATATTACAATATATAGGTGAATATTACAATGAGTAATAAAGATATAATTCCATATGAATGGTATAAAAGATTATTTAGTGGACGAGGTGCTTTTGGCAGCTGGAACTTTAACGATATATTTAGAGAATTTGATGAAATGAGAAACCAAATGGAAAGAACATTTTCTGAACCATTTAAAAATGTTGAAAACAGAGTACCGAAAGATTTAGTTAAAGAATACGAAACACCAGAAGGTGGAAAAGTTAGAGAAGTAGGTCCAATAGTATATGGATATTCCATGACCATAGGACCTGATGGAAAACCAAATATAAGAGAGTTTGGTAACGTAAAATCTCCTTTTGCTGGAGGAGGTTTGTTTGAACAACCATCAATTTCTTCAGAAAGAGAACCTTTAGTTGATATATCATCTACGGATAGAGAAGTAAAAGTCATAGTAGAAATGCCAGGTATAAAAAAAGAAAATATAAAGATAAATGCTTATGAAAACTCAGTAGAAATAATAAGTGATGATCCACAGAGAAAATATCATAAAGTAATAGATTTGCCACCAGAAGCAGATATTGAAACTGTCAAATCTATATACAATAACGGAATTCTGGAAATCGTTTTTAATAAAAAGAAACAGACGAAATCTAAAGGAAAAGAAATTAAAGTAGAATAATAAGAAATTTTTTTATTTACTTTTATTTACTTTTATTTACCTGATTTATTACTAAATTCGATAAATTTTGGACAACAAAAATAATAAAACGTTTAATACTTGATTATTCAAATAAAATCTTAGTATTTATAAATTCGAATCTTTTTAAACATTTAATAACTTCAGTCAATGAAAGATGGCAATAAAACTAGATTAATTTGAAAAGTTACTAAACCGTAGAATATAAGAACTAAAAGTCTTAGGTGATTTTGCTGCCTACTATATACTAAAACATCAATATCTTTTATTGAATTCTAATAATAAGATTGGGATGGAACTTCATCTTTTAGTATAGCTTTTTCCTTTTTATTTATAGCAATTTCTCTTTTTTTATCAAGTTCTTCAATAATATTATCTATTATTACTTGTTCATTCTGTTGAGCATTCTCTTTATTGGCTTTATATTTCTCTAAAGTCCAATCTATCAGTTCTATAATTTTTTGTTGACGTTCATTATAGGTAGGATGCGAGTTA
Organism: Nitrososphaerales archaeon; assembly: GCA_025451315.1. Taxonomy (GTDB): domain Archaea; phylum Thermoproteota; class Nitrososphaeria; order Nitrososphaerales; family Nitrososphaeraceae; genus TH1177. Next base: position 15,172 of record JANWKP010000239.1, on the reverse strand, counting down.
GGATGAATCATTTCTTGGTGTTCAGTTTTAATAGATAGTAAATGATTTTCAAATTTGTTTATTGTTTTTGTAGTCATATCTTCATAATCATTATTACATTGATTTACCCAAGGGTCGAGATTTGGCATAATGCAAACACAAAAAATCTATTTATAAATTTGATAGATACCGGGAGGAAGGGAGAGAGAGGAAAAGATTAGACTTGTAAGAATACAATCATTTAGTTTAACAATCCTAATAAAAAAGATTATAAAATAATAACAGAGGAAAATATTTTTCAGTATTATTTTGGATAATATGATTAGTTAACTAGATTGAGAATTGTTATTCCCTAATCTACTATATAGAATTTCTTACTCTACTATTTTTCGCAGTTCAAATATAGATTTTCATTGTAACTAAAATATGCGCAAGTCAGCACTTACTTTTGGACTATTAGCAAGTTCATTAGTAATGTTAGTAATAATGCCATTTCTTAACCAGAACAATAGTTTTTTCGATGTAATGGCTCAAGAATATGACAAATATGGAGATAGTTCTTATAGCCAATATCCAACAGACGATAAGAAATATGAGTGTAGAACAGGTCCCTTTGAAGGATTCTTTGTAAGTTCAGTAGAATTCTGTAAACATGTTAAATTTGATGATAATAAAAGAGATCACAGTAGAGATAATAATCAAACAGGAACTCAAGGCCCACCAGGTCCACAGGGTCCAGCAGGTCCACAAGGTATTCAGGGAATACAAGGTCCAATCGGTCCTAATGGAACACAAGGTCCACCAGGACTCGCAGGTCAATCAGGTATCACTACTTTGAATGATACTAATACCTATGAAGTTACTGAATTTATGCCCCAGGTTAATGTAAGCGAAATTGCACACCTCCAAGCTAATTGTGATCCAGGAGATTTTGCAATAAGTGGAGGTTATAGTTTAGCGGTTGAATCAACTGATCGTTATCAAACTTTGAATGATAATCGCAATTCTCCTGACGAACCAACTGATGGATGGCTCGTGAGTATTCAAAATATAGGGAGAGATCCTCTATTCTTTAGTGCTTCTGCGACTTGCTTTGACAATCCACCAGCCCATATACCTTAAATCTCCATAAATTTTTTTTATTTTTTATCCTAATAACAGATACTTATTGTAATTATTAAAATATATTAATTTCAGAACATAGAATGAGAATTTAAAGAATTAATAAATATAATTTATCACTATTTATTACATACTTCCTACCTAAAAAATGGCAAACCAAATCAAAGCAGTCATAGCCTTCATCTAGATTATTTGACACCAATAGGAAAAGAGGAGGGCTATGACAATAATTAATCTATCACTCTAGCGATATACCCGAGACTAAATAAAGAATACTGTTAGGTTATCGTCTCGGTTTTCAATAATAACACTAACAACTAACAACAATTAATTTATCTCAAAGGATTAAATAACAGGTATCGTAAAGGTGAATACAGTCCAAAGAAAAATCATAAGAATTGATTTTCATAGCCTTCTATTATTATTGATATAATCCTCATTAATAATAGCGGGTTATGGCTTTTAGTATATTTAACAGAATAACAAATAATGATTAACAGCAAAGATAACCGTGCTCTATCTATGCATACAGCAAAAAATCCATATCCTGTTATTTCCGTTTTTGGCATTACAACTTTGCCTCCTAATTCGTTAACCTTTTTTGAGTATTCGTCTATTGAAGGTACACTTATGTAATTCAAGTTTGGTTGTTGAGGATCCTGTCTCTTTAACAAGCCTCCTCCTATAGCAGAAGATTTTTCATTACTATCTCCTCCGGAGGAGGAGGTGGATATCATCCAATAGTCCATCTTATCCCCATCCTTCATTACTTCCATCTTTTCTATTTTCCAATCAAATAAAGTTGAATAAAATTTTCTTGCACGTTCTACATCATCTGCAGGAATTTCAAAGTGTACAATAGATGGAATCTTATTATTCAATTTTATTTCCTTATCTCTTTTCATTACTTTTTCACCTGATACTATGAATAATGAGACGTGTAAATATATCTTCATAGGTAGGAACCTTACTCATTTATGATATTATATTGTAGTATGACTACCAATCAAGTTTGGAACTTTATTCGTAAACCAATGAAAGTCATCTGTTACCGATCACTATCATCGTCTAATTCATCTTCGATAGATAAATGCACTAATCTAGAGGGTTGTCCAATATATCAAGATTCATTTTTGAAATTAGAACCAAATTTAAGTACAATTAGCAAGGTTCCATCAAATACTAGCATACTTATACTCAATGGAGAAAATGATACACAGACTCAGGTTAAAGGCGCGATGTTGTTGCAGCAAAAACTAGCAGAGATAAACCATCCTGATCACATTCTGATAACGTATCCAAACCTAGGACATGAATTTTATCCATCAACACAATGGCAAACTCAACAAGGTCCAATACAACAATATGTCTTGAGAGATCTTTATTCATGGCTTGAAACTCATTCTAGGTTTACATTTCTTTCTACCAATTAATGTTTCAATATTTAGGACAATTCGCCGAATATTGGATTGTCAAATCATAATATTATAAATGTAAAAAAGGTTATTTGAAAAACTCAAGTATCTGTTTTGTCAGAAAATTTGGTCTTTCTTCTGGGATAAAATGCCCTGTATTTGGTAACGTTATCCCTGTAACATTATTTGCAACCTTTTGAAATGAACTTATAGTCAAGTTGCCTACACCTGCTTCTCCACTTATTATCAATATTGGCATATCTAGTTTTTGTTTAGCAGCATATTCTTTATTTTGTTCTGCATCTTCAAAGATTGCTCTGTAGTATTCAAAACCAGCACGCAATGCACCAGGTTTGGAATATTGTTTAATGTATTCTTCTCTATCTTTTGATGTTATTGCAGATTGATTGTAAGTCCAATCATAAAACCAATTAAGATATGTATCTTCTTTTCCTTCAATCAATTTTTCTGGAAGGTCTCTGACTGCATGAAATGAAGGATGCCATAATCCCTTTGGTGAAAAGTTTGCTGCTTCTTCTAATCCAAAACCAGGTAATAGGGTATCTAATATCACCATTTTACGTACATCTTGAGGATGTGCAGCTGCATAAGAATATGCAACTGGTCCTCCCCAGTCATGAGCTACAAGATATATTTTACTGTATTCTAATTTTTTTACTAATTGATAAATATCTTCTGCAATGGTTTTCTTATCATATCCTGTTTGTGGTTTTTCTGAATCTCCTAGACCTCTCATATCTGGAGCTATTACTGTATAGTTGTTTGCTATTAATTGGGGAATAATGTGTCGCCATTCATACCACGTTTCTGGCCATCCGTGCAATAAAACAATTGGATCTCCTTTACCGCCTATTACATAATGCATAAGGATCCCATTAACTGTGGTTTTGTGATGAGTATAATCTATTTTTTCACGATTATCAATAATGTTTTGTTCAGCAGTAATCGGAGAACTAAATCCTAAAGAAACTACATAACAACAAATGATGCCTGTAAGAAAACTTTTAAGGGATAGATATTTTTTCAATATTATTCTGTCCTATAAACATTAACCATGATATTAAACTATTTCCTATTTTGGCTTGCCTTTCATGTTCACATCAATTTTCCAATTTTATATCATCCATAATTTATTTCTATAATCTATGAAGTCTAAATTCTGAGGCGACTATAGCATCATGATTCTTTTTAGGTATTCTATAAATGAAGATCTGACAATGCAATTATAGAACATATCATTTCGATAATATAACTTATGTATACAAAATAATAGTGAGTAAAATTTCGTTATATATCATAGTAACGTATTACCTCTCAATATTGCTGATATCTACTAACTTTGTAGTGGAAATTATTTACTATTACAAGTTTTATATACAATAAAAAGAATATAATGTATGAAAAAAGTTCTTTTTGTTTTGACTTCTCATGATCAGTTAGGTAATACAGGAAAAAAAACAGGATTCTGGATGGAAGAATTTGCTAGCCCTTTCTATGAATTCATTGATAACGGATACGATGTGACAATTGCTTCTCCAAAGGGCGGACAACCTCCTGTGGATCCCAAGAGCAACCTAGAAGAATGGCAAACAGACTCTACACGACGTTTTCAAAAAGATAAATCCTCTCAAGAAAAGCTAGCAAATACGTTAGTCCTAAGCCAAGTTTCAGCTAGTGATTATGATACATTGTTTATTCCAGGCGGTCATGGACCAATGTGGGATTTAGCAGTAGATAAAAACTTGAAAAAATTAGTTGAAGATTTTTACTTTGGTGGAAAATTTGTTACTGCAGTATGCCATGCACCTGCAGGATTATTACAGGCGACAGATAAAGATGGAAACTCGATATTGAAGGGTAAAAAGGTAACTGGATTTACAGACAGTGAAGAAGATGCTGTACATCTAGAGAAGGTGGTTCCATTTTTGTTGGAGGACCGCATGAAAGAATTAGGAGGGAAGTTTGAAAAAGGTGAAAATTTTCAACCGTATGTCGTCTCTGATGGAAAGTTGATTACAGGTCAGAATCCTGCATCTTCATTTGTTGCAGCTCAAAAAGTAATAAAAGGTTTAGAAAAGAAATAAAGAGGAGGATGACTAGTAATGAAAATACCAATCTTTAACGAATGTTGTTATTACAAATAGTTAGTATACATTACCGTATCTAATACTTTATAATATTCGTTAATACCTTTAAAAGATTTTATTTTGTCATCATTAGGTATTGCTATAGTATCAACATAAAATTTTCCTTGAACCTTTGCCATTGTTAACGGAGAGATGATGATTTCACCTTCCCCTGCTCTTCCCTCTAATCTACTTGCTAGATTTACATTAGTTCCTATTACACTGAATAGATCTCTTTCTCCACTTCGCAGTAGTCTTCTAAGTTAAATTGTTTCAATAAACCGATCCCTTGACTAATAGTAACAGATTCAAATCTCCTCCTTTCCATTAATTATTTAATTCAAATGAGAAATCAGGGAAAATGAGGAAATAAAGTTTTGTTTAAATATAAGGACATATATTATTCACAGAAGGAGGAAACGTAAGATCTATATGATGGAGAAAATAAATTATTATATTAGATTAACAGAGCGAAAACAGATCTTGATGGAAACCCGATAAAACATATGTTCTAAAATTAATTAAATATCTATGATCTATAAAGCAAGTCATTGGAAATACGTTATATTACTGCTTTAATTTTGATAAAAAACAAATAACAAATCCATTTAGAAATACTAAAGAAAATGATATAATATAAGAAATACAATTAATTGAATTGATAAAATGGATACAAAGCATCTACAATTAAAGTTAGAATTGTCATTCAAAATAGATTTGATCGATGATTATCGATCAACGAATACGAATTTCCATATATCATGTTTTTTATCAATTCCGAATGGATAAAATCGTGCGGAAATCCTAACTCTACTTTACTCGGTTCATCTAACCTCTTCAATTGATCCTCGGTTAATTCAAAATCAAGACAACCCAAATTATCCTTTATTTGTTTTTGTGTTCTAGCTCCAATTATAGGAATTATTGATGCACTTTGATTCTTCTGTTGCTGTCTTATCCAGTTTAAAGCAACTTGTGACGGTGTCTTGTCTATTTCTTTTGCAATCTCTTGTACTACTTTGGCTATAATGAGATTTCTTTCATTCTTGAAAGTAGAAGCCAAAGGATTATCGTTACCTAATCTCTTCAATTCATTACTAGTCTCTTTTTTTTCTGTCTCTTCATTGTATTTTCCCGAAAGAACTCCTCCGCCTAGGGGAGACCAGGATGTTATTCCTATATCCAAATTTCTAGACATAGGGAGATATTCTCTTTCAGGAGTTCTTTCAATAAGACTATACATTATCTGAAGTCCAATAAATGATGACCATCCATGTAGCTCTGATATTGTATTTGCTCTTGAAATAATCCAAGCAGGGGCGTCAGATATACCAATATAAAGTATTTTTCCAGATCTTATGACATCATCTAATGAACGCATAAGTTCTTCTATCGGAGTCATATAATCCCATACATGAACCCATAGAATGTCAATATAAGAAGTATTTAGTCGTTTTAGGCTTGTGTCTATAGATTGAAACAAATTTTTACGGTGACTTCCTCCTGCGTTAGGATCATCAGGATTAGTACTAAGAGTATATTTTGTTCCTACTACGAATCTGTTACGATCTTTTGCTATAAATTCTCCAACATATTTTTCACTAATACCATTTTGATAAACATTAGCGGTATCAATAAAATTTCCACCTGCATTTACAAATAGATTGTATATATTTTTTGATTCTTCTTTAGAAGCTCCTCTCAAAAAAGAACCCCAGTCTTGTCCAAAAGTCATTGTTCCTAAACACAACTCAGAAACTCGCAATCCACTTTTTCCAAGAAGTTTATATCGCATACAAACAAATAAACCCAATAAGTTATTTATAAAACTGTAAGCTTACAAATTATATAAATTTCTGATCTTCTATATTAATTTTTTCGTATTATAAATATTTATTTATTAGAAAAATTTTTCTTTGAAAAAACTCTTTTAGTTTTAGTTTACTGTTCTCTTTTTTAAATCATCAATAAATTCTTGACCATATTTATTAGCAATTATTGTTCTAATTTCCGTATTGATGAGCTTATATTATGAACATCAGAAATTTGTATTTGAAAGTCTCGAATGAAATATTACGAGAACTATTTCATCTTCTGATTCCAATTGATAATTACGAGGTATTCCTCTGTGAACTTGAAAACATTTTAGTGAAACAATAATAATAACTAGAAACGTCTAAATTAAGAAGATTACCACAGAATCTTGGTAACAAATATTAGCAAAAAGATGGAGCCAAGTCATAATGGAGCCAAGTCATAATTACTTTTCTGATGTCAACTATTGTGATAGGACCCATATAATATATAAAACTACTACTTTGTATTATACTTTAGAAAATCTTGCCTCCACAATTTACAATTATAGATGCTCCCTCAATCCTAGGACTACGACCAACTGGAGTAGAATATCTACCTGAAGCACTAAAAGCAGCAGATATAATGGAGAGATTAAATGCTGATTATGCAGGGCGAGTTTCTCCTTTACCTTATAATTCAGAACGGGACAAACTAACACTTCTAATAAATCCTAACTCTATCAAAGCGTTTTCGTTACAGCTTGCTGATCGTGTATCTTCTGTGATTAATAGAGGACGATATCCAATTGTACTAGGTGGTGACTGTAGCATCTTAATTGGAAATCTTTTGGCGTTACGGTGTATGGGGAGATTTGGATTATTCTTTATAGACGGCCACGCTGATTTTTACCAACCAGAAGCATCTTTAACAGGAGAGGTCGCCGATATGGATCTTGCAATTGTATCTGGCAGAGGTCCAGATGTACTAACCAATATCAAGGGTCTTAAACCACTTGTCCAAGACCATGACATAATTCTATTCGGATACCGTGATAGAGAACAAGCTGCAAGTTATGGAAGTCAAGATGTTCAAACTACCAATATTCATTCATTTGATCTTACCTATGTGAAAAAAGTAGGAATTACTACTGCTGCGTTAGAGGCTGTTAAGAATCTTTTGCAACATGATGAACTACTTGGATTTTGGATCCATCTCGATGCTGATGTATTAGATGACTCAATCATGCCAGCAGTAGATTATCGTTTAAATGATGGTTTAAGTTTCTCTGAACTAAGTGAGCTTTTGAAGATTATAGTTTCCTCAGGTCGTACTATTGGGATGGATATTACTATATTCAATCCCAATTTTGATTCGGATGGTTCAATAGCTCGTAGATTCGTCTCGACTATAGTTGAAGGTTTAACATAATTAATTAAGTTAATATTTTATGAACTTAATCTTGATTCATTCATGAAAATACTCTATACTCATATAGCAGAAAAGTTGGTAAAGGAGCAATAGTATAGTTAGTTGCAATCCATCAGAGAAGTCAAGGAATAGAATTCAGATGACAACCATTGACGAAGTGTAGAATATACTTTAGTTTATTCCTAACTGAAACCGATAATAATACTGTACCAACAGCTATTCTTTGATTATTGTAGGAAAAATTCCTGGAGCTTGGCTCGTATAAATAAAATATGCTGATCATGTATATTCGCTCGATACCCGATAAAATCAATAAAGTATTACAAACATTTCTTTCAACGACAACTCAATCCCATTAACGTAAGTATTCTCATCTAAAAAATAGACCTCAAAAACAAAAACAATTCACATACCTACGAGGCTTATGGGATGCTGACCCTCTATAGATTAGTAATGTTTAGGATGTTACCATCAGGGTCTTTGAACCAAGCTACCTTCATGTTACCAAAAACGTGGATATCGCCCTTCCTTGTCATATCAGGCATGTCATAGTGTTCGAACGTGACGTTCTTAGCCTTGAGCTTCTGAACGATATCTTCAATATCCTCGCCGACTACCCACGTTACGGCTGTGGCCTGGTTGGTCCCTGCATTCTGCGACTGATAAATATAAATCGTGGTATCTCCACTTTTGAATGCTATCAGTTCCTCATCTTCAGCCCCAACCTGTATCAGCCCTAACGTGTCTTCATAGAATTTCTTAGCGACCTTCAAACTTTTTACCGCGATGTTAGCCACCGCATCTTTATCACCTAATATTTTATCTAATTTACTCACGAGCAAACTATTCAAAGCATAGTTTTTAAATTGCAAGGGAGTAAAAGTATAGTTGCAATCATACAGGTCAAGAACCGGATCTGCACTCACCTGTCGTGAATACCTTGTCGAAACTTTAAATTATTGATAAATTCAAAATATTTAATTTATATTATTCTTTCAATTCTTTTGTTATTGTTTAGACTTAACATGGTAGCAGAATAATAATATGTTGTAACTGTTAGATATAAACAAAAGAAGGAATGTTTGAAACAAGATGGTAAAGATGATATCACTAGTTTTGTGAAAAGATGTTGGTACATGACACGATGGAAAATATAATTTAAATAAAGACCAGTATTAATAATATTTTAAATCTAATATGTTTATTTTTGTTATTTAATTTATTGGTTCTCGTTTTCTTTTTTACAGATGCATTTTAATATATGAAAGAATAGTGTGATTGATTGGAATATAGTTTCTTTTATAGTAGATAAAAATAATGATAATGATAAAATCTAAAAAAGCAGAGGGAGTGTCCTACCCCGCAATTTTACAATGAAGGTTATTTTTTCCAGTTAATTTTACAGTTATCAATATGTAATCATATCTAGTTCAATTACTCGAAAAATGGGTTTCTAATGAACAAATAAAGTTAGATATAAACAAAAATGTGAAAATAATTGAAATGCATTGTTATTGCTTGAAAAATGATACAAAGTTAATAATATTACTTCATCTCTTCCAACCAATTCTATTGAATCCTATTTCAATAAAGTTCGGTCTACTAGATGTCAAGAAAGAAAGCATAAATTTCATGTTTTATACCTAGAATACATGAATATATATCCTCCAGTAGAACAAAGATTTTCTCCTTTTGAATTTTACTCATTAATGAGAAAAAACAATCCTATTGCATTTGATGAAGGAAATAAACAATGGGGATTATATCGTTATAGTGATATCGAAAAAATATTAAGAGATCCTATAAAATTTTCATCTAAATTCGGACCATTTCAAATACCCGAAGAATATCAAGAAAATCTTAATCGTCCTAGCCTTTTAAACTCAGATCCTCCATATCATAGAAAGTTGCGTAGTATCGTTGATACGTTATTTGTCCCCATAGAAATATCCAAATTAGAACCACGTATTAAAAATATTGCAAATACGCTAATCGATAACATTATTGAAAAAGGTAATAATAATACCATGGATTTAGTTACGGATTTTGCTTATCCATTACCTGCAACCGTAATTGCAGAACTACTGGGAGTGCCATCTGAAGATCATGATACTTTTCGTCAGTGGGCAGATGATATAGTTAGCCTTGAAATTACTAATGAGAGTGATATTGATTCCATTAGAAAGGCAGACAAAACTGTTGTTGATATGGACGTTTATTTTAGTAAATTAATAGAGAAAAAAAAGAAAATACCAACCAATGATCTTATCAGTCATATCATTAGAGCTCAAGTAGATGGACATTCTTTATCCGAAAAAGAAATACTTAGTTTTTGTAGTCTCCTTTTAAATGCAGGACATGTTACCACAGTTAATTTGATAGGAAACTTGGTTTTCTCATTACTTGAAAATCCTCAAGAATTTAAACGATTACAAGAAAATCAAAATTCCCTAATTAAACCTGCTATAGAAGAGACTTTACGTTATCGGTCCCCCGTACAATTCTTATTCCGTATTGCAAATGCTGATGTAACTTTATCTGGGGCAAGAATAGGAGACAAAGTCGAACAAAAAATACAGAAAGGTCAAGGAATTACATTATTTCTGGGTTCTGCCAATCATGATGAATCAGTATTTACAGATCCTGAACGATTCGATATTACTCGTAAAAACTTACGTCATTTGGGTTTTGGAAATGGAATCCATTTTTGTTTAGGAGCTCCTTTAGCTAGGCTTGAAGGACAAATAGCATTAAGAGTAATTCTTGAAAGATTTGAGAATCTTCAGTTAAATTTTGATAATAGTGATAGACAAAATCTATATACAAAAGTTAGTCCACTCAAAAGTTCTTTTTTACTTGGATTGTCACATTTACCTTTATTTTTCAAACCTAAAAATAGATGATAAAATTTGGGCATACTCATTTAGTTTAGTTTGAATATTTTGTACAGCATACATACAGTATACATACAGTATAGAACCAATCAATCGAAAATCACTTTAAAATCACAAGTTATACATACAAAATTCATTTAACTTGCTTCCTTGCAAGGATGTTATGGTTGTAACAAAGGTTAGCAGAGAAATTTGTCTTACTGAATATCCTGTAGGACTGCCAACAAATAACAATTTTAAACTTGTTCAAGTTGAGATTCCAGATCCAACAAAAGACGGAGAATTCTTGGTACGAAACATTTGGATGTCTGTGGATCCATATATGCGTGGTCGCATGAGGAAAGAAGGTAACAGCTATATACCTCCTTTTAAATTAGGTCAACCGCTGGAAGGAGCCTGTATAGGTCAGGTTATAGCATCAAAAAATAACCAGTTTGCTGTAGGTGATTATGTCTTAGGAATGTGTGGTTGGCGTGAATATTGGTTGTCCAATGGTTTAGATATCATTAAAGTTAACCAAAAGATTTCTCCAATTCAATCATTTCTTGGAACATTTGGTATGACAGGTCTTACGGCATATGTTGGGCTATTAAAGATTGGTGAACTTAAGGATAATGAAGTTGTATTTGTTTCAGCAGCATCAGGAGCAGTAGGTTCTATAGTATGTCAAATTGCAAAGATCAAAGGTTGTCGTGTTATTGGAAGTGCTGGTTCAGAAGAGAAAGTAAAGTGGTTAGTTGACCAAGCAGGGATAGATTATGCCTTTAATTACAAGCAGGTGGGTGATATCTCTACTGAACTTTTAAAGATCTGTCCTGATAAAATTAATGTTTACTTTGATAACGTAGGTGGAAAACATTTAGAAGCAGCCCTTGATAATATGAAAACATTTGGCAGAATTGTACTTTGTGGTATGATATCACAATACAACTCTAATTCTCCAATTCTTGGTCCATCCAACCTCTTCTTGGCTATAACCAATCGACTCAAGCTTCAAGGATTTATTGTAAGAGATTATTATGATATGCTAAATGAGTTTTATGCTTCTATGGCCAAATGGGTTAGTGAAGGAAAGATCAAGTGGAAGGAAACCGTGGTAGAAGGTATAGAGAATGCACCGAAAGCTTTTCTTGGACTTTTTCAAGGAGAAAACTTTGGCAAAATGCTTGTGAAAATTGGATCTGATCCGACTGTATGAGATAGTGCAATTGTTTGATGATCCATTATTTACTTTAAGAGCGAATGCTCTTTATTTTGGAAACGATGAAATAGTTAATGACTGTTTATAATTAATTTATTTAAAAGTATTTTGTTACCTAGTATTAGGAAATTAATTACTTTATATTTACTAGGACTATAGTTTTTACAAATATTTATTAATATTTCCTATTCATTTCATACAGTATATAAAAAAGTAAAAGATAATATTGTTAGTAGATAATACAAAGTTAAAAACAATATGAAATGAGATATTGAATCGTTATATGCTTAATAAATACTATTTTAATATCTGTATATGATCATATAGAATTCGATGCTTCTAAATTTACTTTTCTAGATAAACCTATTTCTATAACTAGATTATTACAGATTGTTAAAGATTGCATAGGTCTATCTAATACTTCCAAACAACTAATGAAAAATCAATTTAAAATAATTGATATCCAGATAGAAAAATAAGCAGATTATATTGTGTATCGTTAGACAATGTAGGTTAAGAGTATGAGATTATCTCAAATGATAAAATGTTATTTCTATAAAGTATAAGGAAGATAAAAATATTGTTGCAAAAACTAATTATCTATTCGACGAACCTGAAGAACAAGGTGCAAAATGAGATTTATTAGACTTTGTCAAGTCCTCGGTTGATTCTTCGTTAAAATGAAGGTGTTAAAAGTCGGTTGATGAATAACTATCTTAATATTAATGATTCAATAATAGCTCAGGTCAAGCTTAAGTTTTTCTATCTTTTTAACAATCCTTATATTTTTTCTAGCAATTATTTGACTAATGAAGGAATTTGATATATGTAAAAGGTGTTCTCATCTAAGACAGAATCATGTTTATGGTGTAGGTTATATTGGAGACAATAAATGTATGGACTGTAATTGTCCTCAATTTATGGAATAAATCGACCGAATTTTTACAACTCTATTTTTTGATTAATCAACCGAGAGTTTACAAAGCCTTTATCAAATAATATTAATAATCTGTCAAGAAAAAATATCCATCATATATGTATGGGAATTCTACTCTATTGTCATTGCACCAGTATGGTAGTAGGGGATGAAGATTAATTAAATTAGCTTAATTTTGTAAAGTTATATAAAATATGTTGTTGATTTATTAATGATGAATTTAGATCTAATTCAATTAGAAGTTGTTGATCCAGATCCAGCTCCTAATCCTGAACCTGGTCCACAATCAGAGCCAGAACCTCAACCCGAGCCAACTTCTGAATCAAACTAAATATAGTATATTTATACTATAGCAGAAGTATTTTTTTATTTTTATATAATATTTAGTAAGTTAGATTTGTTTTTTTAAAGATTATCTCTCTATTCATTAAATATTTTATTGTCTAAAAGGTATTGATAGAAACAAAATAAATATTCGCTCAATAACCATTGTTCTACTACTATTATTAGTTGTACTCATCTATGTTGTGTGGTTTATTATATTAACTAAGTTTTCTCCTTTAATTATTATTTATTATATTATGGATGATTTATTGGCATATGGATATGGTTATAAAATAACTAACGGATTAAATTATCTCAAATTATTCATCTCCACTTATTAGTAATGTATACAATGTGTAACCATCACATGTCAGACTAATACAAAAATTATATCAATACAAATAACCAATACCTATGACTAGTTATAAATTTTAATGTTATAGCAGAACAATTTCTTAAATATAAGTTTCAAGAAATAGTTAATGAACGCTATTAGAAGCAGACTTAAACATAATCTTTATTATTTTCATTTAACAGCAATAAATATATGCAAAAGTCAAATACACAAAAAACTCTCATTGAAATGAAGACCATGATTATAATTGCTATGTTAGCTCCTTCAATCATCTTATTTGGCACATTTCATAGTACTTTTATGGTTCAGGCCCAATTAGACTCTTTAGATTCATTAAATAATACAATATTTGTAACGGGATCAGCCTCTACTAATACAAAGGGAGATAAAGTTATCCTATCATTAGGTGTAGATACAATAAATAAAACTGCAGAGAAAGCTTTACAATCAAATTCTAAATTGATGAATAAGGTAATTAATGCATTAAAAGAATCAGGCGTGCAACAAAATGAAACAAGAACTTCTTCGTTTACTATTACTCCTAACTACAATTATACCCAATATGGAGATAGAGGGATATTGATAGGTTTCACAGTATCAAACTCTATTCAAATCGAAAGCTATCATGTAGCTAATGTTTCTCAATGGGTCGATCGTGCTGTACAGGCAGGTGCCAACACCGTTAATGATATTACTTTTGCCGTGTCTGAAAAGAAGTTACAAGATGTAAATAACAATTTGTTAAAAGAAGCAGTTGCTAACGCTAAATCGAAGGCTGATATAGTTGCTAGTGCAGCTGGATTACATGTTGCGGGAATCAAATCCATTACAGTTGGAGAAGTAAGTTTGCCACCATTACCTGTACCAATCTATTCAAAATCTAGTGGTTTTGATGGTGAATCTGCTACTCCAATTCTAGCAGGGGAAGAAGAAGTTTCTACAACTGTGAATATTGTCTATACTTTAGGTAGATAATAATAATCAATCTTTTAACACTTTTTTTATTTTATTTTAGTTTTTTGAAGCTGTAAAAATTGTTTGTTATTTTTTTGGTATTATTCTTGTATTGTTCGGTTTGTACAATTTATCTAATTCAATTCCATCAACAGCTTTACCATTTACGGTTATGAGGGAATGTGCAATTGAGCTCGGCAGCAAGATAAAGTAATGTGGTAGAGATGTTGATAACATCAAGAAATTTGTTGATTTTCTTGATACAAGATTAAAAGGTTACCCAATAGATTCAAAAGTATTGTATATAAGACAACCTTGTTAGCCATTATTAAGGTTATTGAATATTACTAATAAAAATATTTTCAAATTATATTTTTATTTGCCTTTTTAATGCCTAAAGATTCTTTTGTTTTAGAAAAATAAATTTTAATTTTGTTTTAATTAGTCGTATATATTTCTTATATATTTTTTTATTATTTCTTTAGAATTTACAATTTTCTAACCTTGTCAATAAGGTTATGAGCGTCACAACCAACTTCAGTAGTTATATAAAGCAAATGATTTTCATCTAGAGGAATAGTAATTCGCTTTATCTTTTCATATTCCGCAAGAACACATT